>NZ_LKEK01000071.1:0-44647 GCF_001466905.1 Pseudomonas sp. ICMP 3272
GGGTATTGATGAAACCGCAGCCGTTGCAACTGATGCCATACGGGTTGGCGACAATGACCCGCGCCGCTTGCCCGGCCACTTCCGTGTAGCCCCTGAGTTGGCTGGCGTTGGCCCCGACTACTTCGTTAAGAATGGTGGTAGCGGCCGTGCCGCGCAGGTTGGAGTTGCCAACGATGATGCCGCCCAGTTGGGTGCTCTGGGTCTGGTTCGTGGAGTTGTTGAGGATGACGCCCTGACTGTCGACGTTGTACTGCTGGAACTGGTTGTGCGACAGGCCGCTGGCATTGGGCGTGGCAATGTTGACGATGGGCACGCCATTACCGGCTTGGCTCAGGCTGGTATTAGGCCCGCTGACCACGATGCCTTCGGCCTGAACCAGCAATGGCTGCCAGAACAGGGCATTGGCCAGAATCAGCGCGAGGCCGCGTTTGGGCATTCCCCAAAAGGACTGGCGCTCAATCAGCACAGCAGAAGGCTGACGAGCAAGCAGAGCCAGTTGGTGAACGTCCATGTAAATGACCTCGGAACAAGTAGGTTGAATACGGTGTGGTTAGAGGAAAAAGTCCATACGGAAATAGATCGGCGCTTCGCGCTCGATCACATCGGGACGTTCCAGGGAATGAGCGAACGTCACTGAGGCAGCAACGTGCTGACCTCGGGTAAACAGCTCGAACGAGTTGCTCGACAAGCGACCATGCTGGTCGCCGTTGTAACGGTCGTTGCGGATCACGCCCTGGTCGTAACCGGCAGCAGCGCCATATTCGGCGAACACCGGGCGCAGCCAGTCCAGCGTGACCGGGCGGGTCAGGCGTACTTCATTGCGCCAGTAGCCACCGCTGTCGCCAGACAGAAACTCATCCTTGTAACCGCGCACCGACGACGACCCGCCCAGGCTGGTACGTTGCGAGCTGAACAACACATCTTCGCTGCGCTGCCCGGTGGCCAGGCTGGTGAAGCTCAGGTTCTCGCCCCACAGCTGAAAAGGGTGCAGGTAGCTAAGGGTGCCGGTGTATTTGCGATAACGCGCATCGGCCTGGCCCGGGCCAGGATCATGGCTACCCTGCGCATCCAGCGCGCCGATGCCCTGCTGCATGCCCAGGTCGATGTTGATGAACGCCGAACCGACCCGTCGACCGTGGTTGATGCCGAACTGCGCCTCGGTGATGCGGTTGCTGCTGAGCGCCAGTTTGCTGTCTTCTACATAATTGTTGGTGCGCAGGTAGGACAAACCGGCATTGAGCGAGGTCTTGCTCAGCGCGTCGCGGTACACGACCCGCTCGGCCTTGAACTGGTGGTTCTGGCTGTCGCCGTCCTGCTTGAAGTTGATGTTCGAGGCCTGGGCCACCGAGCGGTATTCGCTGGTGTTGTACAGATAGCTGAATGTCCACCAGCCCCAGGGCAAACTGTAGGCAAGCGAGGCATTGCGCGAGGCTTTCTGCCGGTCGCTGATCGCGTCGTGGCCGCCGCGCAGGCTGAACTGATCGGCCAGCCCCAGCGGATTGTCCCATTCAAGCCCGGCGTTCCATTGTTGCTCACCGGTGCTGCGTTGCCCCTCGTTGGTACGCGACAGGTTGGCTCGCCACGGTTTTTGCGGAGTGTTCTTGACCACCACATCGCTGCCGCCGACGACCTGGCCGGGGGTCAGTTCCATCTGCGCCTGGTTGGACGGCAGACGGTTGAGCTGATCGACCATCTGCTCGATTTCGCGCAGGTTGACCATCTCGCCTTCCCTGCCGGGAAAGGTCATGGCCAGCTCACGCGCCGACAGACCGCTGGCAGCATCGCCACGCAGATGCTCCAGCTTGCCTTCAATGACCAGCACTTGCAGGTCGCCTGTAGACAGGTCCTGTTGCGGCAGATAGGCGCGAGTCGTCACCAGGCCTTTTTCAAGGTAATGATCGGTGATGACTTTCAGCAACTCGTTGAGCTGGGCGACGCCAAGGCAATTGCCTTGATACGGCGCGATCAGCTCATCACGCTCGGCGGGCGACAGTGAATCAGCGCCCTTGAGCTCTATACGCTGAATGGTGAAGCAGCGGGTGTCAGCAGGCGCGCCTGGTACCGCGGGTGCAGCTTGTTTGCCCGGCAGGTCCTTGAGGTCTTCAAGACGACGGCGTTGCTCTTCGAGCAAGCGGTCCTGACGATCACGAATGAGGTCTTGTTCGCCTGGCAAACTGGCGGGAGGGCTGGCTGCAAGCAAGGGGAACGGCGCAATGGCGAGCATGAGCAGCAGGGCCACTCTGGGAGCATGAGGGTACACGGTGCGTCCTTGCAGTAGCATATTGATATCAAAAGGTGGGCAATATTAGAACGCCATCATCATGACGTCAAATATTTGTATCGACCCTGTATCCGATTTGTTGAACTTTTTTTGAAATTGATTTTGACAGTACCGACCTCTAGCCCGCATCAAAGGATCGTGTGCTTAGTTTTGATAGGCGACAGCGTATCTTTTCGGCATAGCATTAAGGTCATAATTAAATATATGCAGAAATGCTAATCGGCTAGCACACGAAAACCGCCTCGCGCCAAGGCAGCGGACGCACTGATAAAATGGCCATGGTTTAAAGCAAATAGGTGAAAGCACGCTGATCCTCCAAGGCTCTGGAGCCGCAACGACGGTCTTTCTGTATCGCTAAGGTGTAAATAAAGAGGCTGCAGGTTATCGGTCAAACCCTGCAATGTGGCGCATGAGTAAACACGGGATGGGTCATAACAACTAGTTGTCGGCAAATACCCGACAATGAACCGCTATTCCAGCCGCCTCCCGTTGTATGCACTATCGGGGGCGCTGCAGTCTTGTATCTGTTTAAAAGCGCGTTATGGACTCTAAAGCCTCCCGTGCCTTGCGCTCCTCGTTATACACAATCTAACTGCTTATTGTTCCACTGCGGAGCGCGAGGAACGAGAAGCGTGCGGAAAACACTTCTCATTACCCTGCGCGAGAGGCTTTTCGAGTCACTGTTGCCCGGACAACTTCATGATCATCCGCGACAGCAGGTAGATCCGTGGCGCCACACTGCCCACCTCGGCGTACTCTTCAGGCGTATGGATGTTGCCACCGACGATGCCAAAACCATCCAGTGTTGGCGTTCCTACGCTGGCAGACAAACTTGAATCAGCCGCCCCGCCGCTGCTCTCGATGGTCAGGGTGCGCCCCAGCTCACCGTAGATGCCCTGTGCCATCGCGACCAAAGCATCGGACTGCGGCGTCTGCGGCATTGGCGGCAAGCCACGGACCAGACTGGTCTTGACCTCGGTGTCAGGCACCAGTTTGTTGGCCGACACCCTGGCCAGGTCCTGCTCGACGCGGTCGAACTCTTCCGGCACGGCGGCACGCACATCGGCCTTGGCGCTGGCCTGATCAGGAATCACGTTGGTGCGGTCACCCGCCTTGAGCACGGTAAAGTTGACGGTGGTCTTCTTCTCCTCATCGCCCAGTTTGCCGAGTTGCAGGATCTGATGCGCAACCTCGGTGGCAGCGTTACGCCCCAGTTCCGGCGCAACGCCCGCGTGCGAGGCTTTGCCCTTGACTTCGACCAGTGCCGTCGCAGACCCCTTGCGCCACACCACCAGACCATCGGCAGGACGACCCGGCTCCAGGTTGAGCGTCACGTCATGCTCCTTCGCGGTTTTCTTGATCAGCTCGGTAGCGACACCTGAACCGGTTTCTTCGCTGGCGTCGAGCAACACCGTGATCTGCGCGTAGTCAGTGAATTTCAGGTTGTGCAGAACCTTCAATGCGTAGATGGCCGCCACAATGCCGCCCTTGTCATCCATCACACCAGGGCCATAGGCACGACCATCCTTGATATGAAACGGACGCTCGGCCGCAGAGCCTTCCTTGAACACGGTGTCCATGTGTGCCATCAGCAGAATCTTCGCCTTGCCGGTGCCTTTCAGGGTAGCGACTACATGATTGCTGGCCTCGGGCGTATTCGGAACGAGCTCGATAGTGGCACCGAGCTTTTTCAGTTCCTCAATCGCGATATCACTGACTTTGGTCAGGCCCGGTACATACCCGGAGCCTGAATCGATGTTCACCAGACGCTCCAGCAGCTGCAAGGCTTCGTCCTTGTATTGCTCGGCATCGGCCTGAATCGCCTTGTGCGGTTCGGCCATGGCCGCTGGTGCCAGAGCTGTCAACGCAAGTGCCAGGGCGAGATGAGCGGCCAGTGGCGAGCGGGAGAATGAGCGCATGTTGTTCCGTCCTTGTGTTCATTTCGTCGAGGTTTTCAGGACCATACCTTACACAAGCACCGGCCGTCATGAGTCAACTCGCGGTACGCCAGCGTTCGAACGTGTCAAACAGCAGCCCATACAGAATCGGGATCAAGCCCAGCGTCACCAGTGTGCCCAACGCCAGCCCGCCCATGATAGTGATTGCCATACCCTCCCAGAGCGGGCCGGCAAAAAGCATCAGTGGGACCAAGCCGATGATGCAGGTCAGTTTGGTCATCACGATCGGCCGCAAACGCTTGATCGCTGCGTTGACCACCGCCTCACGAACAGACAGCCCGTGCCCGCGCTCAACCTCGATGCGTTCGAGCAATAGCACCGCGTTGTTGACAATAATCCCGGCCAGCGACAGCAGCCCGAACGTCGCCATGAAGCCGAACGGGTATCCGGTGAGCACCAGCGCCAACGACACGCCGATGAGCACAAAGGGCACACTGGAGATGACGATCAGCAGCTTGCGAAACGAATTGAACTGCCACACGAACAACAACAGCATCGCCACCAGCGCGTGCGGCATGTACTGCAGAAGCGCCTGGTTGGCTTCGGCCGAATCCTCTATTTCGCCACCCAGTTCGATGCGATACCCCGCTGGCATGTTTAGCGTCGCAATCTGTGGCGCCAGATGCTCAATGATCGAGGTGGCGGTCAACGACGGGTTGTGTCCGACCACAGTGATCGCACGCTCCAGATTGCGGCGCTGAATGGTCGATGCCTCGGCCTGGGGCTCGACCGTCGCGATGGCGGACAACATCAGCGGTGCCGCCCCGGAAGCCGGGTAAATCAACGTACTGTCCAGATCATTGGCAGGCGTAATCGGTGTGCCCTGCTCACGAGCCACAATCGCCACAGCCGTTTCACCATCCTGCAGCGATGACACAGACAGCCCGGTGTTCCTCAGTTGCAGGGCCTGAGCGATGTCCTGAGTGGAAACACCGGCATGCAGCGCCTTGTACTGATCGACGACTACGTCATAACGCAGCAGCCGGGTACGCCAGTCATCATGTACGTCCAGGGTTCCGGGCAACGCCGACAAGGCTTGCTCGATTTTGCGGGCAATATTTCGCAGCACTTTTTCGTCAGGGCCAATGACCCGGTAGACCGCAATCCCGGCTTCGGTGGTGCCCATGGAAAACCGCTTGGGCTGCGCTTCAACTTCAGGGTGCTGGGTCAGGATGAAGTGCCGGGTTCGCTCAATGACTGCATCGAGGTTGGCACCGTCGCGCACGCTGACCGTGAAGTAGGCAATATTCGGTGCGGGCAAAGGCGGATTGAGCCCCAGAACAATTCTCGGCCCGCCATTGGCGACATAGCCGATGCTGTGTTTGACGTCCTGATCGCTGCTCAGCCACTGACTGATATCGCGCACGGCCTGAGACGTGGCACGCGAGCTGCTGCCGGGCTCCAGCACCAGCGGAATCTGGAACTGCATGCGGTCGGACTTGGGCAGAAAGTCGTAGGGCACCTGGGTCAGCACAACGACCGCAACCGTCAGCAATCCCAGCATGCTGGTGATGAAGATCAAGGAGTGATTCAGCAGACTCTCGATGACTTTTCGATAGCCTCGATAGAACACCGATGCATACTCATCGGCGTTGTCAGTCGCACCTGAGACTGCCGGTGCCTTGGCGAAGTAAAAGCATAACAGGGGCGTCACGGTGATGCTGAGCAGCCACGAGCTGATCAGCGTGGTGGCGAGCACAATCGCCAGCGAACGCAGGTATTCGTTAGTGCTGGTCTGCCCCAGAAAGAACGGCGAAAACGCCAGCACAATGACCAGTGACGAAGTCAGCAAGGGGATCATCAACGTACGCCCGGCTTCCTCACAGGCCCGCCGTCGGTCCTCCCCGGCGTGCAGACGCCGCTCGATGTCCTCGGCGATGACAATGCCATTGTCCACCAGCAGCCCGAGGGCCAGGATGATCGCGGCAATCGACACCGTCTGCAGTTCTATCCCCAGCGAGCGCATGACCAGCAATGTACTCAGGATGGTCAGGGGCACAATCACCCCGACCACCAGGCCGGTACGCCAGCCCAGAAACAGCATGACCACACACATCACGATAACGACCGTTTCGGCCATGACGTGATACATCTTGTTCATTTCGTGCTGAACCACGCTGGACTGAAACGTCACGATGTGCAGGGTAAAACCCGCTGGAAGTTGTTGTTCCAGCTCACCGAGCTTTTTGCGCAGAGCGGCACCGAACGTCTGGACATTGAGCCCGGGCTGCATCGAAACGGCCAGCACCACAGCATCCTGCCCTTGATAGATCGCTTCGGTTTCCGGCGGGTCGACAGGGCTCACCGATATTCGGGTCAGGTCATGCAACGCTACCATCTGCCCGCCGGGCAACTGCACGGGAAACTGACGAAGCTGATCCAGCGACAGCACCTCGCCGCTGACCGAGAGCGTGGTGCTCTGTTGCCCGATGACCGGGTTGCCTCCCGGCGCGATCAGGTTGCGGTTTTGCAATTGCTGGAGCAACTGCTGCGGCGAAAGCCCGGCTGCCGCCAGTGTCTGGTGATCGAAGTCGAGGTAGATTCGCTCGTCCTGCAGGCCATACAGCTCGACCTGATCGACACCCTTGAGCTCATAAAGCTGATTGCGCAGGCGTTTTATCGGCGCACGCATCTCGCTCATGGTAAAACCCGGCGCCGTCAACGCAACGGAAGCCACTGCCACGCGACCGAAATCATCGTCCACAAAGGGCCCTTGGGTGCCAGCCGGGAAGACGCCGTTCGTTTCGCTCACCTTCGCCCGGAGTCGTTGCCACAGCAGCCCCAGATCCTTGATGGTGTCATACGCCGTGACTTGCACAATCACCCGGCCTGGCTGGACCGTGGTGACAATGTTCTTGATCTCGGCCAGTTCACGGATACGTTCTTCGAGTGGCCTGGCAAGCAGCTCTTCCGTCCGCTCGGTGGAGAGTCCTGGCAGGGATACGCTGACCAGTGCGTCGCGAACCGTCACCGAAGGTTCTTCCTGCGACGGAAACCCCAAAAAGGTCGCGACACCGGCGAGCAAAATCAGGAAGGCCGCAAACAGGGTCAGGCGGCTCGCGCTCATTGCGCGGTAGGTAAGACTCATTGCGTGCCCCCGGTCAAACGTGTGCCAGGCTGAAACAGAGTGACGGTCTCGCCGTCCTGCAGGAAAGCAGCGCCGGCAGTGACCACTCGCTCCCCGACAGCCAGGCCGCTGGCGATCAACGCCCGGCCATCTTTAACCGTACCCAGCGAAACAGAGCGGATGGCGACTGTTCCGCCTGGCTGGTAAACAAAGACCTCGGCGGCGTTGCTGCCGGTGCCCATCCACAACGCCTGGACCGGGACCGACAAGGGCTGTGTGCCGGTATCGGGATGCATCTGCACCAGCAGCGTGACGCCGCTGGGCAATCTACTGGCAGGTCGCAGCACACGAAACACAGCCGTTCTGACCAGCCCGTCATCGGCACGGGGTGAGATGCCTTCGAGTGCCAGATCAAACCCTGAAGTGCCGTCTGCCGTGCTTGAGGCTCTGGCCAGGTCACCAGGTTTGAGCGTTTCGGCAAGCGCCAGCGGAACAGCAGCCACCACCTCCTGCCCGGCAGCGGATTCGATGTCCAGCACCACTTGCCCGGCGGGCAACACGGTGCGCGGCTGTGCATGCCGTGCGACTACTAGCCCGGCAAAGGGTGCGATCAAACGGGTGCGGTCCAGCTCGCGATGGGCCAGAGCCTGTTCGGCCTGGGCCCGGACCTGCTCGGCTTTGGCTTGCTCGCTGGATGCCAGGGCCGACTCGACAACACTCTGGGCGACACTGCCTGCCGCGAGCAGACGCTTCTGACGCTGATAATTAAGCTCACGTTCAACCGCCTGCGCTCTGGCCAGACGCAGACTGGCCTGCGCCTCTTGCAGACGCAGCTGCGCAGGCTGTCGGTCAATGCTGGCGAGCACCTGATCCTTTTCAACGGTATCGCCAATGTCGACCCGCAGTTCTGTCAGGGTGCCTGCCGATTCAAACGCCAGACTGGCGCGCTCCTGCTGCCGAACGGTGCCGATAAAGCGCACCGTGGTTCCCTCTCCTGCCCGTGCAGCTTCAACCTTGACGGCACGGATGGCCGAGACGCTGGCCGTATGTTTATCGCTGCACCCACTGACCATCAGGGCGATCATTACGATACTGCAAGCGTGTAAAACACATCGCTGTAGATCAGGAAACCCATCGGGATGTAATCGCATGGCAGGCTTCACCCCTTTAGAAGGCGTAGTTCAAGGCAATCAAACCGCTGCCTTCGGCATCGGTCTCGACCAGCGGGCTGCCGCGGGTCTGATCGGTGTAGTGAGTCACACCGACGCTTGCAACGGTTGACCAGTGGGCATCAAAGGTGTGCTGCCAGGCGAGCGCAGCCGAGTACGCGTAAATCCCGCTGTCTGCCGTGAACCTGGAAAAGCCGGTGCGCTGGCTCTGGATCGGGCTCACACCGAAGTAGGTCTGGTTGTAACGGCCGTCACCGGCATGCGCATCGATATCCAGCGTCACCGTATCGGTCTGGCTGTGGTAGGCGATGCCCTCAAAACCCAAGCGGTAACGATTGCCACGCTTTTCACCGGCCACACGCAGTTCGGCCTCGGCACTGGCCGACAACCACGGTGTGAGCTGTTGAGAGATCATGAAGTCGCCAACCGTTGCACCTTTGACGGTGCCCATCCCTATGAGCTCATTGGAACCAGGGCGGTTTGTACTGTTTTTCTCGGTACGGCCGAAATCGTAGTTGAGCGCTGCGCTGGCCCCGAACCCGGAATCCGACTGCCATTGCAGCCCCACTCCCCGCGCGGTATCCGCAAAAAAGATGCCGCGCTGGACGGTGAGCATCGGCAACACCTGACTGCGGTATTCATCGGCCCCCATGTAGCGCGGCAGCACGGCCATACCGAGGCCGAAATTGACGTTGAACCTGTCGCCGAAAATGGACTGGCTTTGCGTGGACGCGCTGTCCTGAGCACAGGCCTGACCGACCAGTGTCATGGCCACTGAGGCGATCAACACGCCAAGCGCAGGCTTGAGCAGTGCAGGACGAACGTGAGGACGAGCGATTTCAGGACTCATGGTGATACTCCGGTTTCATTCAGGATTGAGGGGGGGTTGTCGGTTCTGCGCCGCGAAGCACTCGAAACAGGTCGATCCGGTTTTGTTGCAGCTCATCGAGTGACTTGCGACCGGCTGCATCGGCTTCGGCGATACGGATGGTGGAGCCCAGCAATGCCGTGCGTTCGGCAGCACCGGCATTGAGCTCGAAGGACAGGCGGCGCACTTTTTCCTGGACCAGCGCGACGCGCTCGATCTCGTTGCGAACATGGCCCAGGGCCTGCTGACGACGGGTCAGCACACCGGCCATTTCACGGAAGGCGTTCTGAATGGCTTTTTCATACTCGGCGACCGCGATCTGCTGGCGCACATGCGCCAGATCCAGGTTGGCCTGATTACGCCCGCCGTCGAACAACGGCAGGTTCAGTTGCGGGGAGAACAGCCAGGTACCGCTGCCATTGCTGAACAGCGTGCGCAGACTGTCGCTTTGCAGGCCTACGCTGGTACTGAGTTTTATGGACGGAAAGAATGCAGCACGGGCGGCTCCAATATTGGCGTTGCTGGCCTTGAGTGCTTCTTCGCGCTGACGAATATCAAAACGCTCAAGCAGACGCTGAGACGGCAGATTCGACAGCCAGGCCGGTGTCTCGACCAGCGCGGCGGTCAGCGCTGGCGTTTCCGGCGTGGTGGCTGGCAACACTGCCGAGTAGCCGGTGAGCAGCAGCAAAGCCTGGGAAGCGTTCGCGTGATCGCTTAGCGCATCCTGCACCTGCTGCTGTGCAGTCAAGGTTTCAAGGCGCTGCGCCATCAGATCGTCGAGTGAAATGGCACCCTGGCGCTGCTGCTCTTCGGCGGCCTTTACCAGCATCAGCCGGGCGTCATGAACGGTCTGCGCATCCTGCTGCACGGCGGCGGCCAGACGCTCGGCCAGCCAGGCGCGAGCCACTTCGGCAACCAGCGCACTGCGCGCCGCCTGCTGGCCATACGTGCTGGCCAGATAATCATGCCGCGCGGCCTCGGACAGGCTGCGCACGCGCCCAAAAAAATCCAGCTCAAAGTCCGAGACGCCCACCGATGCTATGGAAATGTCCTGACCATAACGCTCATCGGCAGCCGCATTATCGAAGTGCTGGCGGTTACGCTGGACGCCTGCGGCAATTGTCGGAAAACGATCGGCACGGGTTATGCCGCGCATCGCCCTGGCTTCATCCACTCTCAGCAACGCCACGCGAAAATCGCGATTGAACGTCAGGGCTGATTGCAGCAGAGCCCGCAATTCACCCTTTGGCGACAGCTCGGCAGCCAGCGCTTCTTCGTCCGCAGTCAGCGCGATGGCAATGGACGCATCACCGGCCGGGACGACAGCAGACAACTGGTTTGCAGGAACCGGCAAGGCCGGGCGCTGATACTCGGGAATCAACGAGCAACCCGAAAAAACCAGGCTCAGCAGCATAGCCAGGCAACAGCATCCGAGGTTGCGGATACGCTTGGACAGCGGTGTACTCATCAGCATAGGATCTGTCCGCGACAGTGGGCTCTGGACGCAATCCTGAACGTCGACTTTCAATAAACCGTTCGTGAATTATCAAGATTTGATCAAGAGGCATTCTTGTGTCAGGAAAACGCATTCTGATCGTCGAAGACGATGCCGACAGCGCCAGCATTCTCGAGGCTTATCTGCGTCGTGACGGGTTCAGCGTAGGGCTGGCCGAAAACGGGCAGCGCGGTATCGATATGCATCGCCAGTGGAAACCCGACCTGATTCTGCTGGACGTCATGCTGCCGCTGGTCAGTGGTACGGACGTGCTGTCGGCGGTGCGCCGTTGCAGCGACACACCGGTGATCATGGTCACGGCCATGGGCGACGAACCGGAAAAGCTCGGTGCATTGCGCTACGGGGCTGACGATTACGTGGTCAAGCCCTACAACCCCAAGGAAGTAGTGGCCCGTGTGCACGCGGTGCTGCGCCGCTCCCAGCAGAACGCCAGTAACGACCGCCATTTGCGTTACCAGAACCTGCTGGTGGACCTGGATGCAGTCACCGCCATCATTGAAGGACACGACGGCACAGACACACTGCTCGACCTGACACCCACCGAGTTCAAGATCCTTTCGACCTTGCTGAAAACACCCTCCAAAGCCTTCACCCGCGAAGAATTGCTGGAAATCTGCCTGCCCGACAGCGAGGCGCTGGCCAGGGTTGTCGATGCGCACGTGCACAATCTGCGTCGCAAACTCGAAATTCAAGGCGTGGATAATGTGCTGGTGACTGTCCGCTCTGTCGGCTATCGATTCAGGTGAGCCTCATGCGACGTTTCTTCAGACACCGGCAGAAACCTTTATGGCACTGGGTCGGCATGCGCATGAGCATGCTGGCCGTCGGCGCAGTCATCGTGATCGCGTTCTGCATGTGGCTGCACGTCACGGTGTCTGACTGGCTCACATTGCAGGCAATGCCAGCCGATGTGCGCACGGAGTTCGTGAGGTTGCAGGCCGAACCTGCCATGGACATGGTCAAGCTTCGCGAGCTGTTCTTTGAGTATTACCCGATCGAAAACCTGCTGCCGGGCATCGCCAACAAGGAGTGGTGGGTATTGGCAGCGCTGGTGATGATGGCCATCCCGATCATCATCTTTTTCGGCTTTCTGTTCTCCCGCCCGCTTTCCAGCCAGTTCTCTTCGATTGCCAAGGGCGCGCGTCAGGTCGCCCAGGGCGACTTCAAGACGCGCCTGCCCATGAGCGACAAAGACCCGGACGAGCTACAGGCGCTGGTCAGCGACTTCAACACCATGACTACCCAACTGGGCCGTTACGAACTGGAGGTCAGCGAGTCCAGCGCGATGATCGCCCATGAACTGCGCACGCCACTGAACGCGGCCATGGGGCGCATTCAGGGCATGATCGATGAAGTGTTCCCGCGCGATCTGGCACAACTGGAAATGGTCCACCGCCAGCTCAACCAGTTGAACAAACTGGTGAGCGATCTGCACCTTCTCTCACTGGCCAGCGCTGGCCAGCTGACCCTGGACAAGACGGTATTTTCCCTTGAGAAACTGGTGGCCGAACGCCTGAGCTGGTTTGCCACACAGCTCGATGAAGCGGGCGTTGTCGTGACGATCGACATCCCCCAACGACTGACCGTCACCGCCGACCGTGACCGGATCGGCCAGGTGGTCAATATTCTCGTCGATAATGCGCTGCGCTACTCGGCGATGGGCGGTGAACTGCTGATTGTCGGCAGGGCCCGCGCACGGAGCATGGAACTGACCGTCTCCGACCGCGGGCCCGGCTTCGGCTCGGAAAACCTTGAACAGGTGTTCGACCGTTTCTGGCGCGCCGAACGTTCGCGGGCGCGCTATTCGGGAGGCAGCGGCCTTGGCCTGTCCATCGCCCGGGCTATTTGCCTCGAGCATGACGGCACTATCGGGGTGCGCAACAGGCCTGGCGGCGGGTCGGTGATCCGCCTGGAAATCCCGGCCTGACCCTGCTGACCCGAACCTGCGGATCAATGCCCCATCAACGAATCGATAGCGTCCGGTTTGTCGTGCACGCCAAACCGATCCACCAGCGTGGCCGTCGCCCGGTTCATACCTACAACGTCCACACTGATACCCGCCCTCCTCAGCTTGAGCACCACCTTGTCCAGCGCGGCAACCGCAGTGATGTCCCAGAAATGCGCCTCGCGCAGATCAATGGCGAGTGTTTCGACGTTTTCGCGCAGGTCGAAGGACGCCATGAAGCGCTCGGCAGAAGCAAAAAACACCTGACCGGTCACGTAATAAGTGCGGTGGCTGTGCTCGGGGTCGCGTTGCGAAGTGACATCGAGATAACGGGCGATCTTGCTGGCAAAGAACATCGCGGCCAGCAGAGAACCCACCAGCACGCCGTAGGCGAGATTATGGGTGGCGACCACCACGATGACCGTCACGACCATCACAATATTGGTCGAGAGCGGGTACTGTTTAAGGTTGCGGATCGACTCCCAACTGAACGTACTGATCGACACCATGATCATCACCGCCACCAGTGCTGCCATCGGAATACGCGCCAGCCAGTCGCCCAGAAACAGCATCATGATCAACAGCAGCAAGCCCGCGCTGAGGGTCGAGAGTCGCGTTCTGCCCCCCGACTTCACGTTGATCATTGATTGGCCGATCATCGCGCAACCGGCCATGCCGCCGATCAGACCACTGGCGATATTGGCAATGCCCTGCCCTTTGCACTCACGATTCCTGTCGCTGGCGGTATCGGTCAGATCATCGACAATGGTTGCGGTCATCATCGACTCAAGCAGGCCCACCACCGCCAACGCCGCGGAATACGGCAGGATGATCCACAGCGTGTCGAGATTCAGTGCAACGTCCGGCCACATGAACACCGGCAGGCTGTCAGGCATTGCGCCCATGTCACCGACTGTTCGTACATCAAGGCCCATGTAAATGGACATTGCCGTAAGCAGCAGAATGCACACCAGCGGCGACGGCAGCAGTTTGCCCAGCAATGGCAGGCGCGGGAACAGATAGATAATCGCCAGGCCCGCCGCCGTCATCGCATAGACCGGCCAGGTCGCATGGGTCAGTTCTGGCAGTTGGGCCATAAAAATCAGAATCGCCAGCGCGTTCACAAAGCCGGTCACGACTGATCGTGAAACAAAGCGCATCAGTTCTCCGAGGCGCAAATACCCCGCAACAATCTGCAGCACGCCGCACAGTAAGGTGGCGGCCAGCAAATACTGAAGCCCGTGCTCTTTGACCAGATTCACCATCAGCAATGCCATCGCACCTGTAGCCGCAGAAATCATCGCCGGGCGCCCGCCCACGAACGCGATGACCACGCAGATACAGAACGACGCGTAAAGCCCGACTTTCGGGTCTACCCCGGTGATGATGGAGAACGCGATGGCCTCTGGAATCAGGGCCAATGCAACGACAAGCCCGGCCAATACATCGGCACGAACGTTGGAAAACCACGTAGCTTTGATTTTTTCGAGCATGGAAATACCTGTGTCGAACACAGCGGGACGCGCAGCAGCGAATGCCGGACGTACGTGTGCATCGGTTTTCGAATGAGTAGTGATGGAGGTGGCGGCGACCGTAAAACGGACACAGCGACAGGCGACCGCAGTCAGTGGCAGTCAGGGTGTGGCGAGGGGGCGAAGCGCTAAGGCGGCGTAGGCAGCCAGCTGGAACGGGACAAAAGTGATTCCTTCGATGGGTCGCAGGACGTGAGCATCATAGCCCCATCCGTTTGAGGGGTTCAAGACGCAGATGCCTGCCCGACAGCGACACAGCGCAGCTGATATGCTTTTTCCAGGATAACTTGCCCCTGTTTGCAAAGGCGGTTTTCACTCATGATGCAGCCATCATTTGCCCCCGATGCCTTCTATGAAACGCTACGAAAAATTCGCCGCCGACATTTCGGAAATGATTCGCAGCGGCGTGTTGCCCGCCGGTGAGAAAGTCCCCTCCGTCAGGGTTGCCAGTCGCACCTATTCGGTGAGCCCCGCAACCGTCTTCAAAGCGTATTACCTGCTGGAAGACAAAGGCCTGATTCAGGCTCGCGCACGCTCCGGGTATTACGTGCGCGAGCATGCTGCCAATGCGCTGACCGAGCCTGAACTGGTCAGGCACACCAGCGAAGGCACCGAACTGGGCGTCAGCGACCTGATTTTTTCCGTGCTTGGCTCGCTCAAGAACCCGGACACCGTCCCTTTCGGCTCGGCATTTCCCAGCCCGCACCTTTACCCATTGCCGCGCCTGGCCAAGTCGATGTCTTCAGCGGTGCGGGCGATGACGCCAGCGGGCATTGTCAGCGACATGACCACCGGGAACTCCGAACTGCGCCGCCAGGTTGCTCTGCGCTACATGATCAGTGGCGTGCGCCTGCCCGCCGACGAACTGGTGATCACCAACGGCGCGATGGAGGCCCTGAACCTGTGTCTGCAATGCGTCACCGAGCCCGGCGACCTGGTCGCCATCGAAGCACCTGCTTTCTATGCCTGCCTTCAGGTACTGGAGCGGCTCAAGCTGAAAGCCGTCGAAATCCCCGTGCATCCGCGTGACGGCGTGGATCTGGACTCTTTGCAGGACAGCCTGACACGCCTGCCGATCAAAGCCTGCTGGTTCATGAGCAGCTTCCAGAACCCACTGGGCGCGAGCATGACCCAGGCGAAAAAACTCAGGCTCTACAACCTGCTGGAACGGCAGCAGATCCCGCTGATCGAGGACGATGTGTACGCCGAGCTGTATTACGGCGCCAATGCCCCCCATCCGGTCAAAAGCCTGGATCGCAGCGGGCTGGTGATGCACTGCAGCTCGTTTTCCAAGACCCTGGCTCCCGGCTACCGTGTCGGCTGGGTGGCAGGCGGACGTCATACCGAACAGATCAATCGGCTGAAACTGATGACCACCATTTCACCCTCTGTCCCCGCCCAGGCAGCGATTGCCGACTACCTCAAACATGGCGGCTACGATCGCCACCTGCGCAAATTGCGCGACACCCTCGAACTGCAACAAGGCGCGATGCTGGCCGCCGCCGCTCGTTATTTCCCGGCAGCGACACGCGTCACCCGCCCCGCTGGCGGGTACTTTCTGTGGTTCGAATTTCCCGAGCAAGTAGACTCGCTGCAGGTGTTCCAGATGGCCCTGGCCCAAGGTATCAGCCTGGCACCCGGCCCGATCTTCTCGGCCTCGCAGCGCTTCAAGAACTGCGCACGCCTGAACTACGGCACGCCCTGGGATGAACGCAGCGAGCAGGCCATGGCGATGCTTGGACGAATCATCGCGTCGTTCTGAAGTGTTTACGTTCGGCCCACGTACAACTGATCCGTATTTTTAAGCTGTTTCTGAATCTGTACCAGAATCTGCCTGCGCAGGATAATGGCCACGCATTAAAACGCGCAGGACAACCGTCATAGACCGGAACCTGCGACTCGTTACAGACAGATCGATCAGCAGGAGACGCTCATGGGCAAGCTCGGACTTTCATTGATAGGTTTTTTGTTGCTGGCAATAGCGGTGGGTTTGCTGGGGACTATTTCGCCGTATTGAGCATTGATTACCGCCGTCATGCTCATCGCTCACGTTTATACACACACGTCCTGATGACTATCGCGCCCATGCTGCGCATTGGCGCGAAAATCTGCTCCAGACTCGTTCAGCAGCCGATTAATTAGTTTTCCTCATATACCCTTGCCGATTTACCCGTCTAGTACCTCAGCCTTCCCTCGCATAACTTCCTCTCGACCGATGTTGCTGCAGTGCAATCGTCACTGAGAACAGCCCATTCATGTTTTTTCGCCCGCGAGCTGTGCTGGTTCGCTCCACGGGAGGCACACGACGCAAAAACGCAATTTAGGCAACAGTTCTCTTCAGGTATCGGCGCTGGGCCTTGGCTGCATGAGCATGACCTCGGCCTACGGCCCGGCCGCCGACCGGCAGGCCATGATCAGCCTGATCCGCAGCGCGCACGAGCGTGGGGTCAACTTCTTCGATACCGCGGAAGCCTACGGCCCGTTCAGCAACGAAGAGCTACTGGGCGAAGCCTTGCAGCCGATTCGTGATCACGTGGTCGTCGCCACCAAATTCGGCTTCGACATCGACCTGATCAGCGGTGCCAGAGGCGCGGGCACGAACAGTCGCCCGGAGCATATTCGCGCCGTTGCCGAAGCGACGTTGAAGCGCCTGCGCACTGACCGCATTGATCTTTTCTACCAGCACCGCGTCGACCCCGCCGTCCCCATCGAAGATGTCGCAGGCACCGTCAAAGACCTGATTGCCGAGGGCAAGGTCAAGCACTTTGGCCTGTCCGAGGCGAGTATCGATACCGTTCGCCGCGCCCATGCGGTGCAGCCGGTGACAGCCGTGCAGAGCGAATACTCGCTGTTCTGGCGTGGTCCCGAGCAGGACCTTCTGCCTGGGCTTGAAGCACTCGGGATCGGCTTCGTGCCGTTCAGCCCAATGGGTGCGGGGTTCCTGACCGGAAAGATCGACGAGCACACGCAGTTCGATGCCTCGGACTTTCGCAGCGTCGTACCGCGCTTTTCCCAGGACGCACGCAAGGCCAACATGGCGCTGGTCGACGTCGTCAAGGCGGTTGCCCAGCGCAAGAACGCTACGCCTGCGCAAGTGGCGCTGGCCTGGCTGCTGGCCCAAAAGCCCTGGATCGTACCGATACCCGGCACCACGAAACAACACCGTCTTGATGAAAACCTCGGGGCCGTCGAGCTGGAACTGACTGCGGAGGACCTGCACATGATTCACGAGCAGACAGACCGCATCGCTCTGCTCGGTGATCGCCTGCCCGAAGCGGCGCTGAAGATGACCGGTCTGTGACCGCACATTGATCAAGGCTGCTGCCGATGCGCAGCAGCGTCCCTTCCCTGTCAGGAATTATTCCGATGAAAACCCTGATTGCTCTGCCTGTCGTCTTCTCGTTGGTCACTGGAGTGGCGCATGCCGAGCAGTCCGCGGACATCCGCATTACCCGTGCAGGCACGCAGCCTTCCATTCAAGGCAGCGCCGAAAACTTTACCGGCGCAGTGCGTGTTGACAGCCTGTTCAAGGCAGACAGTCCAGCCCGCATTGGCGGTGGCACCGTGACCTTCGAACTTGGCGCACACACTGCCTGGCACACCCATCCGCTCGGGCAAACGCTCATCGTGGTTGCCGGTGTCGGCTATGTGCAAAAAGAAAGTGGGCCTCGTCAGGAAATACGTCCCGGGGACATCGTCTGGATCCCACCGTCGGTACGCCACTGGCACGGAGCGACGGCCACCAACGGGATGACGCATATCGCGCTGGCAGAAGCTTTGGAAGGTAAAGCTGTTACATGGGCCGAAAAGGTCTCCGACGCAGAATACGAGGGCATGCGCCAATGACACCGTCGCTTTTCGGCTCAGTAGTTCATCGCAGATCCCGGCCTCTGGCTGCCTTGCTGGCAGCGTGCCTCGGGTTGGGCAATGTAACGGCCGCCGTCGCTCAGGAGCATGCGCCAGCGCCTGCCATGACAAACACGACGCCACCGGCTGGCACGCTGTCTGGCAAGCAGCAAGCCATTCCATTGATCGCCGCGTTCATGGCTACCAACGATATGCCAAAGCTTGACTCGGCGCTGAATCAGGGGCTCGACGCGGGCCTATCCATCAGTGAGGCCAAGGAGATTCTGGTTCAGCTCTACGCCTATGCCGGGTTTCCACGCAGCCTCAATGCGCTGGGCGAACTGATGCAAACGGTCGAGGCGCGCAAACAGCGCGGTATTCAGGACGCACCCGGAAACGAACCCGGCCGGGCGATCCCCACAGGCGAGGCGTTGCGTGAGGCAGGAGTAGCCAATCAGACATGCATTTCCGGCGGCACCGTCAAAGGGCCTTTATTCGACTTCGCCCCTGTCATCAATCAGTTCCTGCAAACCCATCTGTTCGGCGACATCTTCGAGCGCGACAACCTCGACTGGCAAAGCCGCGAGCTGACCACGGTCGGCGCCCTGGCAGCAACGCCGGGTGCCGAGCCGCAGTTGCGTTCCCATATGCTGGCGAGCATGAGGGTGGGTTTAAGCGCTGCACAGTTGCGCGAAGTGACCAACATACTTGCCGAACAGGCAGATGAAACCATTGCCAGACGCGCACGCGAGGCGCTGACACAAGCACTCGAAACGTCAAAGGAATGATCATGAACATGGCAAGAAACCTTCTGGCGCTTGCTATGGCGGGCATGCTGGCAGCCTGCGCGGTGAGTTCCAGCGAACCGGGCAACAACAGCGCGCCACTGGCGATCCAGAAACAAGGCAGCTTTACCGCCGGTGGCGAGATGATCACTGCACCGGGCACGTTCAACCCGCGCAAACCCATGCAGCCCGATGGCCAGACTTACCACGGGGATCATGCCTATGTGTTTTATCAAGTGCCGGTCAACGCACGAAAACTGCCAATCGTCATGTGGCACGGCGCAGGTCAGTTCTCCAGGACCTGGGAAACTACCGCTGATGGCCGTGAGGGTTTTCAGAATATATTTCTGCGGCGCCGGTTCGGCGTCTACCTGATCGATCAGCCGCGCCGCGGCGACGCCGGTCGCAGCATGGTCGAAGCGACACTAAAACCCACACCGGACGAGCAACTCTGGTTCAACCAGTTCCGCATCGGCCTGTGGCCCGAGTACTTCAATGGCGTGCAGGTTGCTCGTGATCCCGGCACACGCGAGCAGTTTTTCAGGGCCATGACGCCAAACACCGGGCCATTCGATATGAACGTCATCTCTGACGGGGTATCGGCAATATTCGACAAGATCGGCCCCGGCATTCTGTTCACTCACTCCCAGGCGGGCGGCCCGGGCTGGCTGACNCCCGCCATAAAGGCGGGTTTTTTCTTGTTCAATGGCATTGCCTGGCAGCGTTGAAATACTGTCTGGCTCCACGAGCTGGACTTGAATAGAAGTATAGGCACCCAAAAATCACAAACGCTTATGCGAAAAACAACGCGCTAAACACGGTCTATGTACTTGGCTCCGCTGGCCCAATGGGCTGCGAAATCGGCAGAGCGCACTGCAGGATTACAACTCAGGATATCGAAAGTCGCCAACCGGTGAACATCGAACGGATCTTCGGCGACCATTCGTTGAATGTCCGCGATGTGTTCACCGTGCGCAAGGATGAAGCCCCCGTTCCCATCGGCGAGAGGGCCGGCAAACAGTACAGTTCCGGACTGTATATAGTTGACCAGCCACGCTTTGTGGGCGTCCAGATGAGCGTTGACTTCCTCAGCAGGACGAAGGTAAGTAAGTTTGATAGCAAATAGCATAAAATCAAGCCTCCAGACTGGGTGAGTTATTGAGCAGGGACTGACAACCCTGCAATGACAGCGGACATTGCAGCGGTTGCTTTTTCAACGCCCTGATCTCGTACTGGTTGGCCTCTGGAAACGCCCTCAGCGCGGATGAAGTGGACATCGCTAATTCCCAGAAAACCAAAAAATGCCCTGAGATAGCTTTCCTGGAAGTCCATTTTTTGCAGTGGTCCGTCCGCGTAGAATCCCCCACGAGCCGAGACCACGATGACGCGTTTGCCGCCGGACAAACCTACAGGGCCATGTTCTGTGTATTTAAAAGTTCGTCCGACCTGAGCGATCCTGTCCAGCCAGGCCTTTAGCTGGCTCGATACGCTGAAATTGTACATAGGAGCACCGATAACCAGCACATCGCTCGCCAGGAACTCCATAACCAGGATTTCTGACAGTTGATGCTCCTGCAGAATGGCCTCCGGAAAATCATTGATCCCGGTTTGCCGGAACCCTGCTGCAATAGGACCCGTGAGATGCTTCAACTCATCATCGACCAGGTCTCGGTACTTCACATGAGCCTCGCGGTGGCTGCCTTGAATGTGTGCAACAAGGGTCGAGGAAAGTGCACGGGTTATGGAGTTGCTGCCCATTATGCTTGAGTCAATATGCAGTATTTTCATGCTTGAGGCCCTTGAGATAAGTAATGGTTGTTGTCAAAAAAGCCGTGAACACTTTTCATCGTCCGGCTTCTCTGGCGGCGTGATCAATGAACTTGGCTACCGTATCGGGATGAGAAACTAGTGACAGATGGCTGGATCGAATTGATAAGGTCTGCGCTCCAATCTGTTTCGCGATAGCCCGCTGTACCGACGGTAAAAGCGCCTTGTCATCCGTTGTTTGCAAGTACCAGCTTGGCTTGTCGTGCCACGCCGCGTGCTGGATCTTCTCCGCGAAACAGGCTGCTGCGATAGGCTGTTGGACTGATGCAAGCAACTGCGCTTTTTTCATCGGCAAGTCCGCCGCCATGACGAGATGAAACTGCGCGGGATCGTCCAGCCAAAGCCAACCCTCCTCATCGGGTGTCAGGCCAGTCATAGGTGCATTCAGTCGCTGCAGGAGGCCCGCTGCTGATTCACCGCTGTCGGGCACCAGAGCGGAGAGATAGACCAGGCCCTTCACATTGGAGGCGTTACCGGCCTGTGTTATCACGGTGCCAGCCCATGAGTGCCCTACCAGGAGCACGTCGCCTTTTTGTCGGCGAAGCACGCGCTGCGTTGCCAAAACGTCATCTTGCAATGAGGTCATCGGGTTCTGCACTGCGGTGACGTAATAGCCCATGGCGGTCAGTTGCTTAATCACCGACGACCAGTTCGAGCCATCGGCAAATGCGCCATGTACCAGCACGATGTTGCGCACAGTGCCGTTAGGCAACGCAGCCATGGCCGGGCCACTGGAGAACAACAGCGATAAACCCAAGGCCAGGCCAAGCCGGCTCAGCCAGCTCAGCCAGCTCAGCCAGCTCAGTTGACTGGGACGTTTCTCTTCTTGACGCATGGAGTTCGTGTGGAGCGGCAGTTTCATGTCGGAGCGCCGTTGCAAATGACTGTGCACAGCTTAAGCAGGCCCAACTGGAACTGTTAGATAACAAATAGGCCACACTTCATGCAAAACTCGCCAACTTGATTGCCAAAGCAGGATTTGCCATGCGCATTGCGATTGTTGCTGTGGAAGGTAGCTTGATGTCCGCCATCACTGGGCTGGCTGATTTGTTCTGGATGACCAATCAGGCGCTGAAATCACCACCGCCCGGGTTGGCTTCGGAAATGAGGGCCAAGATCGATGTTGAATTTGAGACGATCATCGTCAGTTCGGATGGCAAGGCGCTGCGCGATCCTCAGGGCAGACTGATTCCCGTTGATGCAGACTTTTACACCGCGGGGTCTTTTGATGCAGTCCTCGTTACCGGCATGGCCTTGGGCCCGGATAAATTGCCGCCCACGTCCGACTCCCTCAAACGCGCGGCGGATTGGCTCAAAGTGAACCACCAACAAGGCGTACTGGTCTGTGGGGCGTGCGCGGGTACGTTTGTTCTGGGAGAGGCTGGGCTGCTCGACAACAGACGTTGCACCACTACCTGGTGGCTGCATCACGCTTTCAAAAAACGATTTCCAAAGGCTCAGCCCGTGTGGGGCGCTGCGGTGGAGCAGCAAGACGGCATCATTACCACTGGAGGGCCGTTGTCCTGGATTGATCTAGCCCTCTACGTGATCAGGTGCCTGGCCGGTGCCGATGTCGCCAGGTTGACCGCAGATATTTCTGTGACCGACAGCTTGCCACTGCCTCAACTGGTTTATGCACCCCGCGGTTTTATAAATAGTGCTGATCCGCTGCTTCTGGAAACCGAGCAAATCATTCGCCATGCCAGACCCGGGCTGACGGCTGAAGAGCTCGCCAAAATGTTGAATCTGAGCGAGCGGACAATGCATCGACGATTCAAGAAACTAACCAATGAGTCGCCTAAAGAGCTCATTACCCGAGTGAGGATAGAAACGGCTTGCGTCCTCCTCCAGACACCGGGAGCCAGCATTAAACAAGTGGCACTCAAGTGCGGCTACAACGAGGATACCTCGTTCCGACGGGCTTTCATTCAACTTACCGGGATGACGCCTGCGGATTACAAGCGCAGGTCTAAAGCGCAGTCCTCCGATGCGAGCGGATCAACGACGCGTTCGGTGCAGACGTAAGATTCATTTCTGGTACTGGAGGCGATTTAAAAACTACTCAAGGTGTTTTCTCAGCCAAGTCCATGAATTGTCGCGTTGCCAGCGCTCGGCGCCAAAACGAAAAAACCCGCCAGAAGGCGGGTTTTCGGTGTTTCAAAGATTTTTAAAGTCTTCTCTGAAACCTTGTCTGGCTCCACGACCTGGACTCGAACCAGGGACCCAGTGATTAACAGTCACTTGCTCTACCAACTGAGCTATCGCGGAATGAGCGCTATGTTACTGATTAGGAAAAGGAAGTCAAGCGAGGGGCTGAAAAATTTTCTGCGTGCGGCTTACGCGATATCGGTTGTTCCTGATGCACCCACGGGAGAGTACCTCTAGTGCCTTACGCGACACGAGACACAGCTGATCGTACTGAAGTTGGCACTTCTGTCACATCAAGAAACATCTATCCCGGTCGACATCTGAGTCAGGTAATTCCTTTCCTACGGACCAGGTATAACAAAAAAATGGCCTCGCTCAAGACAGTACAAGCTCGCTACACCGCAACCTTCGTAGGATTCATGGCGCTGGTCATTGTTCTGACGGTGTATGGCATCGGTCAGTTCGTGTCCCCCAGGCTTACCGCCAACGATGAAAACATGCTGACCGCCAAGGCGGCAGACATCAGCAATGAGATCAAGACCGAGTTGGCCCGCGTACAGGCGCAGGCGCGGGTGATTACTGAACTGGTGCCGCAACTGTCCAGTGACGACATCGACCGCCTGCTGCCGTTTATGGTCAACCAGTACGGCGAAGCCAAGGTGTTTGGCGGCGGGATCTGGCCTTTGCCGAACGTGCGCACGCCCGGTCGTGCCAAGCACAGCACCTTTTACCATCGCGATGCGTCGGGCAAGTTGATCGTCAACACCCATTGGAACTCGCCTGAGTCGCTCAACTATTTCGAACAGGGCTGGCACAAAGGCGGCTTGAACTCCCCTGCTGGCCAATGCGCCTGGGCGCCCGCCTATCAGGATGCCGCCAGCCCGGAACCGCGCACCAACTGCGCCATGGCCATTACCAAAGACGGACAGCCTTGGGGCGTGTCGACCATCGACGTGACGCTGGGCTTCTTCAACAAGCTGGTTGAAGCCAAAGAGCAGGAAGTCCATGGCCGGATCATGATCATCGAGGCCGATGGCAAGATTCTGTCCAACGTACCGGGCAGCAGCGACAAGATCGTGCTGCGCAATGTCTCCGAACTGGCGGCGCAATCGCCGTTCATTAATGGAATCAAGTCGGCACTCGCCGTCAAAGGTTCTGGCACCTCGCGTCTGACCTACCAGAACAGCGATGGCGAAGAATCAACGCTGTTTCTGATGCCGGTTGCTGGAACGCCCTGGTTGCTGGCCGTTTCGCAAAACACCGACCTGCTGAAAAGCCAGAGCGAAACCGTCCTCAAGACCTTGGCCTGGCTGCAGATCCCGATGGTTCTGGTGCTGCTGGTGCTGATGATCGTTGCGTTGCGCACGCTGATGAACCGCCTGGGCGTGCTCAAAACCAACATCGACACGCTGTCGGCCGGTGATGCCGATCTCACCCGGCGCATTGCTGTCAAAGGGCACGATGAAGTAGATCAGGTGGGTGAGTCGGTCAACAACTTCATTGCCTACCTGCAACGCATGATGCTCGACGTCAGCAGTTCCACCAGCGAGATTGCCAGCGGTATCGAACAACTTCGCAGTCAGGCGGGCGTTACCAATGCCATTCTGATCCGTCACGCCAACGAAACCGATCAGGCCGTTACTGCGATCACCGAGATGTCCTCCACCGCGGACGAAGTGGCCCGCAGCGCGGCGCAGACCGCAAGCTTCACGCAGTCGGCCAACGAGAACGCGCAGGTGTCGAAAACCGTGGTTGCGGACGCTTCTGACAGCGTGAATGCACTGATCAGCGAGGTCGATTCGGCCACCAGCAAAGTGCAGTCGATGGAGCAGGACGCCAAGCGCATCAACGCGGTGCTGGCGGTGATTGGCGAAATCGCCGGGCAGACCAACCTGCTCGCGCTTAACGCCGCCATTGAAGCGGCGCGCGCCGGCGAACAGGGCCGTGGCTTTGCGGTCGTGGCCGATGAGGTGCGCGCCCTCGCCGCTCGCACCCAGGCCAGCACGTCGGAGATCAACGAAATGCTCGGCAGCCTGCAACAAGGCGTCAGCGCCGCAGTAGCCGCGATGGAAAAAACCCGCCAGAGTTGCCAGACCACGGCAGGCAAAACCACTGCCGTAACAAGCGGCCTGGACGACATGACTCGCTCGGTTCTGCAGATCAACGACCTGAGCACGCAAATCGCCACAGCGGCCGAGGAGCAAAGCGCGGTGTCAGAGGAAATCAGCCGTAACATCATTGCCGTTCGGCACATCGTCGAAGAGCTGGTCGAAGGCGGCTCCAGCAACGAACGCAGCACCGCTGCCCTTTCCGAGTCCAACACTCGCCTGATTGCGCTGGTACGGCGCTTCAAGGTCAGTTAAAACCTGTGCGGGCCTGCCGCAGCATGCATCAGGCCCGCTGTCTATTTGATCCGGTAGTGGAAAGTATTCTTCACCCCGGACACGGTCACCGCCCTGCCCTCGACAACCCGTGGCTGATAACGAAAGGTTTGCGCTGCGGCCAGTGAAGGACGGATGAACAATGGATGGCACGCACCCTGCACTTGCGGGTTGACCACCGTGCCTTGCGGCGACACGTCGTAGACCACCGTGCAATCACCCTCGATGCCTTTGTCGAGAGCCCGTTCGGGATAGTCCGGAGCCTCCTTGCTGAGCGGCTGATACTGGCTGCTGTCAGCGGCGGCCTGCTGTGGTGCTGATTGCTGCGACTGGCGGGCGCGCTCGGCAGACTGACGCGCCTGTTCGGCCTGACGTTGTTGCTCAACCTGCTGACGTTGCTGTTCGGCCAGCCGCTGCTGTTCCTGGCGCTTTTGCTGCTCGGCTTCGTGCAGGCGCTGAACGCTCTGTTGCTGTTCGCGCTCGCGCTTTTGCTCGTCAACGCGCTTGCGTGCCAACGCCGCCTGTTCGACCTGGCGCTGCGGCTCTGCCTGCGGTTTTGCAGCTTCTACCGGCTGGGTGATCGGCAGCGAGGCCGGTGCAGGTGGCGGCAGCTGAACAGGCTCGACAACCGACGCAGCGGTGACTGGAACCGGCTCAGGCGCTGGCGGCAAAATCACTAATTGCGTGGTCAGGGTTCTGGTCTGTGCGGGCGGTGCTTCGTGTGGGCTCCAGCCGAACATAAGACCGCCCAGCAGCACGCCATGCAACGCCAGTGCGACGGCAACGGCCAGTCCATTGCTGCGCAGCCAGGGCCCATTCACCCATTCGCGGCGCGGCGGGTGGTAATCGAGGGCCAGGGTGTTCATTGCGGGGCCTCGGTCACCAAGCCCAATTGCGTTACGCCACTGCGCTGCAGCGCCGCCATGGCGGCGACTACCCGGCCATAATCAGCCTTGTCATCGGCACGGATGAACACTTGCGTGTCCTTGCGCTCGGCAACCAGTCGGGCAATGCGCTCCTGCATGTCTTCAAGGCTCGCGGCCTGATCGGTCTGCGCCTGAGTATCGACCGTATCACCCAGGTTCCAGTAGTAGCCGCCCTGCGCCTTGACGGACAGGGTCACGATGCGCTGCCGGGTATCGCTGGCGAGCGCTTCGCTGGCGACTTTGGGTAACTCGATTTTCACCCCTTGGGTCAGCATCGGTGCCGTGACCATGAAAATCACCAGCAGCACCAGCATCACGTCAATGTAGGGCACGACATTCATTTCGGCTTTCGGACCATGTTTGCGTTGTGGTTTGACCAGCATGACAAGTCCTCAGGCCGCAGCGGCCATGTTGCGGGTCAGACCTTGCAGGGTGCGGTTCAGGCGCACCTGCAGTTCATTGCCGAAGCTGTAGTAGCGGGCCGTGAGCGTCTGGCCACGCGCGGCAAAGCGGTTGTAGGCGATAACGGCAGGAATGGCGGCGAACAGGCCGATGGCCGTGGCAATCAAGGCTTCGGCAATACCCGGCGCGACCGTCGACAGTGTGGCCTGCTGCACTTGAGACAGGCCGATGAAGGAATTCATGATCCCCCAGACCGTGCCGAACAGGCCGATATAGGGGCTGACCGAACCGACCGTGGCGAGAAACTGCAGGCCTTTTTCCAGTTGCAGCTCCTCCTCGCTGATGGCGACCTGCAATGCGCGTTCGACGCCGGACAGCACCACATCAGGCTCGATGCCGGGACGTGGCTTGAGTTGCACGTACTCGGCATAACCGGCATTGAAGACGCGCTCGATACCGTCAGCGCCCTCCTGAGCCGAACGGCTCTCGGCGTACAGCGGTGCCAGCTCTGCCTCACCGCGAAAGCGCTGCTGAAACGCATCCAGTGTCCGCTCGTAATGGCCCAGCGCAAGACTGCGCTGAATGATCAGGTACCAGCTGACCAGCGAAGCGAGCAACAAAATCAGCATCACGGCCTTGACCAGCAGGCTGGCATCGCTGATCAGGCCCCAGATGGTCATGTGTTCGAGGGTGGCGTGCATCGTGGTAGTCCTCTGTAATGGAACGAATGATTAGCACCGCTTGATGACAAACGACTTACGGCAGCTTCAAGGTTTTCATCACCTCGGCCCACGGCACGAACTTGAAGTTCTGCGCCTGCTCGGGCATGCGTTTGCGCCCGTCCTGAACCACCAGCATGCCTTTGCTCCAGGGGCCGCCGAGGTTCATGGAGGTCACTTCGATGCCGTCGGTTTCCGAGGTGCCGTCAATCCCGGCGTTCGCATTGAGACCCACCCGAAAAGCGCCGCGCAGTGTGTAAGGCGGCTCGGCATCGACCACCACGTAACTGTCGTTGCCCTGACTGGAGATCACCAGATAGTCGTGGTTGTCACTCTGATACAGCGCCAGCCCCTCGACATCGGCATGCACCGCCTCGCCCACCTTGATCACACTGGAAAGCGCTGCGGGCTGATCGGCGCGCGCATCGACTTCCCAGACGCCAACGTCCTCTTCACCGAGAAACAGGCGTTGACGCTGATCATCAGCCACGCAGCCTTCCGGCTGGGTGTCGACCTTGAAGCGGCGTACCAGCTCGCCTTTCGCCTTGCCGTCGGACGCGCTGAGCCGATACTGGAGAAAGCTGCCGTCTTTACCGTTGGCGAAGGCGTACAGCTCGCCACTGGCAGGTTTGAACAGGCAGACGCCATAGATTTCCGCCAATGGCGTGGGGATCTCTCCCGCTTCACGAATGACGCCGCTGGTCCGGTCGATGCTGAACAGGCTCAGGCTGTTGTGATCGCGGTTACTGGCTACCGCCAGGTCGACAGTCTTCTTGCCGAGCATGAAGCCTGGGCGTAGATCGACGTTGTTTAGGCGGCCTACCGGTAATTCCTGCAGCTGCTTGCCAGTCAGGTCATAAGCCAGCAGGCCCTGCTTTTTGTTGGTGCCCAACACGCGACTGAGCGCCGGATTTTTCGGGTGGACCCAAATGGCCGGGTCGTCGGCGGCGTCACCCTGACGCCCGACCGGCTGGCTCTGACTCGCCGCCATGACAGTCGGCAACGGCTTGGCGTTATTCACCGGTTTGGGCGACCAGTTCAGTTCACCCTGATACAGGCGCTCGCCGTCATTGTCGTTAAGCAACACCTGCAAGCTGTTCTTGCCCTCACGCACAGAAAGCCCTTCCGGCTTTTTCAAGCTCATCAGCGACAGATCGGCCACCGGCGTCCAGCTCTCCAGCGATTCCTGCTGCTGATAGAGATGCAATGCCTTGCCTTTCGGGTCCAGCGCCAGCAAGCCGCCCGGAACAATGGCCATTGCCCCCGCCGCCTGTTTCAACTCGCCAAACGGTTCGCGCAGGGCCACAGGCTGACGCGCGACATCGGCCTCGGGGTGCGCCGGGTAGGCCCACCAACCGATGTTTTGTTCATTGACGAACAACCTGTGCGCAGCGTCGTCAACCTGACAAAACTCGGCTTTGGGTGGTAGCGGCAGGTTACGCACCAGGCGTGGCGCGTCGTTCAGTTGGTTATCTGCGCCAATCAGCCATTGTTCGCCCTTGCCCTCCTCGCCCACCAGAAACACAAACAGGTTGCTGGCGTCATCGCGGTACAGGCACAGACCGGCCACTGAATAATCGCGTGCGGGCAGATAAACCAGCTTTGACCAGTGTGCTCCGGTCGGATCGAGCTGGGTCAGCATGGCCTGCTGGCGGGCATTATCCAGCGTTGCAATGAGCACACTTGAGCCTGTAGTACGGCTGTCGAGCCCTTGGAACGACCCCGGCATTTTCGCCAGCTCGCGGCCCTGCTCATCCAGCAGCAACAGACCGGCCTTGACGCTCGCGGCCAGGCGGCGGGTGCCGTCACTGCCCGGCAGAAAGCTCGCCGATTGAGCCTTGAACGAAGCATTTTCAGCCCAGCGTGTCAGGTTCAGGTCCATCGGCGGCGAAGCGTGCGCAGCCCCGGCCGCAAGACAAAGCAGTAGCGCCAGGCACGCTGGCTTGGGTGATAACGAAATGATCATGAACGGTTGAATCCTTTGAATGAGCGCGTCAGGTCGATCAGAAGTGAGTGAAGGTCAGGCCGACTTTGTAGGTCGGGCCGTATTCTTCGTACTGGCCGTTGTAGGCGCGATGACCGCTGTAGACGAAATACGGCTGATCGGTGAGGTTCTGCGCCTCGAAGCTGACCTTGAGGTTCTTGGTCAGTGAATAGCGGGCGCTGAAATCGACGAAAGTCTGCGCATCCACGTACTGGTCGTGGTCCTTGTCGCCGATCGACGCCAACTCGTAGAGATAGGCCGATTTGTAGTTGGCGGACAGACGCAGACTCAGCTTGTCGTTCTCCCAGCCGAGCATGACGTTGCCGACGGTTTTTGACTGACTGGGCAGGTCGATGTCGCGCTTGCGATTGGTGCCGGTGCTCTGGTCGAAACCGTTGATGCTGGCGTCGGAACGGCTCAGCGTGGCGTTGGCGCCCAGCAGCAGACCGTTCCATGGCGATGGCAGCCAGTCGAGCTTCTGCGAGTAGGCCAGTTCCAGGCCGTAGAGCTTGGCCTTGTCGCCGTTGGCGTAGGTGTTGGCTTCGGAGAAGTTCGCCCACTGCCCGGTACCCGCCAGGTCAGTGTTGTAGACGAAATTCTGGATGTCCTTGTAGAACACGAACGCCGACACCGTCCCCGCCCGGCCCATGAAGTGTTCGATGCCCAGATCAAGGTTGCTCGACTCCAGCGGCTTCAGATTCGGGTTACCGAAAGAGGCTTCGTCATCGTCGATCACAAAGCCCGGCGCAAGCTGCCCGAACGTCGGGCGCACCACGGTTTTGGTCCAGGCGGCGCGCAACTGGGTGCTCTTGTCGATCTGATAACGGGCATGCAAACCCGGCAACCAGTGGTGATAGCGGCGGTTGGTGGTACTGGACTCGAACGCGCCATCGCGCACACCGGTGCCCTTGGCGTCCATTTCCGTGCCTTCGTAACGCAGGCCGGCGATGAAGCGCCACTTATCGACATCCAGGGTATTCATGAAATAACCGGCATTGATGTCTTCGTTGATCTTGAAGTCATTGGCGCGGCTTTCAGCCTCATCGTAGGCGTTATCAGCGTTCAGGCCGCCGATCAGGCCCTTGATCGCAGTGGGACTGATGCCGCTGCCGAAATTGCCCAGTCGATAGTCGATGGTGCCTTTCTGAAACTGTGTCAGGTTGAGTTGCTGGTCGCTGATACCCTGGTCATCGAAATCTTCGTATTTCCAGACTTCCAGATCGTTGCTTTTGTCGCGTCGGCTGACCTTGCCGCCAAACTTGAACTGCGAGGCATAGCCCTTGAAGTCGTAATCGCGGGCCAGGTCGAGGCGCACGTTCTTCTCGGTGTCTTTGGTGTACTGCTTTTCCCGGTCGACCTTGTCCAGGGTAAAGTTCGAATTGTCGTAAAACGAGGGATCGACGATGGGCCTTGGCTTGTCGCGGTCGTAGAAACCGGTGTCGGCAAAATCATCGTTGCCCACGAATGTGGCCCCGGCAATATGGCTAGGGCTGTCTTCACTGGACTCGCTGTAACCGGCCTGGCCGCTGAGCGTCCACAGGCCGACCATACGTTCGCCACCAAACACGTAGGACTGGATTTCTTGGGTTTCGGTGCGCGCCTTGAGCTTGCGCGTGCCTTCGGCATCGCCGGTCTGCCCTGCGCTCTGGGCATTGGCAAATTCGAAACCGTTGGTGGTGCGCACCTCATCATCCTTGAAACGGCTGTACAGGGTGCGCAGGTAGTATTTGCTGAGGTCATCGGGTTTGTAATCGAAGTTAAGACCACCCCCGGTGCGCTCGCGGCTGATGTCGTAGTCGCGTTGTTCAAACGATTGCAGTCGCGAGCCGTCCCAGTCTCCGCCGGTCTCGACGTTGTCGGAGCCGAAATCACGCTTCTGCCAGCTCAGTGCTGCCGCCACACCGAAGTTGTCGATGCCGTCGCCAAGGCTGAAACGATTGCTCGCCGCGCCGGAAAACTTGGGGCTGGTCTGGTGGGTGTTCTTGTCGTAGCTGGCTTCGCTGCTGCCGGTGTAGAACAGCCCTTTGTGGTCGAAGGCAGAGAGGCTTTCGACATCGACTGTACCGCCCAGCGAGTTGGCGTCCATGTCCGGGGTCAGGGTTTTGATCACTGACAGTGACTGCACCAGTTCGGCAGGCAGCACATCCAGCGCCACGGCGCGTCGGCCACTTTCCGGGGCAGGCACCAGCGTGCCGTTGATGGTCACGCTGTTGAGGTCAGGCGCCAGTCCCCTGACGGTGACAAAGCGCCCCTCGCCCTGATCGCGCTCGACGCTGACGCCCGGCATGCGTTGCACTGCTTCGGCGACGTTCTGGTCCGGTAGCTGCGCAACACCGTCGGCATGCACGACGCTCTTGATGCTGTCGGAGCTGCGTTGCTCCTTGAGCGCGTTGTCGATACTCGCCGCCTGCCCGACCACTTGCACATGCTCGGTGGTATCGGCTTCGGCCGCCTGTAAGCGTTCGCTGGCAATGGCAAATGCCAGCGCGCTGAGTGTGAAGCCGACCAGTTGAGCCCTGCTGCGACGCCTGTGCATGTTAAGTCCTCCCCCATAATCCCGACAGGCCAGGCAAATGACCCGGCAACTGGAGGCGCAAGCTAGAGTCGTGCAGTGACGGTTCTGTGACAGGTAACGGGCGCAGGGGCTGGAAACAGCGGGTTTGAGGGTGATTTGGCAGGCAAATGAGCTGATTTGACTTTCAGGCGGGGCTGGCCGGAATCAAAAGCCGATGTGCGTATGACTCTCTTTCCAACGCTCTGCGTTGGAATGCAGTTCGTGACGCTCCGCGTCGCCAGTGCCGCCGTGATCGAGAAGCACGTATGGCGACCTCCTGCAGACGCATCATGACATTGTGCTGCTCCGGAGACTTGTGACGCAAAGCGTCACGAACCGCATGCGCTTGGCAGGCGAACCAGCCGGGTGGCGGACAGGCGCATAGAAAAAACCTGCAACACCCGTGAGCTGATTCGACCTTTCGCGGTCCGCGTTACCCGTCACCGAAGTGTCATGTACATCTGTTCTGCTGGCCGATAACCAGCAGCTCGGGAGCCGTCTTTTCATGTTCAGGATCATCCAACCCCATCGCTGGAAACTCGCTGCGCTGATGGTCGCCTCCAATCTGGGCCTGCTGGCCTTTCTGGCATTTGGCAACGTCAAGCAGGTCAGCGAATGGCAATGGCTCGACATCGTCGGCGAAGGCGGCTCTGCGCTGCTGTCGCTGGTCTGGCTGTTTCTGGTGTTCAAGAGCCGGCCGGCCGGCCGGGTCACCAATTACCTGTCAACAGGCCTGAGCTGTGTGTTCTTCTCGTGGTGGATCGACGCGCTGGACGAGTTCATTCGCCTGCCCAGCCAGATCCATTGGGGGCACTGGCTGGAATCCGGACCGATGCCAATCGGCCTGATCCTGCTGACCCTCGGCATCTACCACTGGCATCGCGAGCAACTGGCGATCAGTGCGCAGATGGAAAAACGCGAGCGTGGCTTTCGTGAGCATCGGCTGTACGACAAGCTCACCCCGCTGGGCAGTGCCGACTATTTGAAACGCCAACTGGTCGTCAGCCTGGAACAGAGCCTCTGCCAGCAGCAACCGTTGTCGCTGCTGGTAGTGGACGTGGATGACTTCAGTGCGATCAATAACGCATTCGGTCATGCCGAGGGCGATGAGGTTTTATCGGCGCTCAGCCATCTGCTGGTACTCAACCTGCGCCGCCAGGACCTGCTCTGCCGTCTGGCGGGCGACCGCTTTGTGGTGTTGTTGCCCAATACCGGAGAGAGTCAGGCGAAACTGCTGGCGCTGGAGCTGCAGCAGGCGGTTGCCAGCCTGGCGCACAAGACCCGGCAACAGGGTGAACGCATTCAACTGTCGGCCAGCGTGGCGGTGGTCATGGCCCTCAATGAAACGCCGGACAACCTGCTGCGTCGCCTCAACCTGTCGCTGGCCCGCGCCCGACGTCCCCTGACCCGTACTGCCTGAGCGACTGCCGTGACCCTCAAAAGTGACTGGTACGAAGCCGACAGCCGCTTCATCCCCGGCCATTACCAGCCGGCTACGCTGATTGATCTGGCCTTGTCGCGCGGGATCGACAGCCATCGCCTGCTCAAAGGAACCGGCCTGTTCTACGAAGACATCGTTGCGGGCAAGACGCGGCTCAGTGCGCAGCAATTCTTCGTTCTGATCGGTAACGCACAGCGCCAGATGGAGGCCGACGACACCAGTTTTCTGTTCGGCCAGCGACTGTTTCCCGGCCATTACGGCGCTGCAAGCCATGCGCTGCGTCATGCGCAAAACCTGCATCAGGCGCTGGAAATCCTCATCCACCAGCATGCGCTGCTCAGCCCGTTGCTGACGCCGCGTCTGGAGCTGGACGAGCATTTTGCCTACCTTTACTGGCTGGACAGTTGCGGCGCGGGCGAACAGCAACGCTTCCTGCTGGAGGCCGGTATGACTGCACTGGTGGCGATGAGTCAGCTGCTCAGCGGGGAACGCCTGCCGTGGGAGTGCAGTTTCTGTCACGAGGAACCGCGCTACATCGAACAATACTGGGTGCATCTGGGCGAGAACACGGCATTTGGCCGCCCGCTGGACATGATGCGCCTGCCCCGGCATTACCTCACCCGCGCATGGCCAGGCGCATCGCCCATCGCCGTGCAGGTCGCACAACAGGAGGCCGCCGGACAACTCGCTGCACTGGGTATGCCATTCAGCCTGCTGGACCGGTTACACCAGCACCTGCGTGACAACGTGCGCCAGGCTACCAGCCTGGAACAGGTGGCAAATGCCTTCGCCATGAGCCCGGCTACGCTGAAGCGCAAGTTACACAAACACGGCACCAGTTTTCAGGCCCAGCACGACCTGGCGCGCAAGCATGTCGCGCTGTACCTGTATCAGATCAAGGGGCTGAGCAACGAGGCTGTGGCGGACTACCTGAACTTCAACGATCCGGCCAACTTCCGCCGCTCGTTCAAGCGCTGGACCGGCAGCACACCGACCTTGATCCAGCGCCTGTTCAATTTCGACTGAACAGGCTTCAGCGCTGTACACACAACTTGTAACCCAGGCCATGAGCGGTATGCAGCAACGGCGTCTCGTGGTCGCCGTCCAGTACCCGCCTGAGGATATGAATGTTGCTGCGCAGGCTACTGCTGTTCGGGGCATCACGCCCCCAAAGCACTTCTTCCAGCTCGGATCGCTTCACGATATGGGGACTTTTGCGCATCAGCAATTCCAACAGTTTCATGTTGGTCGGGTTGAGCTTCAAAGGCACACCGTTGCGGGTTATCTCAAGGGTATCCAGATCGAAGTGCAGGTCAGCGACCACCATTACCCGGTTATCCTTGCGCTGGCGTCGGCCCACCACCGCTTCAACCCGGGCGAGCACCTCGGACATCGCGAACGGCTTGGTGATGTAATCATCGGCGCCCACCTTGAAGCCGGTAAGACGGTCATCCAGCTCATCCCGCGCACTGAGCATTACAATGGCGACTTCCGACTTCGAATACTGGCGCAGACTGCGGCAAATCTGGTTGCCGTCAATGCCCGGCAACATGATGTCGAGAATGATCGCGTCGAAACGCTTCGACGCCGCTAGGTGCAGCCCGCTCAGGCCGTCCAGCGCACCTTCTACCGCGTGCCCCCTGAGTTCGAAGAATTCCAGCAGGTTATCGTGAATGTCACGGTGGTCTTCAATAACCAGAATGTTCATTGCAGCGCCTTCTTGTTTTCTACCCGGCCGAGCGGGACCCTGTTGCCATTGAATCGGCAGGTTGAGTAAAAAATTCATCACGCCGACCGGAAACCGCAGCGTTACGAATTGGCTGTTGCAACCTGGATCGTCCATAAAAGCACAGTGCGACCAGCAGCGTGCTCAGCCACACCACGATACCCGCCCAGAACGTGTGCGACATAAAGTGCCAGCCTTGCAGCACCCGCGTAGTGCCGTAGATCATGCCGAGCACGAGAATGCCTGCCAGCAGGATCTTGGAATGCTGCCAGCAATAGCGCCGAGCCACGAAGTACAAGGCCAGCAGACTGAATGCGCTTGACGCATGACCGCCTGGCCAGCAACGCCCGGCACCGGCTTCATGCAGAAAATTGAAGTTTCGGAACCACTCGATGTGCGCCTCGCTGCCACCGTACAAGGTGGTTTCAACGGGGCAGTACACACTGGTGTGGCTTTTCAGGTAATGGATCATGCCGGTGCTTAGCGCAAAGGCAACGATCACGAAAAAAAAGTCCAACCGATGCCTGCGCGTAAAGCGCAGAAGCGCCTCTGTCCGGGAACCCGACAGGCGCCTCATGAAGCGCGAACCGGCCTTTTTTTCCAGTAAAGGCCAGACAAACGAAAGCATTGCACCAATGATCGCCAACTCTCCGGTCCAGTCCGGGATGATTCGCGCCCACTTGTGCGTGATGGTCTCGAACAGGTGCATCTGCCCGATGGGAAATACACCGGCTGCCGAATCAAAAAACAGATCACTCAACTGTCGGTCAATACTGGTCAGGTCGAATGTCACGAAGACCAGTAGAGCGAAAAACACGGGCACACCCAGATTGACGGCGTAAAACCGCAGCCTGGGGCTGGAAGATGTCATCAATTGAATTGCTCGCTGTTGAGGTTTGCCCATTGCCCGGAAGTCAGCGAGCCGAGAATTTTCGGCCGGTGGGTACCATCCATCTGCACGAAAAATGCCTGAGCGTACTCACTTGAACGCTCGCCGCCGATCACGCCGATCTTGCGTTCGAACTGGTCGATACAGCCGCTATGCGTCACCAGCACCAGATTTTCGCCACTGACCTTGTGGTCTTCCACGACCTTCATGAAACCGCCGTCACAGTCGTTGATCCAGTCCTGAGCGGCCACGGAATGGCCTGCCAGAAGTTGTGCAGTCTGCTGAGTGCGGGTCTTGGGGCTGGCGATCATGCGCACATGGTCCATGCCCATTTTCTGCAAACCGGCGCCCACGGCCAGTGCCGCATCCCGCCCGTTGGAGGTAATGCCGTCAGCATCGCTCATGCAGGGGTTGCTAGAGCGGTCGCAGCGTTCGGCGTGCCGAACCATCACCACCACATCACCTTGCCGCCAATGCTCGCGAAGACCGGAAACCTTCAGGTTGCTGCCAATGCCCAGATCCACCACATGCACGCTTGAGAACGCCGTATAAAACCAGGCGCAGATCGCCAGCAATACGACAGTCACCGTTATCGAGACGATGTGCTGATGCACTTTGTGGCGCTGCTGAATGCCCGAATCGGCAAGCACATTCTTGTTTATTGTCGTGTCAGCCAAGTGACCACTCCTGCCATGAACCTATGTGTGGTGTTGACTCGGGAGGTACCCGATGTCTTCACCGCTCCCGTGCAGGCAAGATAGGTTCAGCATCGTGCTGACGCAGTGAAGAGGATGTGAAAAACATGTTGTGGCCCAGCGCCATGTTTTTTACGAAAGCCCTGAAAACGGGGCTTTGCGGCTTTTCTGACTTGAACATGAAGATAATTTAAGCGTTTTGCGGAAAATTCAGCGCGCCGCCCTGCCCTGCACGGGGCGTTCCTGGCGCGACGGCAGGTTGCGTGCAGCACTTAATGCTATTCAGAGGCCAAAGGTATAACGACTTAAACGCTGTCATCCCGCGCACATACCTCACGCCACTCATCGCGATTCGCTCATAACCGCCTATAACGCCCATCAATACAGGAAATAGTCGTCATACGACTATTGACATCGCCCTACAAGGCTGCAAATAATCGCCCCAATGTTGTATGACGACATACTAATAAACTGATAACAACAATATCCATGAAGGTCCTCATGAAAATCACCTCGGTCAGTGTCGACGTTTTTTCCTTCCCTTCACGCCGCGCTGTAGACAGCGCAGGTCATGCCCATCCAGGCGAAGAAAAACCGGTCAGAATGGCCATGCTGCGTATCGCCTGCGACGAGGGCAGCGAAGGATTTTCCTTTGGCCCGCCCGAACTGATCCGCCCGCACATCATCGAGTCATTCGTGAAAAAGGTGCTGATCGGCCAGAACCCGATGAATCGTGAAAAAATCTGGCAGGAACTGGCTCACTGGCAACGCGGCAGCGCCAGCCAGTTCACCGACCGTGCGCTGGCACTGGTAGAGCAGGCGCTGTGGGACCTTGCCGGACGCGCCTTGAAACTGCCCGTGCACAAACTGTTGGGCGGCTACCGTGACAAGGTACTGGCCTACGGCTCGACCATGTGCGGTGACGACTTGCCCGGCGGCCTGTCCACCCCGGACGAATACGGTCAGTTTGCCGAAAAGCTGGTAAAGCGCGGCTACAAAGGCATCAAACTGCACACCTGGATGCCGCCGATCTCGTTCGCCCCCGACCCGCGCATGGATGTGCAAGCCTGCTCTGCGGTGCGGGAAGCGGTCGGCCCGGACATTGCCCTGATGCTCGACGGGTATCACTGGTACAGCCGCACCGACGCGCTATACATCGGGCGTGAACTGCAAAAGCTCGACTTCGCCTGGTTCGAAGAGCCGATGATGGAAGACTCTGCCGAATCCTATGCCTGGCTGGCGGCCAACCTGGACATTCCGGTGCTTGGCCCGGAAAGCATTGCCGGCAAGTACCACAGCCGCGCCAGCTGGGTGACCAACAAGGCCTGCGACATCCTCCGCGCTGGCGTGGCTGGCGTCGGCGGCATCGGGCCGTGCCTGAAAGTCGCGCATCTGGCCGAGTCGTTCGGCATGGACTGCGAAGTGCATGGCAACGGCGCTGCCAACCTCGCCGTGGTCGGCGCGATCAGCAACTGCCGCTGGTATGAACGCGGCCTGCTGCATCCGTTTCTTGAATACGACGATGTACCGGCCTACCTCAATACGTTGGTCGACCCAATGGACAGCGACGGTTTCGTGCACCTTTCGGGGCAGCCCGGACTGGGCGAAGACATCAACTTCAGCTATATCGAGACACACACCGAACAGCGTTACTGACTGGCAGCATTGCGAAGGGCACGCCGAGCGCCCTTAGCTCGACATCTCGACACAGCGTCTTATAAATATAAAAAAGGACTGCCCCCATGAAGCTCTGGCTCAAGCGCCTGCCCTGGCTGCTATGCCTCGCCCTGACGGCGACACTCGTGCACACCCCGCCCGCCCTGGCGCGCGGTGAAACACCGGTCGATCAACTGGTGGTCGGCATGAGCATGATCAACCTGCTGTCACTGGACCCGGCAGGCGCCACCGGCCTTGAGGTGTCCGAGGTCAACGCCAATGTCTATGACATGCTGCTGGAACAGGACGCTGCCCGCCCCGACCAGTTGATTCCGGCACTGGCCGAGCGCTGGGAAATCAGCCCCGACCGCATGCGCCTGACCTTCCATCTCCGCCCGGATGTGACGTTTCACTCCGGCAACCCGCTTACTGCCCAGGACGTTGCCTGGTCGCTGCAACGTGTGGTCACACTCAACAAGGCCCTGGCTTCCACCTGGAAAGCCTACGGTTACACCGCTGACAACGTCAGCAAACTGATGCGCGCCGAAGGACCATCGACCTTCGTGCTTGACCTGCCCAAAGCCACCGACCCCATGCTGGTGCTCAACACGCTGGCAACCTCGCCCAGCGCCTTCATCATTGATCGGCTGACCGCGTTGCAGCACGCCAGGGGTGATGATCTGGGCGCCGCCTGGCTGACCACCAACACAGCGGGCTCCGGCGCATTCAAGCTGGACATCTGGCGTGCCAACGACGTGATTCTGATGAGCCGCTTCGAGCAATACTGGCGCGGCCCGGCCAGACTGCGTCGGGTGATCATGCGCAACATGACCGAATCCCAGGCGCTGCGCCTAATGGTGGAGCGCGGAGACCTGGACGTGGCGCGCGGCATGGCGGCCACCGACATCAAGGCACTGACCCGCTCGAAAGACGTCAATGTGCAGACCATCCCGCGCGGCACCCTGTACTACGTCGCACTGAGCATGGAGCAGCCACTGTTTCAGGATATCCGGGTGCGCCAGGCGATTCGTGCGCTGATCGACTATCAAGGCATCAACTCCGTGGTCATGCCACATTACGGAGTTATCAACCAGCGCCCGCTGCAACTGGGGCTGGCGGCCAGACTGGATGATCCGGGCTATGCGCTCAACGTCGCCGAGGCCAGGCGCCTGCTGGCCGAAGCCGGGCACCCGAATGGCTTCAAGATCACCATTCGCTCGCTGACCGACTCGCCCTTCATCAACATCGCCACCAGCCTGCAATCGACGCTCGCCCAGGCAGGCATTCAGGCGTCGATCATTACCGGCACCGGTAACCAGATCTACGGCGCAATGCGCGACCGGCGCTTCGACATTCTGGTCGGGCGTGGCGGTGGCGGTGCCGAGCGCCATCCGCACTCCAGCCTGCGAGCGCTCATTTACAACCCGGACAACCGCGAAGAAGCCAGGTTGAGCAACTTTCAGGGCTGGCGCACCTCGTTCTACAACGCCGAGATCAACCAGTTGATCGAGCAGGCCGAACGCGAGCGTGACGCCAGCCGGCAACTGGCCGACTACCAGCGCATCCAGACCCTGTATGACCAGAAAGCCGGGCCGATCATGCCGATTTCGCAGATGACCGATGAAGTGGTCATTCACGCTGACGTCCGGGATTACCTGGGTCACAGCGCCGCGACCACGCGCCTGCGTGACGTCTACAAGCAACGCTGAACCCATGCGTTCAATCGCTCAAGCCAAGGCAGGAATAACCATGTCGAGTGCATCGATTTCAATTTGGAGCAGTCGGGTTGCCCACGGCACCCGTCGCAGCGGATCAGTGGCGGCGACCCTGTTCGGCCTGCTGTTGCTCACTTTCTTCATTGGCCGGGTCATGCCGCTGGACCCGGTGCTGGCCATCGTCGGCCCCGACGCAGATGCGGCCGCCTACGCTCAGGCGTATCAGGAACTGGGCCTGGACAAACCGCTGACCACCCAGTTCGTCATGTACCTCAGTGACCTGTTACATGGTGATCTGGGCAAAGCCCTGCTGACCGGCCACCCGGTGATAGACGATATCGTGCGGGTTTTCCCGGCCACGCTGGAGCTGGCCACCCTGGCAATCCTGTTCGGCGTGTTGCTGGGTTTGCCATTGGGGGTGTATGCAGCCACGCATCAGGGCCGCAGCGGCGACCATATTGCCCGGGTCATCACCCTGTTTGGCTATTCCACGCCGATCTTCTGGCTGGGCATGATGGCTTTTCTGGTGTTCTACGCCTGGCTGGGCTGGGCCGGAGGGGTCGGACGCATTGGCCTGGCTTATGACGGCCTGATCGAAACCCGCACCGGCCTGTTGCTGATCGATACCGCACTGTCCGGCGACTGGGAAGCCTTTCGCAGCGCACTGCGCCACATCCTCCTGCCTGCGGTAATCCTCAGTTTCAATTCGGTGGCGTATATCAGCCGCATGACCCGCAGCTTCATGCTCGAACAGCTTTCGCAGGAATACATCATCACCGCCCGGGTCAAGGGCCTCTCGCAGCGACGTATCGTCTGGGGCCACGCGTTCCGCAACATTCGCGTGCAACTGCTGACCATCGTCGCCCTCGCCTACGGCGGCCTGCTGGAGGGCGCGGTGCTCATAGAAACCGTGTTCGCCTGGCCCGGCTTCGGCCAGTACCTGACCAGCAGCCTGCTGCTGGGCGACATGAATGCCGTGATGGCCTGCGTTCTGCTGATCGGGTTGATCTTCGTGATCCTCAATCAGATCAGTGACGCCCTTTATAAAGTCTTCGACCCGAGAACCCGCTGATGACGACTTCCATTGCAAGCAGCGCCACGCCCATGGTTCAGGCGCCAACCTCCAGCCTCGCGGCACTGGCCGCCAGCAGTGCGCGCCTGATGCGTTTTCTGTTGCGCAACCCGATGACGCTGGCAGGGCTGATCGTCATCGGCACGCTGATGATCGTCGCGCTGTTCGCGCCGTGGATCGCCACTCACGACCCGCTGGCTCAGGACCTGTCGGCCGCGCTGCGCATGCCCGGTGCACAGAACTGGTTAGGCACCGATGAATACGGCCGCGACGTGTTCAGCCGATTGGTCTACGGCTCGCGCATCACGCTGTACATCGTGATGCTGGTGACGGTGATCGTCGGCCCGATCGGCCTGCTGATCGGCACTGTGTCCGGCTATTTCGGCGGCTGGGTCGACAGCCTGTTCATGCGCATCACCGACATCTTCATCTCGTTCCCCAGTCTGGTGCTGGCACTGGCCTTCATCGCCGCCCTGGGCCCTGGCCTGGAACACGCAGTGATCGCCATCGCCCTGACTGCGTGGCCACCGATCGCCCGCCTGGCGCGGGCCGAAACCCTGTCGTTGCGCAACGCCGATTTCGTTGTCGCGGTGAAGCTGCAAGGTGCCTCGGCAGTGCGGGTGATCGGCCGTCACATCATTCCGATGTGCCTGTCTTCGGTGATCATCCGCCTGACCATGAACATGGCCAGCATCATTCTTACCGCCGCCGCACTGGGCTTTCTCGGCCTCGGCGCACAGGCGCCGCTGCCGGAATGGGGCGCGATGATCTCCAGCGGCCGTCGTTACATGCTGGAAAGCTGGTGGCTGGTGGCCGCACCCGGCGCAACCATCATGCTGGTCAGTCTGGCGTTCAACCTGTTGGGCGATGGATTGCGCGATGTACTTGATCCACGCAGCGAATGACACGCATCGAACAATAATAAAAGGGGCTAACACCATGTCACACACAGCCATGCCACAGATAAAGCTTGCAGTAGAAGATTTACGCGTCGAGTTCAGTCATGCGGGCAAGGTCACGGCAGCCGTTCGCGACGTGTCATTCAGCCTTGGCCGGGAAAAGCTGGCGATTGTTGGCGAATCGGGATCGGGCAAATCCACGGTCGGTCGCAGCCTGCTGCGTCTGCATCCGGCAACGGCCAGGGTCACGGCGAAAACCCTGCGTTTCGGCGATATCGATTTACTTGAATGCAGCGAAAAACAGATGCAGAGCATTCGCGGGCGGCGCATGTCGATGATCATGCAGGACCCGAAATACTCGCTGAACCCGGTGATCAAGGTAGGCGAACAGATCGCCGAGGCCTATCTGGCGCATCACAGGGTTTCTAAAAAGGAAGCCCGCGAACGCACGCTGGACATGCTCGCCAAGGTGCACATCCGCGAACCGGCGCGAGTCTACGAACTGTATCCCCATGAAGTTTCGGGCGGTATGGGCCAGCGGATCATGATCGCGATGATGGTGATCACCGACCCGCAAGTGATCATCGCCGACGAGCCGACTTCCGCACTGGATGTGTCGGTGCGCCGTCAGGTGCTCAACGTGCTGGAAGAGCTGGTCAGCGAGCGCGATCTGGGCCTGATCTTTATCAGCCACGACCTGAATATGGTCCGTCACTTCTGCGACCGGGTGCTGGTGATGTACGCCGGGCGGGTCGTGGAATCGCTGAACGCCAGCGAGCTGGACCAGGCGCGTCATCCCTACACGCAAGGCCTGTTGGCCGCCCTGCCCAGCCTGGATCACCCGCGTGCCAGCCTGCCGGTTCTGCAACGCGATCCCCTTTGGCTCACTCACTGAGAATGCTCCCATGGCAATGATCACAGTCGATTCACTGAACCTGAGCTTCGGCACTGGCCCAGCGCTGAATCAGGTGCTGCGTGACGTCAACCTGCAGGTCGAGCAAGGCCAGTCGTTCGGCCTGGTCGGCGAGTCCGGCTCGGGCAAGACCACCGTGCTGCGCTGCCTGGCAGGACAATATCATCACTGGAGCGGCGCACTGAGCGTGGCCGGCCAGACCGTACAGCGCAAGCTCGATGCCAGTCACTACCGCACCGTGCAGATGGTCTTTCAGGACCCCTATGCCTCACTGCATCCGCGCCACACCATCGACGCGGCACTCAAGGAGCCATTGAGCATCCACCGGATCGGTGACCGCGACCGTCGCGTCTGTGAAGTGCTGAACAAGGTCGGTCTCAACGAAAGCTTTCGTTTCCGTTACCCGCATCAGCTGTCCGGCGGCCAGCGCCAGCGGGTCGCTATTGCAAGAGCGCTGATTCTCGAACCACGTGTGCTGCTGCTCGACGAACCCACCTCGGCACTGGATGTTTCGGTGCAGGCCGAAATTCTCAACCTGCTGGCCGACTTGCGTCATCAGCAAGGCCTGACCTACCTCATGGTGACCCACGACCTCGGTGTAGTGGCGCACTTGTGTGACCGGGTTGCGGTCATGCAGCAAGGCCAGGTGCTGGAAACCCTCGACAGCAGCCAGTTGATCAACAACCAGGCTCGGCACGAGTATTCGCGACTGCTGATTCAGGCCAGCCGCGACATGGACCTGCGCCCGACGGGATGAGCCGCCGCCGGGCTCACGACCGCTGAACCCGTAACCCTGCCGACACTGTGATCCCCGGCCCTCTCGGCCAAGGGATCCGGCTGCCTGCGATTTGCCTCAACACACCCAAAACAGCCATCAAACAAGAATAAAAAAATGAAAAAATCACTCGCACTGATCTCTCTGACTGCTCTGTTCCCCGGCGCCTGGGCGAATGCCGACAGCGCGTACATCAACTACCGTCACCAATATGCAGAAAGCACACGCATGCATGCCGACCGGGTCAAATTCGGCAGCCGGCTGGACAGCGGCTGGGGCTTCGAAGGTGAACTCAAATACAAGACCGCAGGCGACCGCCAGGACGTAGCGTTCGACAACACCGTCGGCAACGGCCACGAATTGACGGTCAGCTATCAATACCGGCTCGACGACAAATGGCTGCTGACGCCTTCGTTTGCACTGGAAAGCATCGAGAAATCGACGGCCTATAAAATGGGCCTGAAGCTGGGTTACAAAGTAAACGATCAGTTGAGCGTGTCAGGCCGCTATCGCTACGACTCGATCAAGCTGGACAGGGACAAGGTCAACCACGAAATGCCTGACAACCAGATGGACGATCAGTCGATCAATCGTTACGACGTCTGGGTCAACTACGCCAGCAAAGGCCCGTGGGCGTACGAGTATCAGTTCACCTACTTCGATGCCGACTACATTCGCTATGACAACGGCAAGACCGACTACGAACAGAACGCGGCCTTCAAATACAAATGGGACAAGCACTGGGTGCCGTTCTTTGAAGTGGGCGACATCAAGGTCGATTCCGAAGATGACAAGCGCCAACTGAGATTGCGCGTGGGCGTGCAGTACAACTTCCTGTAGCGGGTCCCACTGGAGCACACCATCGTGCGACGCTCCGCGTCGCATGCATTGTCTGGCTTCTGATTATCGTGCCGACGCTCCGCGTCGCATGCCGTTCTGGACGCTCTGCGTCCTCTTT
>NZ_LKEK01000072.1:0-43400 GCF_001466905.1 Pseudomonas sp. ICMP 3272
CGTATCATGCACGTCGCACCGGACAGCAATCGCAGCCTGCCCGACGATGACGGGGACGTGGATTTCGCCACGCGCTTTGACGCCAACGGCAACCTGCTGCAACTGGTGCGCGGGCAGGCCATGGGCTGGGATGTGCGTAATCAGTTGCAGCACATCACCACTGTGCAACGTAGGGACGGGCCGAATGATGACGAGCGCTATGTCTATGACGGCCAGGGTCTACGCTGCCGAAAAATCAGCACTGCGCAGGCATCAGGTCGCACGCTGACTGACGAAGTGCGTTACCTGCCGGGACTGGAAATTCGCACAACGGCTGATGGCGAAACCCTCCATGTCATCACCGCTCAGGCGGGTCGTAACAGCGTGCGGGTATTGCACTGGGAAGCCGGTAAACCGGACGGCATTGCGAACGATCAGGTGCGTTACAGCCTGGGTGATCACTTGGGATCGAGCACGCTGGAGCTTGATCAGCAAGGCGGTCTGATCAGCCAGGAAAGTTATTATCCGTTCGGCAGTACGGCCTGGTGGGCGGCTCGCAGTGCGGTAGAAGCCAAGTACAAAACAGTTCGGTACTCGGGCAAGGAACGCGATGCCAGCGGGCTTTATTATTATGGGTTCAGGTATTACGCGCCGTGGTTGCAACGCTGGATAAACCCGGACCCGGCGGGGGATGTGGATGTGTTGAATCTGTTTTGCTTTTTAAGAAACACGCCCACTACGTTGGTAGATCGAACAGGCTTGAGCCCTTTCAACTTCTCTGAAGTACTTAATAAATCAAAGGAACAGGGTGATCCTGTTCAGGCGAGGGGTCTCGCAGACATTACTCGTTTTAACCCTGTTTTTGGCGGCACACTCGCGGTGGCCTTGTCATCCAGTCAAAAAAGTCTCGCGTTCGCTCGTCAAAAAACAAACCAGATCCTGTCTCCATTTGCGGACCTTCAAGAAAGGGAGACGGTACTCGGGCACTTTAGAATCCCGGCCGAGGCCAACCCTGATACGGACTCGAAAATACTCTACATGCTGAGTTCAAGTATTGGAAAGCTGACGTCGTTCATTCAACAGTATGACGGTACAAAAATCGTGGGGGTTGGCGGGTCTCGAAACAGTAAAGCGGTGGCATGGCAATATCCTGAGGACGCAGAGCATCATTTATTCATTAGAGACAGTGTTGTACATGAACATCCTCACATGGTCGCCTGGAACATTATTCATGAGGCATCCCACATGCACCTGCTTACGCAAGATAGTTGGTACATGAATGTACCGGGCACGACCGATGAAGGCACCTCAGGCGCGCAATCTTACAGCGGCCGTCTTGATATTCTGGCTACCGTACAAAGGCTTCAGAAGCGCTATGAAGGTTTTGTCTGGGACGGGCCGGACGCTGTAGACGTTAATCGTAGCGCTTTTGAAGAAAACCCTTTAGCACGTGCGCAAGCCATTTTGAATAACGCTGACTCCATCTCTCTGCTGGTCTCGGTTATCAATCAGCAGTTCAATGGGCCTATGGCCAGGCTCACAGCACGTAACGCGAGCCCTTCAGCAATTTCCGCATTGGATCTTGCGTCCCATGCGGAACAAAAACATGCGACTCAACGACGTTTTTCAATTGGATGATGCCGCCAGTCTCACACTCTCCAGGAAAGGGTAAAGTTGTGATTCGCCAAAAATTTTATCGAATGGAATAGCGACACACGCTGCATGGAAAGCCTCTCTTGGCTAACGCCAGGCCCATAAAAGGACGTTTCGTCATGAACAGAGCTATGCATGCCCACACACCAACGCTGGCAGTGACTGACCCACGGTCGCTCACCGTGCGTGGCATCGCCTTTCTACGACAGGATTCAAGCCAACCCGCCGATGAGCGCGTGACCCATCAGACATACGATGTGGCGGGACGTATCATCGCTCAGCGAGACCCACGCCCGAGCAGCGATGCGTTGCCCACTATCAGCACACTACATTCGCTTTCCGGCCTTTCTTTGCTGACCAACAGCGTCGATGCTGGCCGGCAGCTTGTCCTGGCGGGCGAAGCAGGTCAAAGACTGGCGAGCTGGGACGGCCGTGGCAGTGAGCGAAATATTGAGTACGACGTTATGTTGCGTCCCTTGGCCATCATTGAACAAGGTCGGATCGTCGAGCGCTTTAGTTATGGCAACATGGACGTAACGTTCGGGCATAACCAATGCAATCAACTCGTCCGACATGACGATACGGCAGGCACACGTTTTTTCCCGGACTACGCATTGCAGGGGGCGTTGCTGACCGAGGCGCGGCAATTCCTTTTGTCGCTCGACGTGCCGGACTGGCCGGTCGCCGAAGCCGAGCGCGATGCCTTGCTTGAGCCGGCTCCGTTGCAAAGTCGGTGGAGATTCAATGCACTGGGCGAAGCCATCGAGCAGGCCGATGCCATGGGTAACCGACAGGTGTTCGGCCAGACCGTCGCCGGGCAATCGAAGACCCTGGGCCTGACGCAGGCGGGCATTTCCCAGCCGCAGGCATTGCTTGCGGATACCCGTTACAACGCGCTCAATCAGGTCGAACAGGAAACAGCGGGCAATGGCGTAGTCAGCCTTTACTCCTATGATCAGCAGGACGGCCGGCTGACCGGGCTAAGCGCGATCTCTGCTGACGGCACGCTGCTGCAGCAACTCGATTACAGCTATGACCCGGTGGGCAATATCCTGCTCGTCAACGATACTTCTCAACCAGACCGGTATTGCAACAACCAGCTTATCGAACCGATCAGCCATTACCGTTACGACACGCTGTATCAGTTGATTGAAGCCACTGGCCGGGAGGTCAGAAACGGCGCCAGTCATGGCCCTGAAATGCCCGGCCTGCAACCTTTGCCCACCATTGATCCCTGCCAGGTCAGCAACTACAAACAGCGTTACAGCTACGACGCTGCGGGCAATCTGCTGCAAATGCGCCACGAGGGCGCACACAACTTCACCCGCAACATGCACGTTGCTCCCGACAGCAATCGCAGCCTGCCAGATGATGACGGGGAAGTGGATTTCGTCACGAGCTTTGACGCCAACGGCAATCTGCTGCAGTTGGTGCGCGGGCAGGCCATGCGCTGGGATGTGCGTAATCAACTTGCCCTGGTCACCCTGCTGCAGCGTAAAAGCGCACCGAATGATGAAGAGCGCTATGTCTATGACGGCCAGGGTCAGCGCTGCCGCAAGATCACGCGTGCGCAGGCATCGGGGCGTACCCTCGTCAACGAAGTGCGCTACGTGCCGGGACTGGAAATTCGCACCACAGCCGATGGCGAAATTCTTAATGTCGTCACGGCTCAGTCGGGTCGTAACCGCGTGCAGGTGTTGCACTGGGAGGCTGGAAAACCGGGCACTATTGCGAACGATCAGGTGCGTTACAGCCTGAGTGATCATCTGGGCTCGAGCACGCTGGAGCTTGATCAGCAAGGCGGCCTGATCAGCCAGGAAAGTTATTACCCCTTTGGCGGTACGGCCTGGTGGGCGGCGCGCAGTGCAGTGGAAGCCAAGTACAAAACCGTGCGGTATTCAGGCAAGGAGCGCGATGCCAGCGGGCTTTATTATTACGGGTACAGGTATTACGCGCCGTGGTTGCAGCGGTGGATAAGTCCGGATATATCCGGCGAGGATACTGACCTTAATCTGTATAAAATGCTAAAAAACAATCCTCTTAATCATGTTGACCTGAAAGGTAACGTAGCCATACCCCTTAACGCACATTTTTACTGGGAAGGTGGCGATATTCCAATACCACACCTGCAGAACATGCTGCTTTTTAAAGAAATAAATCCCGACTACCAAGTCAATGTGTGGACATCCAAGGTAAAGCACCTGCTAACCCCATTGGCTGTAATGAGTGAAAGCAACGACCCTGCCGAACGCCATCTGGCATTGGCGCATGGCGATTCGCTAATACAGCGCAATCCTGAAAAGCTATTCAGCTCACTGGGCCAGGCCTACCCAAACGCACAGAAACTCGAAGCGATTTATAGCCGCGAGACAAATGGACCTTATAAGAATTACGCTGCAGCCAGCGATGTAATAGAGCTGGCCTCAACTTACATGGAGGGCGGCCTGTACATGGACGCGGATGTCGCGGTCGGACAGCCGCTCGGGAGCCTCGATGCACCCCATGGATTTCTTGTACACATTGAAAACGGATTGACGTCTAACGCCATACTCGCCTCTGCACCCCGAGGCAAAATTGCTGGCGAAATAATGGACACCATTGTTGACCTTTACACAAGAAGCCCTGGCATGATGGATGACAATGAAAATTACGGGTGGGAAAAGAAACGCAGTACCCCGGGTGAAGGACTATTCAGCCGACTGAAGTTAACCATGCACATGACCGGCCCCTCATTGGTCCGTAACTTCCTTCCTGCAACAGCGGAAGAAAATAAAGCATACGCCGTACCTCATGATAAGTTTTTCTACCGTGAGACACCTTACACAAATAATACGCAACTGGAACAACGATCACTGTCCGCGATTTTTTTTCGAAACCTTAGGCACGGACTAAATGGTGAAGGCCGCTGGGCAAATGTTCGCCCGGGCAGAAAAACCTCAATATAATAAAACTTGAAACGTGATACTACACAATGCGTTGAGCAAGGCAATGAAGCCAAGGCATTTTAATCTGTACTATATTTCCCACAAAAATTAGAGACATTTCAGTCAACACCAAAGGGATGCTGATCCCACATTCGATAAAAATAAAGATTACGCTGCTGAAACATATGGATACCTGTATGCAACGTAAACCGATCAAACGTGGAGATTTGAAACATGGCATTTGATGCGTACATCAAAATCGAAGGCATTCCAGGCGAAGCGCTGGATGACCGCTACAAGGACTGTATCGAGATCACCGGGTATGGCTTCGGCATGCATCAAAGTACTTCCGCCACGGCGAGTTCTTCCGGTGGTGCATCGTCCGGAAGGACTTCCTTGAGTGATTTCTCGTTCACCAAATCACTGGACAAATCGAGCTGCAAGCTCATTGAAACCTTGTGCGCAGGCAGACACCTGAAAGAAGTCGTGTTGTCACTGCATCGCGCAGGCGGAGATAAGGTCAAATACTTTGAAGTGCTGCTGGAAGAAGTCATCATTTCCAACTACACCCAGCATGCCAATGATGGCATCCCCAGCGAAACCATCAGCCTCAACTACGGAAAAATAAAAACCACCTACACACAACAGAAAAGATCTGACGGTGCGGGTGGAGGGAATGTCTCGGGTGGCTGGAACCGTATCAACAACAAGGTCTATTCCTGATTTTTTTGAACGCTCATGCATTGAACCTTACAGAACGATCAGGGAAAGACTATGGCACGGCCATTTTTTACTGCCGCCTGGGCGGCTTCGCAACATATTTATGATCCGGTGGCACCGGAAAAACGAGTGGCAGAGGTGATTGGGGGGCTCGTGGCGAAGAATATAAATAATCCTGATCCTTCGACAAAGTGGAGGAACACCTGTGCTGTGCGATTAAGTTACATCCTGAACTACTCAGGTTTGAAAATACCTAAGATAGCTAAACAGACAGTCTCCGGCGCAGATCAGCATCAGTACTTTTTCCGTGTATCGAATCTAAAAAGCTTTTTGGAAACGCACTGGGGCAAGCCTGAGATCGTCAAACACCCGCTCTCTGACGGCGGAGCGCTTGCAAGAAAAAAAGGAGTTATATTATTTGAAATATCGGGTTGGACAGACGCAAAAGGCCATGCAACGTTATTTGACGGTAATATTTGCTATGACCATTGCTACTTTAACGAGCCCGACGTTAACTACCGTACGGATATGGCAAATTTCTGGAGCTTAGTTTAATGAAGCGCATTGTCACAGCCATCACAGTCTGTCTCGCACTCGTGGCAACCGAGAGCTTCGCACATACAAAACCCTCATCACCAGAGGGCATGCACCGAAGCTATGAACAAAACTTCAAGGATCTGGTCCTTGCTACCTGTATAGCAAACGCTTACGCCTCTGACGTAAAGGTCGGAATAGATGCTGGAAGTAGCGTCACCGCCATTGAGGACTGGGCAAATTACGACTGGGAAGTGGGACCCGATGAAATTCGAGCGCTCGTAAGCAAGTATCTGGCCAGAGACTATACGAACCCCTTAACCGAATCCGAGATAAAAGGTGTGAAATTTGACTTTTTAAAGTGCTTGGACCTTTACCACAGTAAGGAGCTGAATGCCTTGACAAAAAAAACCGTCGTAAATCCAACACACACCTACATGCAGGACTACAAATAACGTCCATATTCACAGGGGGGTTTGTAGAATGAAATCATGTCTTACGGCCCTAACAGTATCTCTGCTCTTAACAACACCCAATAGCTTCGCCTACACCCCCACCTCATCGCCTGAAGGAATGTACAGAACTTTTGAAAAAAACTACAAGGACATGGCCCTCGCCACCTGCATAACCACCGCTTATAAATATGATGTGAACGTCGGCATTGACGCGGGCAGTAGTGTCAGCGCGATGCGTGACTGGACCTACTATGACATGGAAAAAAGCCCCCTTGCGGTCAAGGCATTGGTTGAAAAATACCTCGCCAGAGACTACACAAACCCTTTGGCCGAATCCCAGATAAAGGGAATAAAATTCGACCTATTGAAATGCCTGGACATGTATCACAGCAAGGAACTGGACGCGTTGACGAAAAAGGTCGTGACTCACCCGAATCAGACCTACATGCAGAATATCAAAAAGCCTTAACTACTCTCTTCATGCAACAAGCCTGTCCGGCAAACGCTGCACAGGCTATTTTCATTTCAAGCACTCTACTCCGCACATTATCTGTAGGGCGGAGACACATCATGCTGACTCAATGTAATCCGATAGCTTTTTAACGTCACCCTCTCGGTGATGTACTGCTTGCTGAAATATTGATAAACAGCCCCCGCCGCTTCCCCGCCTACACGGCGAATATCCTCAGACAACCTTTTCGATAACTCTTGTAAGAATTAACCGCAGGAAGCCTCTCTTCCAATTGAAGGAAATTTCCGAGAAAATCCTGGCCTCTTGCGCTTGGCTATTCAGGTCTCTAGCCTTCAACGGTCGCTGCCCAATCAGCGATCAGGTTTGGTAGACCTGCCTTTGCTGGCGCAATGTGCCACCTCTGCGAGGCGATTCTTTTCGTCCCGTCTTTATGGTGGCCGTGCGCATGGCGTCTTCGGATGCACCGGGTGCCAGCAGCCGGTCTACCAACTTGCACACGGCCGCCACCTTATCGTTTGGTAGCGATTAGTGACGGCTCCCCCAAGTTCTGCTGGAGTTGCAAACATGCCCCATAAAATCGTCCCCGACCCGCCCACCGCCCTGTTCACCGTCAACACATCCGTCAGCCAGGAAGAAGCGCTCAATTACGCTTCAGACCTGCTGCGCTGCATCATTACGACAGCGTATGAATCCGGTGACAGCACTCAGGGCACCAGCCGTGATCTGGCGTTTTCGGTATTGCACATGGCCGAGATGGCCAAAGCCATGGTTGACCGCTCACTGGAATGCATCGTTTGACCAGATGACAACCCGGGGCCACGCTCGGCCCCGCGTACACCTCAATTACGCTGATCCAGCAGGTTCACCACCAGCCGGTCGATCCAGCCCCACAAGCGCTGTTTGACGCGTCGCCACAGCGGTCTGGCCTTCCAGTCTGCCAGTGTGGTTTCGGCGCTCAGGGCGAAGTCTTTTTCGAAGCTGGCGACCACATCACGGGTCAGCCCGGGGTCCAAGGCTTCGAGGTTGGCTTCCAGGTTGAAGCGCAGGTTCCAGTGGTCGAAGTTGCACGAACCGATGCTCACCCAGTCGTCGATCAGAACCATTTTCAAGTGCAGAAAACACGGCTGGTATTCGAAGACCTTGACCCCGGCCCGCAGCAAGCGCGGGTAGTAACGGTGACCGGCGTAGCGTACCGACGGGTGATCAGTGCGTGGCCCGGTCAGCAGCAAACGTACATCGACGCCGCGCGAGGCTGCCCTGCGCAAGGCGCGGCGAACTTTCCAGGTGGGCAGAAAGTAAGGGGTTGCCAGCCAGATGCGCTTTTGCCCGGTGTTCAGCGTGCGCACCAGCGATTGCAGAATGTCGCGGTGCTGGCGAGAGTCGGCGTACGCCACACGGCCAAGGCCTTCACCGGCTACCGGGACGGTGGGCAGATGATCCAGACCAAAGTTTTCTTTCGGGCGCCAGGCGAAACGTCGGGCATTGGCGTGAAACTGCCGGTTGAACAACGCTTGCCAGTCAAGAACCAGCGGCCCGGTGATTTCCACCATCACTTCGTGCCATTGACTGACATCCTTGTCTGGCTCCCAGAATTCATCGGTTACACCCGTACCGCCGACCACCGCCAGCGTCTTGTCGACCACCAGCAATTTGCGATGGTCGCGGTAGAAGTTGCGCACGCCGCGTCGCCAGTGAATAGGGTTGTAGAAACGCAGAATCACACCGGCATCGGTCAGTTGCTTGCGCAGGCCGGCGTCGAAGGCTTTAGAACCGAAGTCGTCGAACAGGCAGCGCACGATCACACCACGCCTGCCCGCCTCGACCAGCGCCCGCACGATGGCATCGGCGCAGGCCCCGGCTTCGACCAGGTACAGCTCCAGGTCAACCTGCTGCTCGGCCCTGTCAATGGCTGCAATCATGCGCGGGAAGAACGCAGGACCGTCAATCAGCAATTGAAAGCGGTTGTTTTCACGCCACGGGAAAATCGCACCGTTCATATCAGCGCGCCGTGAAGATCAGGACAGCCCCGACCGGGACTGACAGACTGACCGCAGACAAGCCTGCCGCGTTGCGCAGGGCATTGAAGTCCGAAACCATATCGAAGTCCTGAGCATGAATCACCAGCGGTTCGAGCGTCACAACCTGAAAGCGGCGCTCGTCGAGGCGCGTCGCCAGCAGTTCGGCGTTATAGCTGTGACTCTTGCCGCGCAGGCTGACGGTCAGTGGTAAACGCAATTCCAGTTGCGCGCCGGGGGCAAGGTTATTGATCGGGCGCATGTCGAGCTGGGCATTGATCTGCGCAACGGGAAACTTGTGTACCTGAAACACCTGCTCCCGCAGGCGCTCGTCACGCAGGGGAATACCGGTGCTAATGGACTCCGTTTCGACTTCCACCTCAGCCAGCCCTTTGGGGTCGACCTTGCCATGCAGCACGAGGAAACGATGCACCTCGGCAATATCGGCATTTTTGGTTGACGTGAACGAGAGCCGCGACGACTCGTTATCCAGATACCAGTTCGCATGGGCAGGTAACGCCACTGCGGCCAGCATGACCAGCAGCAGGCGATTCATAGTGAGCATGCAGACTCCAGACGTGCAATTGAGGGCCACCTTATCCGCCTGTCTGACCTCTGGCAAACCACGACGTTCGGCAGCAATCCATCAAGGCCCGGATGGCAACAGTCGGCAGCCTTGTCGCTCACCCTGCCACGACGCACTGCTGGTTCGCCCAAGGCCGTTGGCAATGACCTTTTTCTGGCTGCTGTCGTCGATCAGCGTGCCAGGCACGTACTGTTTGACGTAGCCCAGGCAATACGCCTCGGGGTTGTTCATGACGTACCTGCACGAGCAGTATTCCTTGGCGGTGTAGGCACTGATGATGGTGGGGAATGCCTGCAGGTTCACGCGGTACTGCCAGGCAAGTACCGCGAGCGCAGCAAGGATCAGCAACAGCAGGCTGCTGAAAGGTCGACGCAGGATGAACATTCGGCGACTGCTCATTGCACGCCCTCCTTGCCAAAGGCTGCCTGTATGCGCTTGAGCATCTGATTGTGGTCGTAAGTACCGTCGCGGTCATCGGCATAGCGCACGATCACCAGTTTCCGGTCAGGGATCACGTACAGCGCCTGCCCCCAGTGGCCCAGTGCGGCAAAGGTATCAGGGGGCGCATCCGGCCACGGCCCCCTGCCGCCATCGGCAGTTCGATTGAGCCACCACTGGCCGCCAGGGACTTCGACGTTGGCATCTATCTGCTCGCCTGCAAACGGCGTCAACACGAAGTCCATCCACTCCTTGTTGAGCAACTGCCGAGCCTGCCATTGCCCGCCGCGCTGCATCAGCAAGCCGATGCGCGCCAGGTCGCGGGCAGTCATGTAGGCATAGGACGATCCTACAAATGTACCCACGCCATCGGTTTCCCAGACGGCACTGCGGATGCCAAGCGGGTCGAACAGTGCGGTCCACGGATAATCCGCATACGCCTGTGGCCCGACGATATTTTTCAATGCAGCAGCCAGAACCGTGCTGTCGCCGCTGGAATACAGGTACGCCTTGCCGGGGGATTTGGCTGCGCGGTGCTCGGCGGTGAAGCGCGCCATGTCGTCACGCCCACGGGTGTAGAGCATGGCGACGACGGAAGAGTTAAGTGGTGCATATTCGTAATCTTCCTGCCAGTTCAGCCCCGAAGCCCAGTGCATCAGGTCTTTGATGGCGATATCGGGGTGCGCCTTGAACGGCGCGTAGAACTTCGCCACCGGATCATTGAGTTGAAAACGCCCTTCGGTAAACGCCACGCCCAGCACTGTCGCCATTACGCTCTTGCTGATCGACCAGGTCAGGTGCGGGGTTTGCGCTGTGGTCACTCCGGCATAGCGCTCATAGACGACTTCGCCATCACGAATCACCAGCAGCGCATCGGTGCGTACGCCCTTGCGCGTGGCGTCGTCGCGAGCTGGGAAGGCGTAGGCCTCGAGTTCTTCGATGGCCGCAGATCGCGGCGCAGGCTGAGAAGACCATTGCTCTGCCGGCCATGTTTGAGCAACGACGCCCTGGGCACTGAAGCCCAGGATCAAAACCAGACACAGGCGGACAAATCTACGCGGCATGACAGGGCCTCTACAGAGTAATCCGCATACCGTATCAGGGCTTCATGACAGTCAGCCATTACCCCGGGACAGGACGCAGAGCGTCCAGAACGGCATACCCACGCGGAGCATAGGCACGATAGTGATCCTTCGTACGCCGCTCGTTCCTCACGCTCCACCAGCGTGGAAATGCCCACAGCGTTGCCCGTCACACAACCATCACCAAAGCTTCACAGGCATGACACGCCATCTCCCTAGCCTGCAAGTACGGCAAAGCGCCTGGACAAATCAGTCAACCAGCCAAACTCTGCATGGCTGGCTCATGGAGATTCGTATGACCCAGATCGCCCGCATTCGTGACAACACTTCTGAACGTCGTCTTCAGGCCGAACGCCTGATTGGAGCGAGCGCCTTGCAGGAAGCACAGGCGTTGCGTTTCAGTGTGTTCAGCGAAGAGTTCAACGCCCGTCTCAACGGTGCTGAACAAGGCCTGGATATCGACGATTACGATGTTCACTGCTCGCACATTGGTGTGCGTGACCTGAACACCGGGCGTCTGGTTGCCACTACCCGGCTGCTCGACCACAAGGCTGCCAGCACGCTGGGGCGTTTCTACAGTGAAGAAGAATTCAGCCTGCACGGCCTGGTTCATCTGCAGGGTCCGATTCTTGAGCTGGGCCGTACCTGCGTAGACCCGGCCTACCGCAACGGCGGCACCATCGCGGTGTTGTGGAGCGAGCTGGCCGAGGTGCTGAACGAAGGCGGCTACAGCTACCTGATGGGTTGCGCGAGCATCCCGATGCACGACGGCGGCATTCAGGCGCACGCGATCATGCAACGCCTGCGCGAGCGCTACCTGTGCAACGAGCACTTGCGCGCCGAGCCGAAAAACCCGCTGCCGACGCTCGATATCCCGAGCAATGTGATCTGCGAGATGCCGCCACTGCTCAAGGCTTACATGCGCCTGGGCGCCAAGATCTGCGGCGAACCGTGCTGGGACGAAGATTTCCAGGTGGCCGACGTGTTCATCCTGCTCAAGCGCGACGACTTGTGCCCGCGTTACGCCCGCCACTTCAAGGCGGCCGTGTAATGAGCCGGGCACGCGGCTATGCCCGCGTAGTCCGGGTGCTGCTGGTCGTGGCGCTCGGCTTGACGATTGCCGGAACATTCGCGGTTCTGGAACGCACCAGAATCGGTGGGTCGATGGAGCGCAGGCAGCGCTGGAGCCGTTGGTTCATGGCGCGCCTGACCAATGCCCTGCCGTTTCGCGTCACCGTGACAGGTCAGTTGCCAACCCAGCCAATGCTGTGGGTCAGCAACCATGTGTCGTGGACCGACATTGCCCTGCTGGGCATGCTGGCACCGCTGTCGTTTCTGTCGAAGGCCGAAGTCCGGACCTGGCCGGTAGCAGGCTGGCTGGCGCTGAAGGCCGGCACGCTGTTCATTCGTCGCGGGTCGGGCGACAGCCGTCTGATTCAAAAGCAGATGTGCAATCACCTGCAACAAGGCAACGCACTGCTGATCTTCCCCGAAGGCACCACCACCGATGGCAGAAGCCTGCGCACCTTCCACGGCCGTCTGCTGTCCAGTGCCATTGAAGCCGGCGTGCCGATCCAGCCAGTGGCCATCGGTTACTCGCGTGACGGCAAACCGGACCCGATTGCCCCGTTCATTGGCGACGACGATTTGCTGTCCCATCTGCGCCGACTGTTTGCCAATGAGCAGAGCGATGTGCACATTCACCTGCTGACCCCGATTCCGACGGCGGATCAGGAACGCGCTGCACTGGCGTTCAAGGCTCAGCAAGCCGTTCAGGTGGCGCTGTTCGGTGAACCTGTCACGGGTGAGTCATTGATCGGTAAACAAGTACCCGGCGAGCCTGCTCAGCCGAGCGAAGTGGCTTCGCGTTCGGCCAGGGCAGCCTGAGCAAAACTCTCCAATAGCGGATAGAACTCGGCGAAATCCGCACTCAAGGGCTGGTACAGCGCCTGCAGTTCCTGCATGCCGCCGGCCAGCCCTTCGGGTTTTGACAGGCGTCGGGATATCCCGCTCAGCACCTGCCCCAGCACGTCGAAATCCCGATACGAACCCAGCCAGTCCTGCGCCGCCATGCGCGGTGCGATAAGCGCCAGTCGCTCGGGCAATTGTGGCTCGGCAGCCAGCGTGCCATAGACTTTGTCAGTGAATACGTCCAGCGGCAGATCGGCATAGCGATGCCAGTCGCGAGCCAGACAATGATCGAAAAAGACGTCGAGCATAATGCCTGCATAGCGTCGCCGCTGGGATGGAAAGCGGGCAATGGAAGCCTTGATCAGCGGGTGGCTGTCAGTGAAAGCGTCAATGCTGCGATGCAGCCGAATGGCCGCTTCAAGCTCTGCAGGAAAACGTCCCGACAGCGGACCTTTGACGAAGTCGCCATACAGGCTGCCAAGCAATTGAGCAGGCCGATGCCCGCCGAGATGAAGATGTGCCAGATAGTTCATGCCTGCAAGCCTACGCCGCTTTCAAGGCCGAGGTCTATATATCGATATAACCCGATATAGCGATTTTGCCAGTCCTAAGCACAAAATCATATTTGTATATCGCGAAATACAGATATAAGGTTCGCCCTATCGCGATATATCGCTACACCGCCTGTGAGAACGACATGCCTATCGACCTCGACGACATAATAAAAGCCCTGGCCCATCCGGTCCGCCGAGAAATCCTGACCTGGTTGAAGGACCCCCGCGCGAGCTTTCCTGCTCAGCAGTACTCGATCGAACACGGCGTGTGCGCCGGACAGATCGATCAGCGTGCAGGATTGTCCCAATCCACTGTCTCGGCCCATCTGGCGACCTTGCAACGCGCTGGCCTGATCAGCAGCAAGAAGGTTGGCCAATGGCATTTCTTCAGACGCAACGAAGAAGTCATACAGGCATTCGTTCAGGCGCTGGTTGAAGAGCTGAACAACCCGACCTGATTTTCCAACGTTTACCAGGAGCTGCCCCGTGCCTCTTTCGCTACTTATTCTGGCCCTGAGCGCCTTTGCCATCGGCACCACCGAATTCGTCATCATGGGCCTGCTGCCCGATGTGGCGGCTGACCTTGGTGTATCCATCCCCGGCGCAGGCTGGCTGGTCACCGGCTATGCGCTGGGCGTGGCCGTCGGCGCGCCGTTCATGGCCATGGCCACGGCAAAACTGCCGCGCAAGGCTGCGCTGGTCACGTTGATGGGCATTTTCATCATCGGCAACCTGCTCTGCGCACTGGCCAGTGACTACAACGTGCTGATGTTCGCTCGCGTGGTTACAGCGCTGTGTCACGGTGCGTTCTTCGGCATCGGTTCGGTAGTTGCTGCAGGGCTGGTGCCTGCCAATCGCCGCGCTTCGGCGGTAGCGTTGATGTTCACCGGTCTGACCCTGGCCAATGTACTGGGCGTGCCTTTGGGTACTGCATTGGGTCAATACGCAGGCTGGCGCTCGACCTTCTGGGCGGTAACAGTCATCGGCGTGATTGCGCTGATCGGCCTGATCCGCTTTCTGCCGACCAACCGCAATGAAGAAAAACTCGACATGCGCGCCGAACTGGCCGCACTGAAAGGTGCCGGTATCTGGCTGTCGCTGACCATGACCGCGCTGTTTTCAGCGTCCATGTTCACCCTGTTCACCTACATTGCCCCGCTGCTCGGCGAAGTCACCGGCGTATCGCCCAAGGGCGTGACCTGGACCCTGCTGTTGATAGGCCTGGGCCTGACCGCAGGTAACGTGATTGGCGGCAAGATGGCCGACCGCCGTGTGTCATCCACGCTGATTGCCGTGTTCGTCTCGATGGCGGTGATCTCAACCGCTCTCAGCTGGACCAGCGCCGCGCTGATCCCGACTGAAATCACACTGTTCCTCTGGGCGGTCGCTGCCTTTGCCGCCGTCCCGGCTCTGCAGATCAACGTGGTGACCTTCGGCAAAGCCGCGCCCAACCTGGTTTCAACCCTGAACATCGGCGCTTTCAACGTGGGCAACGCGCTTGGTGCCTGGGTCGGTGGCAGCGTCATCGCCCACGGCCTGGGCCTGACCAGCGTACCGTTGGCCGCAGCCATGCTGGCTGTGCTCGCGCTGCTGATCACGCTGATTACTTTCCGTCAGACCGGCAACCCCGATCTGGCACCTGCTACACACTGATCAATCACGAGGATTCGACACATGACGACTATCTTTGACCCGATCACCATTGGCGATCTGCAACTGCCAAACCGCATCATCATGGCGCCACTGACGCGCTGCCGCGCCGACGAAGGCCGCGTGCCCAATGCATTGATGTCCGAGTATTACGTGCAACGTGCTTCTGCAGGCCTGATCCTGACTGAAGCAACATCGGTCACGCCGATGGGTGTTGGTTACCCGGACACACCCGGCATCTGGTCCAACGATCAAGTACGTGGCTGGAGCAACATCACCAAGGCCGTGCATACCGCTGGTGGCCGCATCGTGCTGCAACTGTGGCACGTTGGCCGCATCTCCCACCCGGCGTACCTGAACGGCGAAACTCCGGTGGCCCCTAGCGCTATCGCAGCTGAAGGCCACGTCAGCCTGATGCGCCCGATCACCCCGCTGCCGACCCCGCGCGCGCTTGAACTGGCGGAAATCGGTGACATCGTCGAGGCCTATCGCGTCGGTGCGGAAAACGCCAAGGCTGCGGGCTTCGACGGCGTGGAAGTACACGGTGCCAACGGCTACCTGCTGGAACAATTCCTGCTGACCGGCTCCAACCAGCGCACTGACGAGTACGGCGGTTCGGTAGAAAACCGTGCCCGTCTGCTGCTGGAAGTGACTGATGCGGTCATTGAGGTGTGGGGCGCTGGTCGCGTGGGCGTACACCTTTCGCCTCGCTTCGACATGCACGACATGAGCGATGCTAACCGCACTGAAACCTTCAGCTACGTGGCCAAAGAGCTTGGCAAGCGCGGTATCGCGTTCATCTGTGCCCGTGAGCGTGACGCTGAAGACAGCCTCGGCCCGCAGCTGAAGAAGGATTTCGGCGGCGTCTACATCGCCAATGAAAAATTCACCAAGGACACCGCAAATACCTGGCTGGCAGAAGGCAAGGCCGACGCTATCGCATTTGGTGTGCCCTATATCGCCAACCCGGACCTGCCTGAACGCCTGGCCAGCGATGCACCTCTGAATGAAGCGCATCCCGAAACGTTCTACGGCAAAGGGCCGGTCGGCTATATCGACTACCCACGCCTGTAACACGGCGCTGCAACAGCAAAAAACCCTGACTCGCAAGAGCCAGGGTTTTTTATCGCCCGTACTTATTGCTGTTACAGCTTAGCCTCAGGCCCGACTGTACCTAGCACATTGCCTTCGGCATCAGTGATCGTGCCGTCCGTTAACTTCCAGCGACCGTCGGGGTAGTTGACAGAGCCATCTGCCATGACCCAGGTCCCGTCCTTGTGTTGAACATCGCCGCCGGGGTGCTCGACCGAGCCGTCGGCATGCACGGTGGTGCCATCCAGGTGTTGAACAGTGCCATCCGTGTGCTTCAAGGACTGGCCATCTGCCGCCGCAACACTTCCATTCGGATAGCTGACCGTACCATCCGGGTTGAAGACACTGTTGAGCGGGTGGATCAGTTGTAAAACACCGGTGCCCGTGTTGATGATTGCCAGCAGCTTGTCCAGGCGCGAAGGTGCCTCAGGGGCCGACGGTAACTTTCGCGCAACGGGTGGTTTGATAACCGGTTTAACAGGCGGTTTTACAGGTGGCCTCACTGGCTTTTTCACCTTGATCGAGGGTTTCACAGGCGGTCTCACGGGCGGTCTCACCGGACCTGTCACCTTGACCGGAGGTTTTACAGGTGGCTTTACAGGCGGTTTGAACTTCACCGGTGGCTTGGCCCGCTGGAGTAGCAAATCCTCCGGATAACCCGGTACTTCGGCGTAAGTGGGCAACGGCGTCCTGGCAACTTCGTCTACTCCCTGGCCTGAGTCTTCAGCCGGGATGTAATTTTCGGTCGTTTCTTGCGGGGCATCGGCGTACATCTCATTGATTCCATTCATTATTGAAACTCCATTTATTTAACAGTCAGGCAAGCGTAAGCCTTCCCTCCATTGGCAAGCACATATCTATTTAACGAGTACAAAAAAATGTCAGGAAATTTGCCAGCGGCTATCTGCTATGGACAGCCGCCGGCAAGTCTCGCCTTCAACGACGCGCGTTGAGCTGTTGCGACAGATTCTGGATCTGGCTGGTGAGGGTATTGATATTGCGGGTGACCTGAGCACGAAACGCGTCGAACTCGGCAGTATTGGCCTCTGCTGAAGGGGCCGGGCGGTTTTCCTGCTCGCTTTTCATGACCATCAGGTCCTGTTCCAGGCGCTCGACAGCAGCCGACGGGTTGCCCTGTTTCTTCAGTGTCGCAACATCGGCTGCCACGCTTTTGATCTGCGCATCCAGCTTGCCCTGATCGGCCTGTGCGGTTTTCAGATCGGGCAGCGCGGCTTTCAGCGTGGTCAGCTCAGCGACGACGCTTTTGAGCTGCTCCTGCAACTGCGCGCTTTCACTGTGCTGCTGGGCGGTTTGCGCGGCCATCTGCTCCAGGCGCTTGTCGAGACTGCCCTGCTGGCCTTCAACGCCCTCGCGCTGTTTGTCCTGATCTTCCAGTTGCGCTTCCAGCAGCTTGATGCGCTGCTTGAGCGCCTCGCCATCGCTGGACAGCGCCTCGGTCGCAACGACTTTGCCGGAAATATCCTGCAGGCGTCCCGCCGCTTCTTCGCTGATGCGCGCAAAGCTCTCCTGAGTGGCGACCAATTGCTGCTCCATGAGAGAAACCTGCTGAAAGCTCCACCAGCCCAGACCACAAAAGGCAATGAACAGCGCGCCGACCAACGCCCATAACGGTCCTGTGCTCGGCCCCTTTACCTTGACCACCGGTGTGGTACGCGAATAGACCGTGGTGCGTTCGCGTGCACCATTGCCCGGCGCGAAGTCGTCATCATCGTCCTTGGCGCTCAGGCTGGGAACGTCATCGACGTCATCGTATGGATCGTTGCGCATGAATAACCCTTCAGGAAGCTGTTAAACCAAAGTCGGGCAGTATAACAACAGCGCGTAACCAATCTCACTGTGCCACTACCGCATTCAGATTGCGTGCTGTGCCTGCCACCAGCCACAGAATTCATCCAGCGCTGTCCACAGGCTGACCTGAGGCTGATAATCCAGATAATGCCTGGCGCGGCTGATATCAAGCGTAAAATCCCTGTTCATGACCTGCATGCCCATTCTTGACAGGGTAGGTTCAGGTCGGCCCGGCCACAGCAGGCAGGCACCTTCATTGATCGCCGCGGCACTGTAGGCCAGCCCGTATGAACGATAACGGGTGACTTGAGGCAGATGCATCTGGCGCATCACATAATTGATCGCATCCCACAGCGGGACCGGCGTGCCGTTGCTGATGTTGTAGGCCTTGCCCAGCGCCGAGCCGGTTGCCAGCAAGCTGCTCAGCATGGCTTCGTTGAGGTTGTGCATGCTGGTGAAATCCACCACATTCAAACCGTTGCCGACAATCGACAGACGCTTCTTGCGCTGCATGTGCAGCAAACGCGGGAAAATACTGTTGTCGCCTGCGCCGGTGACAAAGCGCGGCCGCAGGGCGATCACCTCCAGGCCGAACTCTTCGGCACCGAAGACCTTTTGCTCGGCCAGGTATTTGGTCGCCGCATAGTGGTTATGGAAGCGCTTGGGCACCTGCTCTTCCTTGATGCCACGGTGCGACTTGCCATCAAAGTAGATGGAGGGCGACGAAAGATGAACCAGCCTTCGCACCCTTTGTTTCAGGCAGCCTTCGACGATATTTTCGGTGAGCTGCACGTTGCCCTGCATGAAATCCTGGCGCCGTCCCCACAGGCCGACCGAGCCTGCGCAGTGCACCACCGCTTCCACGTCATCGCACAGCGCCCGCACCAGATAAGGGTCAGCGAGGTCGCCCTGGATGAACTCTGCGCCACGCCTGACCAGGTGCTCGACACCTTCGGCACGACGGCCATTGATCCGCACGCTCATGCCCTGCTCAAGGGCAAAACGCGCAAAGCGTCCGCCGATGAAGCCGCTCGCGCCGGTGACCAGAATCTTCATTTACCGCTCCGTTAACGCATCTGCAGGAAAGGGAAAACCCTGCCTGCATGGATTACACATGATCATGTTGACGATCATTCCTCGCTCAGCGGCACCAGCCAATCGGCCGAATGTTGCGCAAGATGTTCGGTAAGCCGGGTCAAGAGCTGCCCGCCATTGCGCCAATGGTGCCAGTAAAGCGGCACATCGATGCAGCGCTCCGGCAGCAATTCAAGCAGAGTGCCGCTGCGCAATTGGTCGCGCACCTGCAACTCGGGCGCAAGGCCCCAGCCCATTCCGGCCTCGATCATACGTATGAAACCTTCGGAGGACGGGCACAAATGATGCTCGAAGCCGTCCTGAACACCAAGAAGTGCCAGATAACGATGCTGCAAAAGGTCGTCCGGCCCGTACACCAGCGCTGCCGATCTGGCCAGGTTTTCCGGGCTCACACCGTGCGGAAAATGGCGGGCGATGAATGCCGGACTGGCCAGCGCCCGATAGCGCATGGCCCCCAGCAACAGGCTGCGCGCCCCGGCCACCGGACGCTCGCTGCCACACAGGCAGGCCGCGACCTCGCCGGCACGCATGCGCTTGAGGCCTACGTCCTGATCTTCAACGACCAGATCCAGCAACAGCCGGTGTTGCGTGCAAAACGCCCCGATCGCCGGTGCCCACCAGGTCGCCAGACTGTCGGCATTCAAGGCGATTCGCAGACGCTCGGGCATGCCCTCTTCATCCAGCGCCGGCACCTGACTTTGCAAGTCGCGCTCCAGCAGCCGGACCTGCTGCACGTGATTGAGCAGGCGCCGTCCGATGTCGGTCGGGCTCGGTGGCGTCGCCCGCACCAGCACTGGCAGACCAATGCGTGCCTCCAGCAATTTGATGCGCTGCGAAACCGCAGATTGAGACAGCCCCAGCACCTGAGCGGCCCGCTCGAAACCGGCTTGCTCGATCACAGCCGCCAATGCAGATAACAATTTGTAGTCGAACATCAGTTTTCCTAATGAGCGATGAACATTATTTGTTTTCCTTATAGCGCTCAACGCATAAGAATCGCCATCTGAATCTGCTCAATGGAACGTCTTTATGTGGCAAAGCTACCTTAATGGCCTGCTGATCGCGGCAGGCCTGATCATGGCTATCGGTACTCAGAACGCTTTTGTGCTCGCTCAGGGCCTGCGCCGTGAACATCACGTACCCGTCGCGCTATTGTGCATTGTCTGCGACGCCATTCTGGTAGCGGCAGGCGTCTTCGGACTGGCCAATGTGCTCGCACAAAACCCGACATTGCTGGCGGTAGCGCGCTGGGGCGGTGTGATATTCCTGAGCTGGTATGGCCTGCAGGCATTGCGCCGCGCCTGCTCGCGGCAAAGCCTTGAACACAACGCAGCCGTTGGCAAAAGATCATTGCGCACGGTGTTGCTCAGTGCGCTGGCCGTTACCTTGCTGAACCCGCATGTGTATCTGGACACCGTGCTGCTGATTGGCTCGCTCGGAGCGCAACAGGACGTGCCGGGGGCTTACGTGGCCGGCGCTGCCAGCGCCTCGCTGCTGTGGTTCTCAAGCCTGGCACTTGGCGCGGCATGGCTCGCGCCCTGGCTCGCCCGCCCCGCCACATGGCGCATGCTGGACGTGATGATCGCCGTGATGATGTTCAGCGTGGCCTTTCAGTTGATCCGCTCAGCCTGACCGGTTTCATGAGCGCCAGGTCAAACGCGTTGGAACCTCTATCCCACACAGTTGTTGCGTGGTTAAGCCGCAGACCCGGTGCTATGATCCGGGGTCTGCGCCGCAAAAGAGTAAAACTCCCGGTGCATGCTGTATCTGGCCGCCCGTGATCGGCCGTGCGATTACCGCAATTGACCTGAAAGGAGATAAACCATGGCTTTTGAATTGCCGCCACTGCCCTACGCCAAAGACGCTCTGGTGCCGCACATTTCTGCGGAGACTCTGGAATATCACCACGACAAGCACCACAACACCTACGTCGTGAACCTGAACAACCTGGTGCCAGGCACCGAGTTCGAAGGCAAGACCCTGGAAGAAATCATCAAGACCTCTTCGGGCGGTATCTTCAACAACGCCGCTCAGGTCTGGAACCACACGTTCTACTGGAACTGCCTGGCCCCTAAAGCTGGCGGCGAACCTACCGGCGCGCTGGCCGAAGCAATCAACAAGGCGTTCGGTTCCTTCGACAAGTTCAAGGAAGAGTTCAGCAAAACCTCCATCGGCACTTTCGGCTCCGGCTGGGGCTGGCTGGTTAAGAAGGCTGACGGCTCTCTGGCTCTGGCCAGCACCATCGGTGCCGGCAATCCGCTGACCAGCGGCGACAAGCCATTGCTGACCTGCGACGTCTGGGAACACGCCTACTACATCGACTATCGCAATCTGCGTCCGAAATACGTAGAAGCGTTCTGGAACCTGGTGAACTGGGACTTCGTGGCCGAGCAATTCGCAGCCTGAGTCCAGCGTCATCGAAAAAACCCGGCCTCGCGCCGGGTTTTTTATGCTCCAGGTTTACACCTGTAGTCTTTCCGGATTCGTGTTCAATAAACGGCGTCAGACTTCGACCTGCCAGTCAGGTGAACAGCAAATGTTTTTTCGCCTGCCGCTGTTACTTTGTGTATTGTCAGAAAACGCTAGCTGACTCGCATCACGACGTAATTCTTTACAGTGTTCTGCTCAAGTTACCCACCTGGCCACCCGACACACTCAGGTGGCTTGGGCCAGTAGGTGCAAGGAACGCGAAGATCAGCCAGACGCACCGTTTCTGACCACGTCACGACGGGCGGATCTGGCTTTTCGAGGGTCATGGGGCGATATGTCCTCCGACACGAACTAAGGAACGGCCATTGAAGCTGGAACTCAAGAATAGCCTGTCGGTAAAGTTGCTGCGCGTCGTACTGCTTTCGGCGCTGCTGGTAGGCGTCATACTCAGCTGTGCGCAAATCGTTTTCGACGCCTACAAGACGCGTCAGGCCGTGGCCAGCGATGCTGAACGAATTCTCGGAATGTTCCGCGATCCCTCCACGCAGGCCGTTTACAGCCTGGACCGCGAAATGGGCATGCAGGTCATCGAGGGTCTGTTCCAGGACGACTCGGTACGCATGGCGTCGATAGGCCATCCCAACGAAAGCCTGCTGGCAGAAAAAGACCGCCCGCTGAAAAACTCTCCAACCCGCTGGCTGACAGACCTTATCCTCGGCCAGGAACGCAGCTTCACCACCCAACTGGTCGGTCGCAGCCCCTACAGCGAGTATTACGGCGACCTGCGTATCACGCTGGACACCGCCAATTATGGCGAAAGCTTTCTGGTCAATGCCGCAATCATCTTCATCGCGGGTGTATTGCGTGCATTGGCAATGGGGCTGGTGTTGTACCTGGTCTATCACTGGTTGCTGACCAAGCCACTGTCGAAAATCATCGAACATCTGATCGCGATCAACCCTGACCGTCCCAGCGAACACCAGTTGCCATTGCTCAAGGGCCACGAGAAAAACGAACTGGGGATTTGGGTCAATACCGCCAACCAACTGCTGGCCTCCATCGAGCGCCACACTTATCTGCGCCACGAGGCGGAGAACAATCTGCAGCGCATGGCGCAATACGATTTCCTGACCGGCCTGCCCAACCGACTTCAGTTGCAGACCGGGCTGGACAGAATTCTCGAAGATGCGGGGCGTCAGCAGCACAGGGTCGCGATTCTCTGCGTGGGTCTGGATGACTTCAAGGGTATCAACGAACAGTTCAGCTATCAGGCAGGCGATCAACTGTTACTCGCGCTGGCTGACCGGCTGCGCGCCCACAGCGGACGACTTGGCGCTCTGGCGCGATTGGGCGGCGATCAGTTTGCACTGGTGCAGGCCAAAATAGAGCAACCTTACGAGGCAGCAGAGCTGGCGCAGAATATTCTGGATGAGCTGGAGGCCCCGTTTATAGTCGGTGAACAGCAGATCCGGTTACGAGCGACCATTGGCATCACGCTGTTTCCCGAGGACGGCGACAACACCGAGAAACTCCTGCAAAAAGCTGAACAGACCATGACGCTGGCCAAAGCCCGCTCGCGTAACCGGTATCAGTTCTACATCGCCAGCGTCGACAGCGAAATGCGCCGCCGTCGTGAACTCGAAAAAGATCTGCGCGACGCCTTGCCGGGCAATCAGTTATACCTGGTCTATCAACCACAGATCAGCTATCGCGATCACCGCATCGTTGGCGTAGAAGCCTTGATCCGCTGGCAACATCCAGAGCATGGTCTGGTGCCGCCGGATGTATTCATCCCGCTGGCCGAGCAGAACGGCACCATCATCGCCATCGGCGAATGGGTGCTTGATCAGGCCTGCCGCCAGTTACGCGAATGGCTTGATCAGGGCTTCACCGACTTGCGCATGGCGGTCAACCTGTCGACCGTGCAACTGCACCACGCGGAACTGCCGCGTGTGGTCAACAACCTCTTGCAGATCTACCGCCTGCCACCGCGCAGCCTGGAACTGGAAGTGACCGAAACCGGCCTGATGGAAGATATCAATACCGCCGCCCAGCACCTGCTGAGCCTGCGACGCTCCGGCGCCTTGATCGCCATTGATGATTTCGGTACCGGTTACTCGTCGCTGAGTTATCTGAAAAGCCTGCCGCTGGACAAGATCAAGATCGACCGGAGCTTCGTTCAGGACCTGATTGACGACGACGATGATGCCACCATCGTGCGGGCCATTATCCAGCTGGGTAAAAGCCTTGGCATGCAGGTCATCGCCGAGGGTGTGGAGACGCTCGAGCAGGAAGCCTATATCGTCACCCAGGGCTGTCACGAGGGCCAGGGCTACCTGTACAGCAAGCCGCTGCCCGGTCGGGAACTGCTGGCCTACCTGAAACAGTCGAGAGAGCGGAACGCCGCCAGCCTCTGAACGGCCCTGAACGGTACGGCTCTTTCGAGCCATCTTGAAACCGACTGTTACAACCTGCTGAATGCCTGAACACGACCGCAAAGGCGTTTTGCCTTTACATCGAATGCAAATCTTTCGCATCATGTCGCAGATTTTCTGGGCGCACCCCGCCATCAACTTTCTCGACGCAGGATTCCGTCATGATTCGTATGCCTCTGGCAACCGCTAGTCTGTTGGCCATCGCTATCTCTCTCGCCGGTTGTGGCGAAGGCAAGGACAAGGCTGCCGCCCCGGCACCCGCGCCAGCTGCTGCTCCGGCGACTCCCGCGGCGACGCCTGCTGCCCCTGCTCCGGCTGCAGCCGCCCAGACTGACGAAGCGGCGGCCAAGGCTGTGGTCGCGAATTACGCCAATATGGTTTCTGCGGTGTTCGACGACGCCGAGGCTGGTGCGAAAAAACTGAGCAGCGCCGTCGACGCATTCCTGGCCAAACCCAACGATGAAACCTTGAAAGCCGCACGGGATGCATGGGTAGCTGCGCGTGTGCCTTACATGCAGAGCGAAGTCTTCCGCTTCGGCAACACCATCATCGACGACTGGGAAGGACAGGTTAACGCCTGGCCCCTGGACGAAGGCCTGATCGACTATGTCGCCAAGGATTACCAGCACGCGCTGGGCAACCCGGGCGCGACTGCCAATATCATCGCCAACACCGAAATTCAGGTGGGTGAAGACAAGGTCGACGTGAAGGAAATCACCTCCGAAAAACTCGCCAGCCTGAACGAGCTGGGCGGTTCCGAAGCGAACGTTGCTACCGGCTACCACGCCATTGAATTTCTGCTGTGGGGCCAGGACCTGAACGGCACCGGCCCTGGTGCCGGCGCACGTCCGGCCAGCGATTACCTGGAAGGCGCTGGCGCAACCGGCGGCCACAACGACCGCCGCCGCGCCTACCTCAAGGCCGTTACCGATCTGCTGGTCAGCGATCTGGAAGAAATGTCCGGCAACTGGAAGGCCGGCGTTGCCGACAACTACCGTGCCACGCTGGAAGCTGAATCCGGCGAAAGCGGTCTGCGCAAAATGCTCTTCGGCATGGGCAGCCTGTCGCTGGGTGAACTGGCGGGCGAACGCATGAAAGTCGCACTGGAAGCCAACTCCAGCGAAGACGAACACGACTGCTTCAGCGACAACACGCACAACTCGCACTTCTACAACGGCAAGGGTATTCGTAACGTTTACCTGGGCGAATACACGCGCACCGATGGCAGCAAAGTCAGCGGCCCGAGCCTTTCGTCTCTGGTTGCCAAGGTAGACCCGGCCACTGACGCCACCTTGCGCGCCGATCTGGACGACACCCAGGCCAAGCTGCAGGTCATCGTTGATCACGCCAACAAGGGTGAGCACTTCGACCAGTTGATCGCTGCCGGCAACACGGCAGGCAATCAAGTGGTACGTGACGCCATCGCTGCGCTGGTCAAACAGACGGGGGCTATCGAACAGGCCGCTGGCAAGCTCGGCATCACTGACCTGAACCCGGACAACGCTGATCACGAGTTCTGACAGGTACTGTTTGCGGTAACAACCAATGCCGGTCAGTTCGCTGACCGGCATTTTTTATGCCTGACCGATATGCGTTGCTTTCAACTGCTGAGCGCCCCGACCATTACAGAAACGAGTTCCCGAGCTTCAATACAACGTATCCGCAATGCGTCCCGGCAAAGCCTTGTCATAGGCATCACCATCGATCTGCTCGGCCGAAACCGCTTTTAGTATTTGCCCGGCAGTCGGCAGCGCGCTGCGTTCGATGTGCCGGGTTGCATCCCATAAACCGGACCTGATGGTTGCCCTGCTGCATTGGAAGTACACGCTGGTCACGGAGATGCGCAGCACTGACCTGGGCAGTTGGCCGTTCACCTCGAAACGCGACAACAGTTCGGGCTGAACCGATATCTGCGCTGTTCCGTTGACCCGTAAGGTCTCGCCCAGGCCAGGGATGAGGAACAGCAACGCGACACGTGGGTCGCTGATGATATTGCGCAAGGTGTCGATGCGGTTGTTGCCGCGCCGGTCAGGCAGATAAAGCGTCTTGCTGTCCTGGATATGCACGAAGCCCGCCTGATCACCACGCGGGGACGCATCAAGGCCGTCGGGCCCGGCAGAGGCCAGCACAACAAAGGGTGCCGACTCGATGAAGGGCCGGTAAACCGCGTGAATATGGTCGACTTCCTTGGTCATGGAAGGAGGAGCAATCGGGCCATAGAGCGCTTCCAGTGCTTCGGTGGTGGTCACGAACGCGCTGTTTTCCGGGTTATCCATCTATGTGGTCTCTGCTGGGTGTTTTATCTGCGTGTGTGCTGTCAACTTCGACATGTGCAGCATAGGCAAAAATGCCGGGAGCAGACCAGCCTCAGAGATTCGTAACAACGCATTACGTCAGAGCAGGCAAACGATAATCCCTCTTATTCAAACTGCACGAGGCTGCTAAGCTTGCACGCCCCGATTTTCGCCTCGTTGCAGGATGTGTATGAGTACGCGGCTCCGTCTATCCCTTGCCTTGCTTACGACTCTGGCCGTGAGTGCATGCGATGACGCCCCGCGTTTCACTCATGCCGAGCCGGGAGAAGCCTTGTCCGGTGGCAGTGCGACGGTCAGGAAGAGCGATCAGAATGCCTTTTCCATGCCCTCGGCCAACTTGTCGCCCGTGCGGCGCCTGGACTTCAGTGTCGGTAACAGTTTTTTCCGCAGTCCATGGGTGATTGCGCCATCGACCACCACAGCTCGTGACGGGCTCGGGCCGTTGTTCAACACCAACGCCTGCCAGAACTGCCACATCAAGGACGGTCGCGGTCATCCACCCGAAGCTGGCGACAGCAATGCCGTGTCGATGCTGGTCAGGCTGTCGATTCCTGACGACCCGGGCTACGCCGATCTTGTGCAGCGTAATGGCGTGCTGCCTGAACCGATTTACGGTGGGCAGTTGCAGGACATGTCGAACCCCGGCGTGGCCCCCGAGGGCAAGGTGCGGGTCGAGTACGATGCGCTGACGGTCAAGTTTCGCGATGGCACCTCCGTCGACCTGCGCCAGCCGACTCTCAGAATCACCCAGCTGGGCTACGGACCGATGCACCCCGATACCCACATCTCGGCGCGCATAGCCCCGCCGATGATCGGCCTGGGATTGCTTGAGGCCATTGCCGATGAAGCAATCCTTGCCAATGCCGACCCCGATGACAAGAACGCCGATGGCATCTCGGGACGCCCCAACTGGGTCTGGGACGATGCACAGCAAAAGGTCGTCATGGGCCGATTCGGCTGGAAAGCCGGGCAACCCAACCTCAACCAGCAGAACGTGCACGCCTTTTCCGGCGACATGGGGCTGACCACCAGCCTGCGCCGCTTTGATGACTGCACGCCAGCCCAGACCGATTGCCTGGCAGCGCCCAACGGCAATGGCCCGAACGGCGAGCCGGAGGTCAGCGACAACATCCTGCGTCTGGTGGAGTTCTACACACGCAACCTCGCGGTTCCGGCACGCCGCAAGGTCGATGACCTGCAAGTGCTGGCGGGCAAGAATCTGTTTTTTGAGGCGGGCTGTCAGCAATGCCACACGCCCTCATTCAAGACCCGTAGCGACGCTGCCGAGCCTGAGCTGGCCAATCAGGAGATTCGCCCGTACAGCGATTTGCTGCTGCACGACATGGGCGAAGGGCTGGCCGATAACCGTACCGAGTTCCAGGCCACCGGCCGCGAGTGGCGCACGCCACCGCTGTGGGGGCTGGGCCTGACCGGCACCGTGAGCGGGCACACCCAACTGTTGCACGATGGTCGCGCCCGCAATGTACTTGAGGCGATACTGTGGCATGGCGGCGAAGCCCAGGCAGCGCAGCGGCAGGTTCTGGCATTTGACGCGCAACAACGTGAAGCGCTGTTGGCGTTTCTGAATTCGTTATGATTGCTCCCATTCCAGAATCGTCTCGTTCAACATGATTTTTTCAAAATCATCTTTCGAAAATAAATAAAGGAGCCGGACATGTTCCGACCCAAGTTGTTGCTGACCAGCCTTGCGGCGCTTGCATTGGGTGCCTGCTCGCCATCCGACCCTCAGGCGGTCACGTCCGCAGCCATTGCCAAACAGGTAATCCTGCCGACCTACAGCCGCTGGGTCGATGCTGATCGTCAGTTGGCAACCAGCGCACTGGCGTTCTGTCAGGGCAAGACTGATCTGGCCACAGCCCGCGCCGACTTTCTCAAAGCGCAGAAGGCCTGGGCCGAACTGCAACCGCTGTTGATCGGCCCACTGGCCGAGGGCAACCGCGCCTGGCAAATACAGTTCTGGCCAGACAAGAAGAACCTGGTTGGCCGGCAGGTCGAGCAGCTGGTGACGGCACAGCCGCAGATCACTGCTCAGGAGCTGTCCAAGGCCAGCGTCGTGGTGCAAGGTTTGTCCGCTTACGAATACATTCTGTTCGACGCGGAAATCGACATGGCCAATAGCGAGCAGAAAGCGCGCTACTGCCCGCTGCTGATGGCAATCGGCGAGCGTCAAAAGCAGCTTGCCGAGGAAATCCTCACCAGCTGGAACAGCACCGATGGCATGCTTGCGCAACTGAGCAAATTCCCCAACCAGCGCTACGCGGATTCTCATGAAGCCATCGCCGAACTGCTGCGGGTTCAGGTCACGGCCCTCGACAGCCTGAAGAAGAAACTGGGCACGCCACTGGGTCGCCAGAGCAAGGGCCAGCCACAACCCTTCCAGGCAGATGCATGGCGCAGCAAATCGTCGCTCAGCAGCCTGGAAGCCAGCCTGATCAGCGCCGAAACGGTGTGGACCGGTGTCGACAACAAGGGCCTGCGCAGCTTGCTGCCCGCCGAGCAGAAACCGCTGGCTGACAAAATCGATGCGGCCTACGCTACCAGCCGCAAATTACTGTCGGAACTCAAGCCGCCGCTCGCCGACCTGCTGGCCACCGAAGCAGGACGTCAGCAGCTCAATGCGTTCTACGACAGCCTCAATGCGGTACACCGCCTGCATGAAGGCGAGCTGGCCAAGGCTCTGGGCATTCAGTTGGGCTTCAACGCCAACGACGGCGATTGATCAAGAGGTACACGTGATGTTGCGACGTCAGGCCATGGCCCTCGGCAGTCTCTTGCTCAGCGCTTTCACGCTGGGCGGCTGGACGCTGTTCAGGCAAAAAGACGCACACCCTCTGCTGCTCTCCGCTCGTGACGATGGCGACGGCAAACACTACGCGGTGGGTTTCCGGCTTGACGGAACGCAGGTATTTGCCACCCAGGTGGGCCAGCGCTGCCACGACATCATCAATCATCCCGACCTGCCACTTGCGGTGTTCATCGCACGTCGTCCAGGTACTGAAAGCTATCTGATCGATTTGCGCGATGGCCGCTTGCTGCAAACCATCGCTTCGCAGCCGAACCGACACTTCTATGGTCATGCGGTGATTCACCGCGACGGCGAATGGCTATATGCGACGGAAAACGACACCCTTGACCCAGGCCGAGGGCTACTGGGCGTCTATCGATTCGTTGATCAGCGACTGGTGCACTCGGCTGAAATTCCTACGCATGGTATCGGTCCGCATCAGGTTTCGTGGATGCCGGATGGCGAAACGCTGGTGGTCGCGAACGGCGGCATTCGCACCGAAGCGGAAAGCCGGGTAGAGATGAACCTGAATGCCATGCAGCCTAGTCTGGTGATCATGCAGCGTGACGGTACATTGCTGAGCAAGGAGACACTTTCCCAGCAGATGAACAGCGTGCGTCACATGGGCATCGCCAGCGACGGCACCATCGTGGCAGGCCAGCAGTTCATGGGCGACAGCCACGAAGTAGCCGAGTTGTTGGCGATCAAACGGCCGGGGCAGCCATTTCAGGCGTTTCCGGTGGCAGAAGAACAACTTCGGGCGATGGCTCATTACACCGCAAGCGTAGCAGTGCACAGTGATCTGCGCCTGGTGGCCCTTACGGCACCGCGTGGCAACCGGTTCTTCATCTGGGATCTGGACAGCGGCGCATTGAAGCTGGATGCACCGCTACCGGACTGCGCAGGCGTGGGTGCGGTAGCTGATGGGTTTGTCGTGACCTCGGGCCAAGGGCGTTGCCGCTTTTATGATTGTCGCAAAGCGCAACTGCTGGCCAAGCCGTTGGACCTGCCCGCAGGGCTGTGGGACAACCATCTTCATCTGGCCCAGGTGGGATAGTCAGCAGTCAGGCAGCAAAGCGCCTCAGTTCCTGACCCCGGCCCCTTGCGCCAGGCTGTACATGAACAGCAACAGGTCATGGTCGGGCTGCACGCTCACCAGACTCTTGGCCACACGCGGCAACGGGCAATATCCCTCGCCGTGCTGTGTCGTGAGTATCTGGGTAGACGGTTGTTCAAGCGCTGCCACTGCGACGGTGGCAATTGCCAATGCACCGAAGATAAACAGACCTCTTGCCATTTCTAGCTTCATGACTCTAAACCTTTGATAGAGCTGCCAAACGCTGCCTGATAAAAGTAGATCAACTTTTGCCAGTCTGCAGCGCTGAATGACGAATGGCGTCGTAGCTGTTTCATATCATGCTGGGCCGCCCCTTGGGCTGTCAGGCGACGACGGCCTTTTTCGAGGTCCAGCAAGGCAACCTCGACTTTGGCATCCGGCCCCTCACCGGTCACACGTACAAATATGTGTTTGATATACAGGCAGCTGTGCTGCCAGCGGCCAAGGTGCATACGGGCCAGGGTAGCCGCCACTTCCTTGAGCACGAGCTCATAAAACAGCTCGCCATGCCGCTCGCGCCCTCCGCCAGCCTCCCACTTTTCTATCTCTTCGAAACCTTCCAGCGCCACCGTGACCAGCAATGCCCGCCAGGCATTGTCCTCACCACGCTCGGCACCGCAAAACACGACTTCCGGCACAACTACGCCAAGCTTGCGCAGACCCTCAAGCGCTTCGCGCTCACGCAATACAGTCGGTCGCCCCAAGGGGTGCAGCAAACTGCGGTATATATGCCCTGTCTGACGCTTGGCATAAAGCGTTTGCCCGTTGTCCATCGTGAGCCGCTGTACACCACTCTCTCCACCTCGACGGGCATTGGGTTCTTCAACCCATTCGCCGTGCTGACTCCAGAAATGGTTGAACTCATCCTGCACCGAGTTCACAACTGGCTCTTTCAAGGACTGCAAACCCATCTGTTTACCTTTTACGTAAGACATAGACACGCCACATGGCGTACATCGGCAGAAAATCCATTCGGTTCTGGATACGAAATCCTGCCTGTTCAAATTCGGATTCTGCGGTAGCAACCGGTAACACAAAACGATTCTGGTAACTTTCCTGCCCGTTTTTCTGCAGGCGCTGTTTCTCAAGGCGTGCACGCTTCCATGCTTTGAAATTGCCATCGACCCACAATGAGACAATCACACTGTCACGGGTTACGCGCTGGAACTCACGCAATAGAGCCATCCGGTCGCTTGACTGGCCGACATGGTGCAGCAGGCGCATGCAGAAGATGCTGTCTACTGCGTTATCAGGCAGGTCGATGTCAAAGGCAGATGTCTGCAAAGGTTGTACCCTTTTTACAACTTCTGCCGGCTGTGATGCACAAGCGGTACTGAGCATGTCTGCGGAGTTGTCAGCACCGATGATCGAGCGGTTCGGTTTCTCGGCCAACAATGGCCAGAAACGCCCTGCACCGCAAGGCAGGTCCAGCACCAGGCCCGGGTCACCCGCCAAGTGAAGCGCCTTTCTCGCCAGTTGTTCATCGCGATGATGCGACAACTTGCGCCACAGACCGTCCTGATGCTTTTCAAGGTACTGACGAGCATGCGACTTGTCGTACTTGCGGGAAAACTCGAGTTCTATACGGTCGCTCATGGGAGCCGCTCCTGACGTTGATGCGGGCCAAACTAAAGGCACCGCTGTCACTGTCAGGTCATCTGAATGTGAAAATATTGTTACCTTTGTACTTCAGATGTTTCGAGATTTTACAGAGAGTTAAACGCCATGTGTGACTTATCGACGAAGTGCGGTCGATTTACCGCCACACACTGAGGTGGGTTTGCTCAAAATGAACGTCAGGTTTTGTTCAGGTTCAGTGTTACTTCGAACCGGCAACCGTGCGGCTCCATGGGCGTGAGATCGACGCTCCATCCCTGGTTGGCACAGATGCGCTGCACCAGTGACAAACCAAGGCCCAGGCCTTCCCCGCGCTGCTCATTGCCACGCACAAATGGCTCGAACATGGCCTCGCGTTTTTCCTCTGGAATACCGACGCCACTGTCTTCCACGGTAAAACTTTCGGCGTGCAGGGTCAGCGCAATGAATCCGTAATCGGTGTAGTGCAGCGCGTTGCGCAGCAAATTGCCCATCACGGCATGGAGGAAGGTCGCGTTGTAACGAATTTCGGACAGCTGGTCATCGGCAGGTGGCGTGTAGGTCAGTTGCAGCCCCTTGCCTTCTATTGGATCACGCCATTGAGAGATCAACTGTTCGGCCACCCCGACCAGCGTGGCCTTGGGCGTCATAGCCGGGTCTTCACGCTGGGTGCGGGCGAGCATCAGGAACGTTTGCACCAGATCACGCATCTCTTCGCAGGCGCGGCCAATACGCTCGACCTGACGACGCCCTCGCAGGTCGAGCGCAGGGTTTTCCAGCAGCAGCTCGCAGGAGCTGGCCAGCACCATCAGCGGGGTGCGCAGCTCATGACTCACGTCACTGGTGAACATGCGTTCACGAATCAACGCTTGCCTCAGACGCCCCAGCGTTGCATCGAACGCCACCGCCAGCTCGCCGACCTCATCAGCTGCGTAGTCAGGCGCCAGTGGTGGTGCCAGCCCCAGCAACTGGTCACGGTGACGAACCTGCCTGGCCAAACGCACTACCGGCGCCATCACCCGGCGGGCCAACACCCAGCCGAGAAATACCGCCAGCGCCAACGCCAGAACAAAACCGACCAGCACGACCGCGAACAGGACCCGCTCACGCTCTTCAAAATCGCTCTGATCCTGAAGCAGAGCGTAATGCCGACCGTCCACCACCTCGATCATGGCGTGGTACGACAGTGGCCCACGGAAGACCTCATGAAAACCGGGTTCAAGGTGCCGAAGGTCTTTGGGCAGATCGAAATCGCCCGGACCGTTGCTGAAGTAGAACAACTGATCGGGCTTGGGCCGGTGGCTCCAGTCACTGACACTGTCCATCAGCATCAGGCGATTAAGGTCGCCGCCGAGGCCGGCAGAAATCAGCTTTTCTTCGACCAGATGTACCGTGGAGATGATACCGATGGCGAAAGACCCGGCGACCAGTGCGCTCATCAATGCAAAGGCAATGATGATACGTTGGGCAAGACTCTGTTTAAACTCCATCCCGGCCCTCGGCCAAGCGATAGCCCACACCGTGCACGGTCTGCAACAGCGGTTTGCCGAACGGTTTGTCGATCACCTGACGCAACTGGTGCACATGGCTGCGCAGGCTGTCGCTGTCTGGGCAGTCGTCGCCCCACAGTGCCTCTTCCAGAATCTCGCGGCGCAGTACATGCGGACTTTTCTGCATCAGGACGGCGAGCAGCTTGAGCCCGACCGGGTTGAGCTTGAGCATCCGTCCTTCACGCGTCACCTCAAGGGTATCGAGGTCATAGACCAGATCGGCCACCTGCAACGTCCGTCGCCCGCCGCCCTGGGCACGGCGCAACACCGCTTCGATGCGCGCGGCCAGTTCGGACAGGGCAAACGGCTTGAGCAGGTAGTCATCAGCGCCAGAGCGGAAGCCTTGCAGACGGTCGTCCAGTTGATCGCGTGCGGTCAGCATGATGACCGGGGTATCACGACGGGCATCTTCGCGCAGACGCTTGCACAGCGTGTAGCCGTCGATGCCCGGTAGCATGATGTCGAGGACAATCAGGTCATAATGCTCGGTGGCTGCCAGGTGCAGTCCTGAGAGGCCATCCTGAGCGCAGTCGACGGTATAGCCTTTCATGCCCAGGTAATCGGCCATGTTCGCCAGGATGTCGCGGTTGTCTTCAACCAGAAGAATTCGCATAACGCACTCTCATATGCAGTTTGGGCTGGCGCAGCTTAAGACGAAGTGAGCGTCAGGGCCAGCGCCGATATGGTATGACGATTTTTTCACCTATGATTTACAAAGCACATGACACACTTTGAGACAAACCGTCGCACACAATGAACGCGGCATGCCTTTCACCGATCTGGATTCGATATGTCGAAAACCGTCGCCCCACCCTACTCTCGCCCAATCAATCCGTGGATTTATCTGGGTATCCCCGCTGTTGTAGCGCTGACCCTCGTACTCCTTGAGCTGACTTCGCTGGACATGGACATCGCCAGGCTTGCCTTCGATCCCGTCAGTGGGCAATTCATTGGCAGGCACAGCTATTTTCTGGAAGACGTCCTTCACGACCGCGCCAAACAACTGGTGATGGTTTTCGGCGTACTGGCCATGATCGGCTTTGCTGCGTCGTTCAAGGTAGAACGCCTGATCCCCTGGCGCAGAGAACTGGGTTGTCTGGTGCTGTCCATGGCGCTTTCAACCGCCTTTGTTACCCCGGTGAAAGTGGTGACTTCAGTGCAATGCCCCTGGAGCCTGAAAGAATTCGGTGGGCAGGAAACCTACAGCGAACTGTTGAGCCCACGCCCTGCGACCGATAAACCGGGACGCTGCTGGCCGGGCGGGCATGCGGCGACCGGCTTTACCCTGTTCGCGCTGTTCTTCGCTTTTCGCGACCGTCGTCCACGGATGGCGAAAATGGGCCTGGCTCTGGCGTTCGGCCTTGGATCGGTGTTCTCTGTCGGGCGGATGCTGCAAGGTGCGCACTTCTTTTCCCATAACATCTGGACCGCAGTGTTCTGCTGGCTGATCTGTCTGGGGGTTTACTACTTTGTGCTTTACAAGCCTGAACCGAAGGGCCTCGATAACAGTAAAGTACAACCGACGCACTGATTGATCCGGAACAGCAAGACCATAAAAAACCCCGCACAAGGCGGGGTTCTTTATGGGTGTAGCTTTTCGGGGTAAAGCCGGCTTACATCATGCCGCCCATACCACCCATGCCGCCCATGTCCGGCATGCCGCCGCCTGCTGGCTTGTCTTCAGGCACGTCAGCGATCATCGCTTCAGTGGTGATCATCAAGCTGGCAATGGAGGACGCCGCCTGCAGAGCAGAGCGAGTCACTTTGGCCGGGTCAAGGATACCCATTTCGATCATGTCGCCGTATTCGCCGGAAGCAGCGTTGTAACCGAAGTTACCCGAACCCTGCTTGACCTTGTCGACAACAACGCTTGGCTCGTCACCGGAGTTGGCAACGATCTGGCGCAGCGGCGCTTCAACTGCACGACGCAGCAGAGCGATACCGACGTCCTGATCAGCGTTGTCGCCTTTCAGACCTTCGATAGCCTGCAGGGAGCGAACCAGTGCCACGCCACCGCCAGGTACCACGCCTTCTTCGACGGCTGCGCGGGTTGCGTGCAGGGCGTCTTCAACGCGGGCTTTCTTCTCTTTCATTTCAACTTCGGAACCGGCACCGACCTTGATCACTGCAACGCCGCCAGACAGCTTGGCCAGACGCTCTTGCAGTTTTTCCTTGTCGTAGTCCGAGCTGGTGTCGCCGATTTGCTGACGGATCTGGGAGATGCGCGAGTCGATATCGGTTTTGACGCCAGCACCATCGATGATGGTGGTGTTTTCTTTGTTCAGGATGACGCGCTTGGCATTACCCAGGTGTTCCAGGGTAGTGGTTTCCAGGCTCAGGCCGATCTCTTCGGAGATAACGGTACCGCCGGTCAGAACAGCGATGTCCTGCAGCATGGCCTTGCGACGATCGCCGAAACCTGGAGCCTTGACGGCTGCAACTTTCACGATACCGCGCATGTTGTTGACAACCAGAGTTGCCAGCGCTTCGCCTTCAACGTCTTCAGCGACGATCAGCAGAGGACGGCCAGCCTTGGCGACTGCTTCCAGAACCGGCAGCATTTCGCGAATGTTGGAGATCTTCTTGTCGACCAGCAACAGCAGCGGGCTGTCCAGCTCGGCAACCATGGTGTCTGGCTTGTTGATGAAGTATGGAGACAGGTAACCGCGGTCAAACTGCATGCCTTCTACAACAGACAGCTCATTTTCCAGGCCCGAACCTTCTTCAACGGTGATAACGCCGTCTTTGGTCACTTTTTCCATGGCTTCGGCAATGATGTCGCCGATGGAGTGATCAGAGTTGGCCGAAATGGTGCCGACCTGAGCAATTGCCTTGGTGTCGGTGCAAGGCTTGGACAGCTTCTTCAGCTCTGCAACGATGGCGATGGTCGCCTTGTCGATGCCGCGCTTGAGGTCCATCGGGTTCATGCCGGCAGCGACAGCCTTCAGGCCTTCGTTGACGATGGCCTGAGCCAGAACGGTAGCGGTGGTAGTACCGTCACCGGCGTCATCGTTGGCACGGGAGGCAACGTCTTTGACCAGCTGCGCGCCCATGTTTTCGAAACGGTCTTTAAGCTCGATTTCCTTGGCAACCGACACACCGTCTTTGGTGATCAGCGGAGCGCCAAAGCTTTTCTCGATGATAACGTTACGGCCTTTAGGGCCCAGGGTCGCTTTAACTGCGTCAGCCAGGACGTTTACACCGGCGAGCATTTTTTTGCGGCCAGAATCGCCGAATTTAACTTCTTTAGCAGCCATGATCATTATTCCTTGAATACTTTGTAGTAACGGAAATCAGCGGGAGCACTCAGCCTTCGACGACAGCAAGAATCTCGTTCTCGCTCATCACCAGCAGGTCTTCGCCGTCTACTTTCACTGTGTTGCTGCCGGAATAAGGGCCGAACACAACCTTGTCACCCACTTTCACAGCCAGCGCACGTACTTCGCCGTTGTCCAGCACGCGGCCGGTACCCACAGCAACGATCTCGCCGCGGTTAGGCTTTTCAGCAGCCGAACCTGGCAGAACGATACCGCCGGCAGTTTTCGTTTCTTCTTCACTGCGACGGATTACGACGCGGTCATGCAGAGGACGAAGCTTCATTGTCGATCTCCTGATTATGTTTGTTTGATCGTCCGGTGAGTGCACCGGCCGGTTTAAATCCGGACTTGCCGGTTACGGTTCGACGCGCGAACCGCAGAATACGGTCTGGCCTTCATGCCAGAAACCTTGCGGTGACCCATACATAAGGGCGAGCAAAGTGATTACAAGTCTTGGGCAAAAAAATTTTACAGCCCAACTGCCACCCCAAAACGAGCGCGGCACCCGAAGGTGCCGCGCTGCCGGGGGTGTAACGTCTACTTGTCGCGATGTTCGAACTCACCTTCGATCACATCCGGCTCGCGGGTCGGCTGGTGAATGGCATTCGGGCGATGGCTGGCAGGTCCCTGATTGGCCTGAGTCTGCAGATCATCGGCGAAGGCGCGCTGACGCATAGCCTGATCCTCTGCACGGCGACGAACCTTGTTGATCAGCAGACGACGAGTAATCGGCAGCAGACAGATCACACCCAGAATGTCACTGATGAAGCCGGGCAACAGCAGTAGACCGCCACCGACGGCGACCATTAGGCCTTCAAGCATTTCCTGGGCAGGCAGCTCGCCACGCGCCAGGCTTTCGCGCGCACGCAGCGCCGTGGCAAAACCGGCTACCCGCATGACGAACAAGCCGAGCATGGACGTCGCGACGACCAGCAGGAAGGTCCAGAGAAAGCCGATGGACATCCCGACACGAACCAGCAGAAACAGCTCAAGTACCGGGAATAATAAAAACAGCAGCAAAAAAACACGCATCAAATGAGTTCCTCAAGGGAAGAATGCCTTCCGAGTAGACCGTATGTGATGTCAGAAGGTCGTTAATTCAAGCTCCCTGCGCTTGGGTAACAGCTCAATTATGCGCATAAGTCAGCTGAACCTGGGCTTCACAAACGTGTATCGGTGTATTTCAGGGCCAGATGGCAGACCCGAGACGAACGCGCAAAAACAGCCTATAACGTGCTCTGGCTATGGCATAAGCACTCGCATCAAGCCAGTGATGCCATGGAAACGATCAACTGTGATTGGGCACGCACATGGAATTGAAAGACAAGCTGATAATTATCACCGGCGGATGCCAGGGGCTAGGCAGAGCCATGGCCAAATATCTGGCTGGCAAGGGCGCGAACCTGGCACTGCTGGACCTGAATCAGGACAAGCTTGATCAGGCTGTCGCAGCCTGTGAGGCGCTTGGGGTCAATGCTCGCGCCTATCTATGCAATGTCGCCAATGAAGAACAGGTCGTCGACACAGTCAACAAGGTCGCCGAGGACTTCGGGGCCATTCATGGCCTGGTCAACAACGCCGGTATTTTGCGTGACGGCCTGCTGGTCAAGGTCAAGGATGGCGAAATTACCAAACTGAGCCTGGCGCAGTGGCAGTCGGTAATTGACGTCAACCTGACCGGCGTATTCCTCTGCACGCGCGAGGTAGCGGCGAAAATGATCGAGCAGAAGACTCAGGGCGCGATCATCAATATATCGTCGATTTCACGGGCAGGGAATATCGGACAAACCAACTATTCGGCAGCCAAGGCCGGCGTTGCCGCTGCGACCGTTACTTGGGCAAGGGAACTGGCACGCTACGGAATCCGCGTGGCGGGCGTGGCACCTGGGTTCATTGAAACCGAAATGACCGAAAGCATGCGCCCCGAAGCACTTGAGAGGATGACCTCGGCCATCCCGCTCAAGCGCATGGGCAAACCAGACGAAATCGCCCACTCGGTGGCTTACATTCTTGAAAACGATTATTTCAGCGGCCGCATACTGGAGCTGGACGGCGCGATGAGAATCTAGTCAACCCATCCTGGCAGAGCGATGCACACAGTGCGCATCGCTCGCCACGTTGCTTACCAGCTCACACCGAAACCGGCGGTGTAGCGGGTCTTGTCCACGTCGCCGTTATCCGAGCCACTGATGATGTTTTTCTCGGCCTTCAGGTTAAGCGATGCCCAGTCGGTAACCTTGTAGCGCAGCCCGGCTTCGACATCCATGGAGTAATCGGCAACGCCGCTCAACGGTTTGCCCAGCTCGCCGTTGCTGAAGAACTCGAACTTCTTGCCGATCAGGTAGCGGTTGTAATCCCAGGTACCTGCGACCGAATAGAAGTTTTCCTTCTGGCCATTGGAGAATTCGAAATCTGTACGGTTAAGCAGCGCACCGACCTTGAAGGCTCCCAGCTCGTCATCCCACAGCTGGTAACCAGGACCTGTACCGACAACACGCTGACGCGACAGGTCTTCGATCTTGTCGCGCTTGTAGGTGACACGAGCATCCCAGAAGAATTTCTCGGTCAGGAAGCGATCCAGCGAGTATTCGGCGCTCCAGTTGTCAGTGCCGACCACATCATCGGTCGTTTCGCGGTTGTAATCGCCTTTGGCGTTATGGCGCCATTGGCCGTGACGCGCTGAAGTCTTGAAGGCAATGTTGTAGTCATTGGTGTCGTTTTCTGCCTGCTGGAAATCCAGCGCCGCATCGATATTGCCTTTCCAGACAAGATCAGTGATAACCGGCTTGGGCTTGATGATCTGATGGATACTTGCCAGTTCGACGGTCTTGGGTGCATCGCCATTAGCCAGCACGACCTTGCCATCATCGGCAGCCTGCAACGACTTGGAGACTTCGCCTGTGTGCTCATCCTGCTTGACCAGTAGTGGCTGATCGCTTTGCAGAGTTTTGACCTGCTTCCAGTCCAACGGAATAGCGCCGCCGTATTCGGTCTGCAACAGTAGCTTGCCACCATCGAACACTTTGATTGTGCCAGTCAGCCGGTCACCGTTCTTCAACCAGACAGTGTCGGCAAGCAATGGAGTTGAAACAGTAGTAATTGCGAGGCACAGCAGGGTTCTGGACAACATAAGCGGTAATCAGGCTCTGTTTGGCGGGAAGGCGGGCATTATCCTGCAGAAGAACATCAAGGCGATCTCAATCCATTGACCGCCGGACACGGTGGTAACAGACAGCAGCGATCGACCAAAGTTCCGCGAACGACAATCAATATCGTTTTATACAGGATAAATGTGTGACCAACCCAGACTTGACACTTCTTTACCCTGGCGAGCCGTCATCTGCCGAAATACGACGTACGGCCCTCTACCTGACGATGGCGCAAATACCGGAGGGCAAAGTGGTCGCTTACGGTCAACTGGCTGAAATGGCAGGGCTGGGCAGAGCTGCGCGCTGGGTGGGCCGTACATTGAGTCAGTTGCCGGACGGCTCTTCCCTGCCCTGGCATCGGGTGTTGGGGGCCGGCGGTCGGCTCAGTCTGCCCGCTGGCAGTGTGTCCGGTGACGAACAGCGAGCCCGTTTACGCGCCGAGGGCGTTACCATTCGGAATAATCGGGTGGATATGCAGCGCCATGGCTGGCGTCCCCTATAGCACAGCGGTTAGAGTGCGCCCTTTGTTTTCGTAACCTGAGGCAGATTCCAGCCCATGCCCCGTAAAACCTGGCGCGCCGCGCTCGCCGCATATGCCAGCCCGTCGACATTAGTGTTACTGCTGCTCGGATTCGCTGCGGGCATGCCTTATATGCTGGTCTTTTCGACCTTATCCGTGTGGTTGCGCGAAGCCGGTGTTGCTCGCGAGACCATCGGCTATGCGAGCCTGATCGGTCTTGCCTACGCCTTTAAATGGGTCTGGTCGCCCTTACTCGACCAATGGCGCCTGCCGTTTCTGGGCAAGCTGGGGCGGCGGCGCTCCTGGTTGGTGCTTGCACAGAGCCTGGTGATTCTCGGCCTGATTGGTATGGGTTTCTGCGATCCGCAGAAGCATTTGTCTTGGCTGATCGCAATTGCTGTAGTAGTGGCCTTCGCCTCCGCAACGCAAGACATCGCCATCGACGCCTATCGCCTTGAAATCGCTCAGGACACCCAGCAGGCCGCCCTCGCCGCCAGTTACATGTCCGGCTATCGGGTGGCCGCACTGTTGGCGACCGCGGGCGCGCTTTACTTCGCTGAAGGTTTCGGCTCAACAGGCTTTGCCTACAAGCATTCGGCGTGGACCGGCACCTATGTGCTGTTTGGCCTGCTGATGCTGCCAGCGCTGGTCACTACGCTGATCATGCGCGAGCCGCCAGTACCGTTGCGCACCCAGCTGTCGGCAGCGCGCTATGGTTTTACCCACCAGTTGGCCTCGGTGTTCGTGCTCATTGTGCTGCTGGTTTCAGTACCGGCAATGTTTACCCAGCTTTACAACACCGACTTCGCCAGCGTGCTGTTCAACGGCACCAGCTGGATGGACCTGCTGCTGGAAGACCGGGCTTTCCTGCGCGCCATTCTCTATACGCTTCTGACCTTCGCCTGCCTGTCGTCAATGGGTCGTCGCGGGCTGGCGCCGGTGCTTACGCCGATCAACGACTTCATCATGCGTTACCGCTGGCAGGCCCTGCTGTTACTGGGCCTGATTGCGACCTATCGAATGTCGGACACGGTGATGGGCGTCATGGCCAACGTGTTCTACATCGACCAGGGCTTCACCAAGGACCAGATCGCCAGTGTCAGCAAGATCTTCGGCCTGATCATGACCCTGCTGGGCGCTGGTGCCGGTGGTCTGCTGATCGTACGCTTCGGCATCATGCCGATCCTGTTCATCGGCGGCTTCACCTCGGCAGCGACCAACATCCTGTTCCTGTTGCTGGCGGACATGGGCCCGAACGTGAAGATGCTGATCCTGACCATCTCACTGGACAACCTCAGCTCAGGGCTGGCGACATCAGCGTTTGTCGCCTACCTGTCGAGCCTCACCAACCTTAAGTTTTCCGCCACTCAATACGCACTGCTCAGCTCAATCATGCTGCTGTTGCCGCGTTTGCTGGGCGGTTATTCCGGCGTGGTGGTGGAGAAATTCGGTTATCACAATTTCTTCCTGATCACCGCTCTGCTGGGCATTCCAACGCTGGTGATGATCATCCTGCAATGGAGCCGCGAGATACGCACCGTGAAGACCGAGGCACCGACAGCAGTTTCAGAGATTGAGAAGCCCTGATCGCCGGATCACTCATCAAGGAAAAAAAGTGGACACCGAAAACCAAACACGCCCTTTCAACCCCATCCCACTGATTCTTATCAGCCTGGGGATCTGGCTACCCATCATCGGCACTCTGCTGACATATTATCTGTCGCGAGACGCTGATGGCCTTTCCGGATCAATGGCCTTGGGCAGTGCGGTAGTCCTGCTAGCGCAGGTGGAAATCTTCGCGATCATCTTTCTGCTGATTTATGCGTTCGCTGTAAAGCCATGGAGACTGTCCAGAAAGATACGCACAGTGTTCTCCATCAACGCAGTAGCCGCCACTGTCGCGGGCATAGGCATTATCGTCACGCTGGCCAATATAAGCCTGCAGTAAACGCCAACTAAAAAGCCCTGATGCTCGTGAGCCAGGGCTTTTCATAGCACACGCCTCCAGCCCTCTCCAAAAGCAAAGTCTTGCAGTCTGCATGGCTGTGTTCATTGCGCCGTAAGAAACGCACTACAGCTTCTTATGAATTGGACGACGAAATCGTTAGCCATTCCCCACTACCTCAGCGCGCCATGAGGAGTAATGTTGCCCGGTGATGGCCCATTGCAATTTAAGTGTGTGCCCCGGAAAGAAGTCTATAGACTCACGCCCCTCTCTATATCAGCACTCTCTAGCGGAACGAGCGGCTGGTTTTATATAACGGAGCAACAATGTTAAAGGATCTAACGGCGCTATTTGCGCCACAAAACCGTCGTTTGATCAAGCTGACGACCGTTGCCCGTGACGAACAGGAACTCCTGCTGGAAAGTTTTTCCGGCACTGAAAGCCTGTCCGAGCTGTTCAGTTTCGAGTTGTCGATGATCAGCCGCGACGCCGGCCTGGAACTCAAATCGCAGATCGGCCAGCCTGCACAATTGGCAATAGAACTCGCCACCGGCGAATCGCGCTACATCAATGGTTATATCAGTGCCTTCAGCCTGGAAGGCAGCGACGGCGGCCTGGCCCGCTACAGCGCCACGCTCAGCCCCTGGCTGTGGATGCTCTCGCGACGCGTCGACTCGCGCATATTTCAGGAACAGACCATCGAAGCCGTTATCCGAACGGTATTTGCAGCCTACGGCGCATTGCCCGACTTCGAGTTTCAACTCAGCCAGCCACTCAAGACGCACAGTTACATCACCCAGTACCGTGAAAGCGATCTGACCTTTGTATTGAGGTTGCTGGAACACGAAGGCCTGTTCTTCTATTTCGATCACAATCAGGAAAAGCACACACTGATCATTCTTGATCACTCGCGTGACCTCTCTCCCCTGCAGCAACAGCCAACCATTCGTTATCACAGCGCATCCGTTACCGAAACAGCGGACTCGATTACCGAATGGCGCAGCCATCGACGTCTGCAATCGGGGCGCATGTCCATTCAGACATTCGACTACAAGCAGCCCCGTAATCAGTTGCCTGTCGGCATGCCGAGCCTCAATGAGCAGGGCAACGTCGACGCGTATGAAGTGTATGACGTGTTTGATCACTACAGCCATGGCACCTTCAAAGACGGTGAACGCCTGGTGCGTCAGCGCCTGGAAGCCATTGAAGTACAGGGCAAGACATTCACCGGCAACAGTACCTGCCGCGCCA
>NZ_LKEK01000073.1:0-43211 GCF_001466905.1 Pseudomonas sp. ICMP 3272
CCAGCGTGGGAATGCCGTGCGTGACGCTCCGCGTCACAAATCTGCGCCGCACTGCAAACGCAAGCCAGGACGCGGAGCGTCCCAGAACTACACGCCCACGCAGAGCGTGGGTGCGATAAGCAAATGACTACAGCTTGATCCAGGTGGATTTCAGCTCGGTATATTTGTCGAAGGCATGCAGCGATTTATCACGACCGTTGCCTGACTGCTTGAAGCCACCGAACGGGGCAGTCATATCGCCGCCGTCGTACTGATTGACCCATACGCTGCCTGCGCGCAGTGCTTTGGAGGTCAGGTGTGCTCTGGAGATATTTGCAGTCCACACGGCAGCAGCCAGGCCATAAGGCGTGTCGTTGGCTATCTGTATCGCTTCTTCGTCGCTGTCGAACGTCAGCACTGAAAGCACCGGGCCGAAGATTTCTTCCTGAGCGATTTTCATCGCGTTGTTCACACCGTCGAAAATGGTCGGCTCAACGTAGGTGCCGCCGGTCTCCTGCAGAATGCGCTTGCCACCCGCAACCAGCTTGGCACCATCGGCGTGGCCCGCTTCGATGTAGGACAACACGGTATTCATCTGCTGGGTATCGACCAGCGCGCCCACGTTGGTCGCAGGGTCCAGCGGGTTGCCGGGCTTCCAGGTGGCCAATGCCTCAATCACCATCGGCAGGAAGCGCTCCTTGATGGAGCGCTCGACCAGCAGCCGCGAGCCGGCAGTGCAGACCTCGCCCTGGTTGAAGGCAATTGCGCTGGCGGCTGCTTCGGCGGCGGCCTGCAAATCCGGCGCGTCGGCAAAGACGATATTCGGGCTCTTGCCACCGGCTTCCAGCCAGACGCGTTTCATATTCGACTCGCCTGCGTAAATCATCAGTTGCTTGGCGATTTTGCTCGAACCGGTAAACACCACGGTATCCACGTCCATATGCAGCGCCAGCGCCTTGCCGACGGTATGACCGTAACCCGGCAATACGTTGAGCACGCCCGCAGGAATGCCTGCCTCGATGGCCAGTTGCGCAATACGAATGGCAGTCAGCGGAGATTTCTCCGACGGCTTCAGGATCACTGAGTTGCCGGTGGACAATGCAGGACCAAGCTTCCAGCAAGCCATCATCAACGGGAAGTTCCACGGCACGATGGCGGCGACGACACCCACCGGCTCGCGCGTTACCAGACCCAGTTGGTCATGAGGCGTTGCCGCGACTTCGTCATACAGTTTATCGATGGCCTCGCCGCTCCAGCTCAGGGCTCTGGCGGCACCGGGAATGTCGACGCCGAACGAGTCGCCAATCGGCTTGCCCATGTCCAGAGTCTCAAGCAGGGCCAGCTCTTCGGCATTTTGCTTGAGCAGCCCGGCGAAACGGATCATGGTTTCCTTGCGTCTGGCCGGAGCCAGTCGCGACCAGGCACCCGAGTTGAAGGCGCTGCGCGCACTGTCGACAGCGCGTTGCGCGTCAGCGGTGTCGCAACTGGCGACCTTGGCAAGCATCCGGCCATCGACCGGGCTGATGCAATCAAACGTCTCGCCGGAGGAGGCTGCGGTGTATTCACCTTGAATGAAGGCACGGCCTTCGATCTTCAAATTCTGGGCGCGTTGCTCCCAGTCAGCACGAGTCAGGGTGGTCATTTGCATGTCCTCCTCTTGTTGAATGTGGGTGTGTCATGGTTGATTAAAGACACAATCTGAAATTTTTCAGGAAGGCCGTTACCCTAAACCAGCGGCCCGACAAAACCAATATATTTGACAAAAATAGCCGCTACGGCGCTTTTATGTTGATTTTATTAAACAGCTCCGCACGCGCGCCGAGGCACTAACGCACAGCACGCACGTCAAACCCTCAACGCATTCAGGACAAGGGGCCCATTATGAGCATCGAAAGCATCGTCGACTTCAGTGAAGCCAGCACCGCCGCCGAGCACTATCGCCCTGCACCGGAAAAGGTCTTCAAGGGTGATCCGGCACAAACCCTCTACAACCACTACAACAGCCCCTGCGGACAGATGAGCGCGGGCGTCTGGAATGGCGAGCCCGGGCAGTGGCAGGTCAGTTACTCGGAGCATGAGTATTGCGAGATTGTGCAGGGTGTTTCAGTCCTGCGCGACGAGCAGGGCAACGCGAAAACCCTGCGCGCAGGCGACCGCTTCGTGATTCCGGCCGGCTTCAAGGGCACCTGGGAGGTGCTGGAAACATGCCGCAAGATTTATGTGGTGTTTGAACCCACTGCAGATAAATAAGTACCGCCCTTGCAGCCGCGCCAAGAGCGCAGACACAAAAAAACCCGCCGAAGCGGGTTTTTTTGTAGCCGACAGAATCAATTACTTGATTTTGCCTTCTTTGTAGATCACGTGCTTGCGTACAACCGGATCGAATTTTTTGATTTCGATTTTATCCGGGGTAGTACGTTTGTTCTTGTCGGTGGTGTAGAAATGGCCTGTACCAGCGCTCGACACCAAACGGATCAATTCACGCATGATTCTCTCCCTTAAATTTTGCCGTCGCGACGCAGTTCAGCGAGCACAACTTCAATGCCACGCTTGTCGATGATACGCATGCCTTTAGCAGATACGCGCAGACGAACAAAACGCTTCTCGCCTTCAACCCAGAAGCGGTGATGCTGCAGGTTTGGCAGGAAACGACGACGGGTTTTGTTGTTTGCGTGGGAAATGTTATTCCCAGTCACCGGACCCTTACCGGTAACTTGACATACTCTCGACATGCCTCAGCCCTCTAAAACCACATGCCCAACCCGGCATGGGTTGGCCGCTTAATCTCTCAGTCATTTGGCGCCAGGCGCCGCGTTTCTTTAAGGGTCTTACCGGCTACACCTACAGTGAAGGAACCGGGCCCCTAGAAAAGAGCGCTGCTTTATACCAGAAACCCTTGGACGCAACAACAGGCAAAGCACTTTGACCCGAATGAATCCGCTCTGCGCGGCGGTATGCTCAAGCAATGCGGGGGCACAGGCAAATCGACCGCTCGTCGCACCGTGACGATTGTTCTACGCCAGTACATGGTCTAGGGTTAGTCCCTCACCAGACTGCGCCGGCAGATGGGGCCCTTTCTGAATAGGAAATAACGCCATGCGCCTAGCTGCACTCCCTTTTTTGCTTGTTCCGTTGCTGCTTCCGATTGCTGCCCAGGCATCGAGCCTTGTGGTCTGTACCGAAGCCAGCCCCGAAGGCTTCGACGTTGTGCAGTACAACTCCCTGACCACCACCAACGCATCGGCCGACGTGCTGATGAACCGTCTGGTGGACTTCGATGCCCAGAGCGGCAAGCTGGTACCGAGCCTGGCAGAAAGCTGGACGGTCTCCGCTGATGGCCTGACTTACGACTTCAAGCTGCGCTCCGGAGTGAAATTCCATACAACCGACTATTTCAAGCCGACCCGCGAGCTGAGCGCCGATGATGTGCTGTTCAGCTTCCAGCGCATGCTCGACCCGCAGAACCCGTGGCACAAGATCGCCCAGAGCGGCTTCCCGCATGCGCAATCGATGCAGTTGCCCGCGCTGATCAAGAGCATCGAAGCGCCCGATGCACACACCGTACGCTTTACGCTCAACCATGCGGACTCGACCTTCCTGGCCACGCTGAGCATGGGGTTTGCGTCGATCTACTCGGCCGAATATACCGCGCAACTCCTGAAAGCCGGCACACCGGAAAAACTCAACAGCCAGCCGATCGGCACCGGGCCGTTCGTATTCAAGCGCTTCCAGAAAGATGCCGTGGTGCGTTATGAGGCGTTCAAGGATTATTTCGCCGGCAAGTCTGATGTCGACACCTTGGTGTATGCCATCACAGCGGACGCCAATGTGCGTCTGCAGAAAGTCCGTCAGAACGAATGCCAGATAGCGCTTTCGCCCAAGCCTCTGGACATTAAAGCGGCTAGCGAGGATGACTCGCTCAAGGTCGAGAAGACTGAAGCATTCATGACCGCGTTTGTCGCGATCAACAGCCAGCACCCGCCGTTCGACAAGCCGGAAGTTCGCCAGGCCATCAACCTGGCGTTTGACAAGGACAACTACCTGAAAGCCGTGTTCGAAGGCACCGCTGAGGCGGCCAATGGCCCTTACCCGCCCAACACCTGGAGTTACGCCAAGGACCTGCCCGGCTATCAGCACGATGTCGCCAAGGCCAAGGCTTTGCTGGCTAAAGCCGGTGTGAAAGACGGCTTCAAGACCACTATCTGGACCCGGCCTTCCGGCAGCCTGCTGAACCCGAATCCGAGTCTGGGCGCTCAACTGCTGCAGTCTGACTTGAAACAGATAGGTATTGATGCCGAGATCAAGATCATTGAATGGGGCGAATTGATTCGCCGCGCCAAGGCCGGTGAACATGATCTGCTGTTCATGGGCTGGGCGGGCGACAATGGCGACCCGGATAACTTCCTGACCCCGCAGTTCTCGTGTGCAGCCGTGCAGTCGGGCACCAACTTCGCCCGTTATTGCGACAAGACACTGGACAAGCTGATCGCAGACGGTAAATCAGTCAGTGATCAGGCCGAGCGCAGCAAACTGTATCACCAGGCGCAGCAGCAGATTCAGCAGCAGGCACTGTGGATCCCCCTCGCCCACCCGACGGCCGCAGCCCTGGTACGCAAGGATGTCACGGGCTATCAAGTCAGCCCGTTTGGCAGGCAGGATTTCTACAAGGTGCAGGTCAAGTAAGTCGCCAGAGTGACCCAAGCCTGTCTGTGTGATGTCGTGCCAATGTTTGCATTGGCACGACCTCTCTGAAGACCGAACGCAGAGCGTCCCGAACGGCATTACCACGCAGAGCGTGGGAACGATAAGCCGAATCCCGCCCTATCGCTCCGCGTGAGCGCTACATCAACCCGCGCTCGACCATCGACAATGGCTCGCCGTCGCCCACGATCACGTGGTCCAGCACATGAACATCCACCAGCATCAGTGCTTCCTTGAGGCGCTTGGTCAGGTCGATGTCGGAACGGCTGGGCGTGGTGATACCCGAAGGATGGTTGTGGCAGAGGATCAGGCTGGCGGCGTTGTGAGCCATCGCTCGCTTCACCACCTGGCGCGGATGCACATAGGAGGCGTTGATCGTCCCGCGAAACAGTATCTCGAAGGTCATGACCCGGTGCTTGTTGTCCAGAAACAGGCAGGCGAAAACTTCATGTTGTTCATGTCTGAGCTGAGCCTTCAGGTAGTTGCGCACCTGAGTGGGGTTTTCCAGCGCCGAGTCACGGCGCAAGGACTCGGCCATGTGCCGGCGCGCCATCTCCATGACTGCCTGCAACTGAGCAAATTTGGCAGGCCCCAGCCCGAGCTGGGAGGTAAACGTGGGCAGGTCAGCATCCAGTAACGATCTGAGCCCGTCGAATTGATTCAGAAGATGACGGGCAAGGTCTACGGCGCTTTTTCCGGCCACCCCGGTGCGTAAAAAGATAGCCAGCAACTCTGCGTCGGAAAGGCTCCCCGCCCCCAACTCCAACAAGCGTTCCCGCGGGCGTTCGGCCGCGGGCCAACTGCGAATACTCATAGCACCTCCATGTGTTTGGGCACCGCTGTTGCGGTGCAGTCGCTGTGCTATCTTAGCCCATCTTTTTTGCGCGACGACCTGGCCTGGGGAGGCGTCATGGGCATCGCGTATTCACTCGACCAAAAAGGCAGGTCTATGCAGCGGCTGTATCGAAAACGCATCGTTCTTGGCGTCGGCGGCGGCATCGCGGCCTACAAGAGCGCCGAGCTGGTCCGCCGCCTGCGCGATCAGGGCGCTGAAGTGCGTGTTGTCATGACCAAAGGCGGAGCGGAGTTCATCACGCCGCTGACCATGCAGGCCCTGTCCGGGCACCCTGTGCATCTGGATCTTCTCGACCCGGCCGCAGAGGCTGCGATGGGCCATATCGAACTGGCCAAATGGGCCGACCTGATCCTGATCGCCCCGGCCACCGCCGACCTCATCGCGCGCCTGGCGCAAGGCATCGCCAACGACTTGCTGACCACCATCGTGCTGGCAACCGATGCCACCGTCGCCATCGCACCGGCGATGAATCAGGCAATGTGGCGTGACGCCTCAGTGCAAGCCAATACCCGGCTGCTTGAAGAGCGTGACTTTCGTGTGTTCGGGCCAGCGTCCGGCAGTCAGGCCTGCGGCGATGTCGGCTTCGGGCGCATGCTGGAGGCCGACGATCTGGCCCAGTGCGCAGCGGACTGTTTCCAGCGCCTGAGCCTGACCGGCAAGCATGTGTTGATCACCGCTGGCCCGACCCAGGAAAACATCGATCCGGTGCGCTACATCACCAACCACAGCTCCGGGAAAATGGGCTTTGCCCTGGCCGAAGCGGCTGTGGAAGCCGGTGCACGCGTCACGCTGATCACCGGGCCAGTCAACCTGCCAACGCCGGATCGCGTCTCGCGCATCGACGTGGTCAGTGCCCGCGACATGCTGGCGGCGTGCGAGGCTGCCATCCCTTGTGACCTGTTCATCGCCTCGGCAGCGGTGGCTGACTACCGTCCGGAAGTTGTCGCCCCGCACAAATTGAAGAAAGATCCTTCAAACGGTGACGGCTTGCTGCTGCAGATGGTCCGCAATCCGGATATTCTGGCGACCATCGCAACCCGCCCGGACCGTCCTTTCAGTGTCGGCTTCGCCGCCGAGACCGAACACCTGCTCGACTATGCTGCCCGCAAGCTCAAGGACAAGAACCTGGACCTGATTGTCGCCAACGATGTCGCCAACCCCAGCATCGGCTTCAACAGTGAAGAGAACGCTTGCAGCGTGATTGACCGGGCGTTGCACGCAACGCTTTTTGCCCAGACCAGCAAGGCCAAGATTGCCCGCCAGCTGATCACTTTTATCGCCGACCGCATGAATCAGGTTTAACTACGAATGCACGCTCTACAAGCCAAGATCCTCGACCCTCGCATTGGCAACGAATTTCCACTCCCGGCCTACGCCACTGTTGGTTCGGCAGGCCTGGACCTGCGTGCCATGCTCAAGGAAGATACCGTTCTCGAGCCCGGCCAGACCCTGCTGATCCCTACCGGCCTGTCGATTTACATCGGCGATCCGGGCCTTGCCGCGTTGATCCTGCCGCGCTCCGGCCTGGGTCACAAACATGGCATCGTGCTGGGTAACCTGGTGGGTCTGATCGACTCCGATTATCAGGGCGAGCTGATGGTGTCGTGCTGGAACCGTGGCCAGACTGCATTCAACATCGCGGTGGGCGAGCGTATTGCGCAACTGGTGTTGGTGCCTGTGGTGCAGGCGCACTTTGAACTGGTTGAAGCATTCGACGAAAGTCAGCGTGGCGCAGGCGGCTTCGGCCACTCCGGCAGCCATTAATCGTCATTCGGCAAATAATCCGGGTTTGGAAAAAGGCTCAGGGAGAGGTCGGTGAAAGGCAGTCAGCACAGCGCTTCACAGCACGCCATACCCGCCGATAACTCGCCTCCGGCTGCGAGCCTCAAAGGACTCGCGCCTGGCCTGGTGCCTGCCGCCATCGGCCTGCTGATTGCTGCGGTACTGGTCTGGACGGCTCTGGCCACAGGTCCGCAGCAACAGGACCAGCTTGTTCAGGCCTGGGGCGGCAGTCAGGCAGCAGCGGTGGGTCTGGCGCTGCATCAGATCAACGCCGACACTCAATCGGCTGCCACCAGCGCAGCACTTGCACAGACGCTTCAGAGCAATGATGCCTCCGCGTTGCTGGCAGCACAGGATCGCTTCACTCGCTGGGACGGCCTGGCAGGCGCGCGGCTTTACCCCAAAGGCCTGGTTGACGTCGATACACAGGGCGCGTTGCCGGTAAGCTTTGCCACGCTGGATATGCTCAACAAGGCTGCACAAGGCGAAGTCGTTGCCCCGGAGGCTCGCAAGGTGGGCGAGCGCTGGTTGATCTACAGTGCTGCACCGGTACGTGCCGCGGCAACTCAGCCGGTGGTGGGCACACTGCTGCTGGCCTTTGACCTGCAGCGCTTGCTCAATGCCTTGCCCGCACTGCCTGCCGAGGCCGGACAAGTGGTGCTCAGCCAGCAGTTCGGTAGCGGACCTGCACAGGTTTTCCTGCAGCGCGGTCAGGCAGACGGCGGCAAACCCCAGGTGTTCGATACCGGCTATTCCGGCTGGAAACTCGACTTCACGCCCGGTCCCGGCCTGAAAACTTCGCCTTCCGTCGTGCTTTTGCTGCTGGCGCTGGTTATTGCTGCAGCAGGCGTACTGCTTGGCTTGCATCGCAGCGAGAGAACTCTGCAACGGCGTATTTGCGCCGACGCACGACAACTGGATCAGTTGCTCCAAGAACTCTCACGCGGAAAAGCCGTCAAACCCTTCGGTTTGAGCCTCCCGGCCCTGAGTGGTCTGGCCCAGGCCCTTGCTCGTGTCTCGCTTCGCAGTCAACCCCAGGCAGTGCCTGTGCCGGTTGTCGGTGAGCAGCGCGATGCAGATATTGCCAAAGGCAGTGCTTCGTCCACAGTGGCTGCATCACGCACCGACTGGACCGATCCACTGTTTCAAGATACCGATATCCTTGATATCGACCTTCTCGACGAAAACCAGGACTTCCTGAGATCGGAGCATTCCCTCGCTATGAACAGCCCAGCATCCGTGGCACCCAACCTTCCCGAGACTATTTTCCGCGCCTACGACATCCGTGGCGTGGTAGGGGACACCCTCAACGCTGAAACGGCTTACTGGATCGGCCGCGCCATCGGCTCCGAAAGCCTGGCGCAGAACGAACCCAACGTCAGCGTCGGTCGCGATGGTCGCCTTTCCGGCCCGGAACTGGTGCAGCAACTGATTCAAGGCCTGCACGACAGCGGCTGCCATGTCAGCGATGTGGGCCTGGTGCCGACACCTGCGCTGTATTACGCCGCCAACGTGCTAGCAGGCAAGACCGGTGTGATGCTGACCGGCAGCCACAACCCCAAGGACTACAACGGCTTCAAGATCGTCATCGCGGGCGATACCCTGGCCAACGAGCAGATCCAGGCGCTGCATGAGCGTATCAAGACCAACAACCTGACTTCGCAGAAAGGCAGCATCACTAAAGTCGATATCCTCGATCGCTACTTCAAGCAGATCAAGGATGACATCGTCATGGCCCGCAAGCTGAAGGTCGTGGTCGACTGCGGCAACGGCGCGGCAGGCGTTATCGCCCCACAACTGATCGAAGCACTGGGCTGTGAAGTGATCTCGCTGTTCGCGGAAGTGGACGGCAATTTCCCCAACCACCACCCGGACCCGGGCAAGCTGGAAAACCTGCAGGACCTGATCGCCAAGGTCAAGGAAACCGGTGCCGATCTGGGTCTGGCGTTCGACGGTGACGGTGACCGTGTCGGTGTCGTGACCAACGAGGGTAATGTGGTTTACCCGGATCGCCTGTTGATGCTGTTCGCGCTGGACGTGCTCAAGCGCAACCCGGGTGCCGACATCATTTTCGACGTCAAATGCACACGTCGCCTGACTCCGCTGATTCGCGAGCATGGCGGTCGTCCGGTCATGTGGAAAACCGGCCACTCGCTGATCAAGAAAGAAATGAAAAAGAGCGGCGCGCTGCTCGCGGGTGAAATGAGCGGCCACATCTTCTTCAAGGAACGCTGGTTCGGTTTCGACGACGGTATCTACAGCGCGGCACGTCTGCTGGAGATCCTCAGCCAGGAGTCGGCCAATGCCGAAGACCTGTTCGAAACCTTCCCGAACGATATTTCGACGCCTGAAATCAACATCAAGGTGACGGATGTCACCAAGTTCAGCATCATCAAGGCCCTTGAAACCGATGCGCAGTGGGGCGACGCCAAACTGACCACCATCGACGGTGTCCGTGTGGACTATCCGAAGGGTTGGGGTCTGGTCCGTGCGTCCAATACCACGCCGGTACTGGTGCTACGCTTCGAGGCCGAAACCGAGGCTGAGTTGCAGCGCATCAAGGACGTGTTCCACGCTGAGCTGAAAAAAGTTGCACCGGATCTCGACCTGCCATTTTGATTGTTTTTCCTTTTGACTGGAGCCCTGAATGACCCTCGAACGTGATGCCGCCTCTAATGTAGCCAAGGTCCTTTCCGAAGCGCTGCCTTACATTCGCCGCTTTGTCGGCAAGACGCTGGTTATCAAGTACGGCGGCAACGCCATGGAGAGCGAAGAGCTGAAAACCGGCTTTGCGCGCGACATCGTGTTGATGAAAGCGGTGGGTATCAACCCGGTGGTGGTTCACGGCGGCGGGCCGCAGATCGGTGATCTGCTCAAGCGCCTGTCCATCGAGAGCCACTTCATCGATGGCATGCGCGTGACCGATGCGCAGACCATGGATGTGGTGGAGATGGTGCTGGGGGGCCAGGTCAACAAGGACATCGTCAACCTTATCAACCGTCACGGCGGCAGCGCCATTGGCCTGACCGGCAAGGACGCCGAGCTGATTCGTGCGAAGAAGCTCACCGTCACGCGCCAGACGCCGGAAATGACCAAGCCTGAAATCATCGACATCGGTCAGGTCGGTGAAGTGGTCGGAGTCAATACCGGGCTGCTCAACATGCTGGTCAAAGGGGATTTCATTCCGGTCATCGCGCCTATCGGCGTGGGCCCGGATGGCGAGTCGTATAACATCAACGCCGACCTGGTCGCAGGCAAGGTTGCCGAGGCCCTCAAGGCCGAGAAGCTGATCCTGCTGACCAACATTGCGGGTTTGATGAACAAGCAGGGCGAAGTCCTGACTGGCCTGACCACCGAACAGGTCGACGGCCTGATCGCCGACGGCACGATCTACGGCGGTATGCTGCCGAAGATCCGTTGCGCGCTGGAAGCGGTTCAGGGCGGGGTCAATAGCTCGCACATCATCGATGGACGAGTGCCTAATGCGGTCTTGCTGGAAATCTTCACCGACAGCGGTGTCGGCACCCAGATCACCAACCGCAAGCGGCACTGATTCAGACGCAACACCCAAAGGCCTCGTGAGCTAACCCTCACGGGGCCTTTTTGTAGGTTGATGATGATCGCTGACTATCGTTCCCACGCTCCAGCGTGGTAACGCCATTCTGGACGCTCTGCGTCCGCTCATGAATTAAGCGGCGCGGCGCAGATTTGTGACGCAGAGCGTCACGACAGGCATTCCCACGCTGGAGCGTGAGGAACGATAGGTGTCTGGCTTCGACCCCTTTCGCGAACAAGTTCGCTCCTACGGCCTTCGGCCAGAATCAAAAACAGGCGTGGGCATGAGCTTCTGGACGCTCTGCGTCCGGTCATTGAGTCAGGCGCTGGACGCGGGCGCGGTCGACGGCGAAATCTGCTTCAGCCTTTACGCGTGCGGCCTGATACCCGGCGATATCGGTTTGCAGCTTCTGCTGCTGATCGCGCAAGTCATTCAGCTGATCGACCAGCCCCTGCTGAACCGGACGTCCCGCGCGCTCCAGGTCGGCTGCCTGGCCTTGCAGGTTGCGCTGCTGAGCCGCCAACCCCTGAATATTGCCTTGGGCGACGCCAATCAGCGCATCCAGCTCGGCCAGTTTGCGGGCCTTGACGCGGTCCACCTCAGCGACGCTGCTGTAGAGGCTTAACAGCTGTGCATCGGCAGCGGCCTGGCGTTTTTCTGCTTCGGATTGGCGAATCTGCTCGGCCGTTGGCGCAGGCGGTACGACCTGAACCACCCGACCACGACTGTTGAGCACTTCATAGCCTTTGGCAACGTAGTCGGGCGGCACGCCTTGCGTATCGATCACGGTCACGCCACGGCTGTCGACGTAGCGATAAAGTCGAGCTTCAGGCGCATCAGCCGCTTGAGCGAGCAAGGGCGCAAGCATGCCAAGAGCCAGCCAGAACCCCAAAACGCTCAGTACGCCTGAAACCGAAGCCCGCTCCGTGCCGCTGACTGCCATAGGCTCGTCCTCAGATTCCGTATTGCGCGCGATAGGCTTCGACGGCAGGCAGATGCTGCTTGAGCTGCGGATCGTCGGCCAGGAACTCAAGCACTTGATTCAACGACACGATACTCACTACCGGGATGCCGAAGTCACGCTCGACCTCTTGAATCGCCGACAGCTCGCCATTGCCGCGCTCTTGGCGATTGAGGGCAATCAGGACACCTGCCGCAGTCGCGTTCTGGTCCTTGATGATCTGCATGACTTCACGAATCGCCGTACCCGCCGTGATCACGTCATCGATAATCAGCACATTGCCCGCCAGCGGCGAACCCACCAGGCTGCCGCCCTCGCCGTGCGCTTTGGCTTCCTTGCGGTTGAAACACCACGGCAGATCACGGTCATGATGCTCGGCCAGCGCCACGGCAGTGGCCGAGGCGAGCGGAATACCCTTGTAGGCCGGGCCGAACAGAACGTCGAAGGCAATACCGCTTTCAACCACCGCTGCTGCGTAGAAACGCCCCAGCTGTGCCAGTGCGGAACCGGTGTTGAACAGCCCGGCATTGAAGAAGTACGGGCTGGTGCGCCCGGACTTGAGAGTGAACTCACCGAAGCGCAGAACACCGCGATCGATGGCAAAACGAATGAAATCGCGCTGATACGCTTGCATGGAAAAAGCTCCGGATACCACGGATTTAGCTAATTAGGTAGAGCTCGGGTATCATACACGCACGTGATTTTTGGGGCCATTTATGCGGATCATCAGTGTGAACGTAAATGGCATTCAGGCTGCAGTCGAGCGTGGTTTGCTCAGCTGGCTGCAAGCTCAGAATGCCGACGTCATCTGCTTACAGGACACCCGCGCCTCCACCTTTGAACTGGATGATCCAGCCTTTCAGCTGGATGGTTACTTCCTCTATGCCTGCGAAGCCGAGGTTCCCGCTCAGGGTGGTGTGGCGCTTTATTCGCGGTTGCAGCCGAAGGCGGTAATCAGCGGCCTCGGTTTCGAGACAGCCGACCGCTACGGGCGCTACCTGCAAGCAGATTTCGACAAGGTCAGTATCGCTACCCTGCTCTTTCCGTCAGGGATGAATGGTGATGAAGACCTGAATCAGAAATTCAAGCTCATGGACGATTTCGGCAAGTACATGGACAAGCAACGCCGCAAGCGTCGCGAATACATCTATTGCGGATCGCTCTATGTCGCGCAGCAGAAGCTCGACATCAAGAACTGGCGTGACAGCCAGCAGTCTCCTGGCTTCCTGGCGCCCGAACGCGCCTGGATGGACGAGATTGTCGGCACTATGGGCTATGTAGATGCCCTGCGTGAAGTCAGCCGCGAAGGTGATCAGTACAGCTGGTGGCCGGATAACGAACAGGCCGAGATGCTGAATCTGGGCTGGCGCTTCGATTATCAGATCCTGACTCCAGGTCTGCGCCGCTTCGTGCGCAGCGCTCGTCTGCCGCGTCAGCCGCGCTTCTCGCAGCACGCGCCCTTGATCGTGGACTACGACTGGACCCTGACTATCTGATAGTCAGGCGAACAGCGCACACGAAAAAGCCGACTTCAAGTCGGCTTTTTGCGTTGCTCGCGCTATGCGTTATTTCAACAGGCGCCAGGTGAAGGGGTAACGATATTCCAGTCCGTTGTTTGCCTTCACCCCGGCGATAACCGTGAGTATGAAAGCACCAAGGCACACCAGCATGAACAGTGCGATGCCGATTACCACGAACATCAGCATTATGCATATCAGGCCTGCAATCGCGGCAGTGATCTGAAAGTTCAGCGCTTCTTTGCCCTGCGAATCAATGAACGGGTCTGTCTCCCTCTTCATTTGCCAGAGAATCAATGGCGCAAGGAGATTGCCAAAGGGGAAGACCAGTCCAATGAGAGCGGATAAATGACAGAACATCGCCCACTGACGGGCTTCCCGGCTGGGTTTGTACAAGGGCTGCGGACTGTCATTCATCATCAAACGCTCCTTATTTATCAATCGGCCAGTGCGGCACGCTGCAGTTCAAACAACTCGGTAATGCCCTTCTGTGCCAGCGCCAGCATCGCGTTCAGCTCTTCAGGCTGGAATGGCGCGCCTTCGGCAGTGCCCTGAACTTCAATGAAACCGCCTGCACTGGTCATGACCACGTTCAGGTCGGTTTCGGCAGCCGAGTCTTCGAGGTAGTCCAGGTCGAGCACTGGCTCACCCTGATACATGCCGACCGAAACGGCCGCGATCATCTGCTTGAGCGGGTCGCCGCCTTTCAGGCCGCCACGCTTCTTGATCACTTTCAGCGCATCTGCCAGAGCAACCATCGCACCGGTAATAGAAGCCGTACGAGTACCGCCGTCAGCCTGAATGACATCGCAATCGACGTACAGGGTAACGTCGCCCAGCTTGGACATGTCCAGCGCAGCGCGCAGCGAGCGACCGATCAGGCGCTGGATTTCGAGTGTACGACCACCCTGCTTGCCGCGGCTGGCTTCACGCTGGTTACGCTCGCCGGTCGCGCGCGGCAGCATGCCGTACTCGGCAGTCAGCCAACCCTGGCCCTGCCCCTTGAGGAAGCGTGGTACGCCGTTTTCGACGCTGACGGTGCAGATCACCTTGGTATCACCAAACTCGACCAGTACAGAACCCTCGGCGTGTTTGGTGTAGTTGCGGGTGATGCGGATCGAGCGGAGCTGATCGGCGGCGCGACCACTTGGACGTTTCATCTGGGATACCTGTACTGAGACGGAAAACTGCTGGGCATTATAGAGGTCACAGCTGCTACTGGGCATCTCTAAAAGCCACCAATGCCGATTTGCTCCGAACAGAAGGCTCTGGATCAATACTTTCGACGCTCTGGCGTGATCGCAAGGAACGCCTTGCGTCACTTGTCACGCTGCCGGATTGGGAGCCTGCGTCGCACTGCGCTACAATCCTGCGCCTCTGCAGCCAGTCGGCTTTCACGACACCCATGAACGCCGATCCTGTGCACTCATGGGTTGAATCACGCTCCTGAATCGATAAGAGGTACTTCCCCATGGTGCACAGCATGACTGCCTTTGCCCGCGTAGAGCGAGCCGGTGCCCAAGGCACACTGAGCTGGGAACTGCGCTCGGTCAATCACCGCTATCTGGAGCCGCACCTGCGCCTGCCTGAGTCATTCCGTGATCTGGAAGGTGCGATTCGCGAAGCGCTACGCCAGGGGCTGTCGCGTGGCAAAGTTGAATGCACACTGCGTTTTGTCGAGGAAACCGCCGGCAAACCGCTGCAAGTGGATCTTGAGCGTGCAGGCCAGTTGATCGCTGCAGCCGAATCGGTTGCCGGCCTGATCAAACAGCCTGCCGCGCTGAACCCCCTTGAAGTTCTGGCATGGCCCGGCGTACTTGTGGCTGATGCCAGCGATCCGCAGGTGTTGAACACCGAAGCACTGAAGCTGTTCAATGATGCGCTGACTGAATTGAAGAGCGGGCGCGGGCGCGAAGGTGCAGACCTGGCCAGACTGCTTGATGACCGGCTGTCTTCCATCGTCGAGGAGGTTGCCACCCTGCGCACCCTGGTGCCGCAGATGCTGGCAACTCAGCGCCAGAAAGTACTGGATCGCTTTGCTGACATGAAAGCCGAACTCGACCCTCAGCGTCTGGAGCAGGAAATGGTTCTGTTGGCACAGAAAAGCGATGTTGCCGAAGAACTGGACCGCCTCAGCACACACGTCACCGAAGTGCGTCGCGTACTCAAGGCTGGCGGTCAGGCAGGCCGGCGCCTTGATTTCCTGATGCAAGAGCTTAACCGCGAAGCGAATACACTGGGCTCCAAGGCCTTTGACCCACGCAGCACGCAGGCTGCCGTCAACCTTAAAGTGTTGATCGAGCAGATGCGCGAGCAAGTGCAGAATATTGAGTAAGGCTGAACCTGACATGACCCATATCACTGGCACCCTGTATATCATTTCCGCCCCGTCCGGCGCGGGCAAGACCAGCCTGGTCAAGGCCCTTATGGACGCCCAGCAAGAGCCTCAGCACGGCGCGCAGGCGAAGATCCGCGTCTCGGTCTCGCACACCACCCGGGCCATGCGCCCCGGCGAAGTGAACGGCGTGAACTACAACTTCGTCGATCGTGCCGAGTTCGTGCGCATGATCGAGCACGGCGACTTTCTTGAGCAGGCCGAAGTCTTCGGCAATCTGTATGGCACCTCGCAGAGCCACCTGCAGCAGACCCTGGACGAAGGCCACGACCTGATTCTGGAAATCGACTGGCAGGGTGCCCGGCAGGTTCGTGCGCAAATGCCGCAGGCCCGGTCGATCTTCATTCTGCCCCCTACCCAGCAGGCATTGCGTCAGCGCCTGACCAATCGCGGCCAGGACAGTGACGAGATCATTGAAGCGCGGATGCGTGAAGCGGTCAGCGAAATGAGCCACTACAACGAGTATGAATACGTTGTGGTCAATGACGATTTTGCCGGTGCACTGGAAGACCTCAAGGCGATATTCCGCGCCAATCGCCTGACCCAGCAGCATCAGCAAGAGCAATACAGCGAGCTTTTTCAGGAGTTGCTGGCTTGATCGAGTCGTTTCCAGACATCAGGCAACAGGTTAAAAGCATGCCGTTGGTGGCTTGCCGCTTGATGCCTGGTGCTGTCCGCTTGTAAACTACCGAGTCCGCTCGCCCATCCGGGCATCGCGCATCCGCATTTGCTACGAGGAATACCCATGGCCCGCGTAACCGTTGAAGACTGCCTAGAACACGTGGATAACCGCTTTGAGCTGGTCATGCTCTCTACCAAGCGTGCCCGTCAACTGGCAACCGGCGGCAAAGAACCAAAGCTGGCCTGGGAAAACGACAAGCCTACCGTTATGGCACTGCGTGAAATCGCGGCTGGCCTGATGGATTACGCTGTAATCGCAGAAGCCGAAATCGTTGAAGATGAACCATTGTTCGCAGCGTTCGAGGACGAGTCCAACGAGGCCGTCTAAGCCTATGCCAGGTCGACGTAGTACGGCGCAGGGTAAAAGCCATTGGCAAGGGGTAGCGCCTTGCCGAGCATAGACGCCCTCGCCGAAAGACTGTCGGCCTACCTCGGCAAGGACCAGGTCAACCTGGTTCGCCGAGCGTATTACTATGCCGAACAAGCCCACGATGGCCAGCGCCGTCGCAGTGGTGAAGCCTACGTTACGCACCCTCTTGCGGTAGCGAATATTCTTGCCGACATGCACATGGACCATCAGAGCCTGATGGCTGCGATGCTGCATGACGTCATCGAAGACACCGGGATTGCCAAGGAAGCGCTCAGCGCCCAATTTGGCGAAACCGTCGCCGAACTGGTCGACGGGGTCAGCAAACTGACCCAGATGAATTTCGAGACCAAGGCCGAAGCCCAGGCAGAAAACTTCCAGAAAATGGCCATGGCCATGGCGCGCGACATTCGCGTGATCCTGGTCAAGCTCGCCGATCGCCTGCATAACATGCGCACGCTGGAAGTGCTGTCGGGCGAAAAGCGTCGGCGCATCGCCAAGGAAACCCTCGAAATCTACGCACCCATCGCCAATCGGCTGGGTATGCACAGTGTGCGCATCGAATTCGAGGACCTGGGTTTCAAGGCGATGTACCCGATGCGCTCCTCGCGAATCAACCAGGCGGTCAAGCGCGCCAGGGGCAATCGCAAGGAACTGGTCAACAAGATCGAAGAGTCCCTTAGTCATTGCCTGGCCGTTGACGGCATCGAAGGCGACGTGAGCGGGCGGCAGAAGCATCTTTATGGCATCTACAAGAAGATGCGCGGCAAGCGTCGCGCCTTCAACGAGATCATGGATGTCTACGCATTCCGCATCATCGTCGACAAGGTCGATACCTGTTATCGCGTCCTGGGCGCTGTACATAATTTGTACAAGCCGCTGCCCGGCCGCTTCAAGGACTACATCGCGATCCCCAAGGCCAACGGCTACCAGTCCCTGCATACGACGTTGTTCGGTATGCATGGCGTACCGATCGAAATCCAGATTCGCACCCGCGAAATGGAGGAGATGGCCAACAACGGGATCGCTGCACACTGGCTGTACAAATCCAGCGACGACGAGCAGCCCAAGGGCACTCACGCCCGTGCAAGGCAGTGGGTCAAGGGCGTGCTGGAAATGCAGCAGCGTGCGGGTAACTCTCTGGAGTTCATTGAAAGCGTCAAGATCGACCTGTTTCCGGACGAAGTTTACGTTTTCACGCCCAAAGGCCGGATCATGGAGCTGCCCAAAGGCTCCACGGCGGTGGATTTCGCCTACGCGGTACACACCGACGTCGGCAACAGCTGCATCGCCTGCCGGATCAACCGCCGACTGGCGCCATTGTCCGAACCGCTGCAAAGCGGCTCGACCGTCGAGATTGTCAGCGCCCCAGGTGCACGCCCGAATCCGGCATGGCTGAACTTCGTCGTGACCGGCAAGGCGCGTACGCATATTCGCCACGCGCTCAAGCTGCAACGCCGCTCCGAGTCGATCAACCTTGGCGAGCGCCTGCTGAACAAGGTGCTCAACGGCTTCGAATGCAGTCTCGACAAGATCACTCAGGAACGCATTCAGCTGGTGCTCAACGAGTACCGGGTCGAAGTGCTGGAAGACCTGCTCGAAGACATCGGGCTGGGCAATCGCATGGCCTATGTCGTCGCTCGCCGCCTGCTGGGCGAGGGCGAGCAGTTGCCAAGCCCTGAAGGTCCGCTGGCGATTCGTGGTACCGAAGGCCTGGTGCTCAGCTACGCCAAATGCTGCACGCCAATCCCTGGCGACCCTATTGTCGGCCACCTGTCTGCAGGCAAGGGCATGGTTGTGCATCTGGATAACTGCCGCAACATCAGCGAAATCCGTCACAACCCGGAAAAATGCATCCAGTTGTCCTGGGCCAAGGATGTCACCGGCGAATTCAACGTCGAGCTGCGTGTCGAACTCGAGCATCAGCGCGGCCTGATCGCTCTGCTGGCCAGCAGCGTCAACGCGGCCGACGGCAATATCGAAAAAATCAGTATGGACGAACGCGATGGCCGCATCAGCGTGGTCCAACTGGTGGTCAGCGTGCACGACCGTGTGCACCTGGCTCGTGTGATCAAGAAACTGCGCGCCCTGACAGGTGTCACACGCATCACCCGGATGCGCGCGTAGGCCATCCCATCATCAGGAGTTCTCATGACCAAGACTGTCATCACCAGCGATAAAGCCCCTGCGGCCATCGGCCCATACTCTCAGGCCATCAAAGCTGGCAATACCGTCTACATGTCCGGACAGATCCCGCTGGACCCGAACAGCATGGAGCTGGTCGAAGGCATCGAAGCGCAGATCACCCAGGTCTTCGAAAACCTGAAGTCTGTTGCCGAAGCGGCGGGCGGATCCTTCAAGGACATCGTCAAACTGAACATCTTTCTGACCGATCTGGGCCACTTCGCCAAGGTCAACGAGATCATGGGCACCTATTTCACCCAGCCTTATCCGGCTCGCGCCGCCATCGGCGTTGCAGCATTGCCGCGTGGCGCCCAGGTTGAAATGGACGCGATTCTCGTCATCGAATAATCCCCCCGACGGAGCGTGCCTTGCGCTCCGTTCTCCCTGAAGGAAGGAATCCGTTATGCGCTCCGCGCTCGCCATCTCGCTGCTCGCCGTCATTCTGGGCGGCTGCGCCAGCCACGCCGACCGCAATCCGGACGGCACCTGGATCAACCAGACCGCCATCGACGCCGCCGTCAAACAAGGCAACTTGCGTCAGGCACTGCTCGCCAACGGCCCCAATCTGGAGTGGAAAATAAACTCCAAAGCCAATCAGGCCATTTACTCCAACGGTTTCGAGCTGGGTGAAGGCAAGATCGTCAGCGCTGCTGAAGGCAAGCTGCACATCGACTTCTACGGCAACTTCTTCGAAGACCTGAGCGTCAAGGGTGATGAACTGGTTCAAGCGGCCAGCGAGTCAGGCCCTGAACAGCACTTCCAGAAGCCGGAAAACCCGGCACCTGAAGGTGCTCAGCCTGGCACCAGCTTCGAGAAAGCGTTGTATAGCGCCTACATGGGCGGCAAATGGACTGTCGTGGAAGGCGATGGCCAAGGCAGCACCGTGCAGTTCATGCCTGACGGCAGTGTGCAGGGGCTTCCCGAAAACGATCGCTACGCACTATGCCTGGCGGGCGATTGCGCAGCCATGAGCGGCGAATACGACAGTATGTGGCTGGAGAAAGCCGAAAAAGGCAACCCGTGGATCTTTGCCCGCAAAGGCAAGCAACTGGAGATATTCCAGGCTATGAACAATGCCGGTGCTGACCAGATGCCCGAGCTGCGTCCAGGCCCACGTCGCTGGTTGCTCGAACAGCAATAAGCGACTCACGCTTCAGGAGCGCCCTTCAAGGCGCTCCTGACGGCGACTTGTTTACCCCAGCAATGCCGCATAGCCAGCCCGATAATCCGGGTACATTGGCACCCATCCCAGTGCGCGCGCCCTGGCATTGCTGCAACGCTTGCTGCCCACGCGCTGCACGCTGACCTCTTCCGACCATTCGGTCACCCCCAGATACTCACGTATCCACGCCACCACATCGGCCAGCGCAGCCGGATCGTCGTCAACGCCTAGATAGCAATTCTCCAGTGCCACACCTCGTTGATCCGCCTGAAGCAGATGCTCCAGCAAGCTGGCGGCATCGTCGGCATGAATGCGATTGGCATAGACCGAAGGATCAACTCTGACACTATGCCCCTGACGCACGCGATTCGACAGATCACTGCGTCCGGGCCCGTAGATACCGGTCAGCCTCACTGCCGTGGCTGGCAGTCCGCTGTTCAGCGCTAGCTGCTCGGCTTCCAGCATCACAGTGCCGGTGTAGTTGGTCGGTTCGGTGACGGAGTTTTCATCAACCCACTCCCCGTTCTGCTGACCGTAGACTCCGCTGCTTGAGACGAAGATCAACCGCTTTGGACGCTGCCCGGTCTGCTCAAGCCAGCTCAATACATTGCGCAGCCCCTCGACATAAGCCATCCGGTAACCCGCTTCGTCACGCTGCGAAGGCGTCGCGCAATACACCACATAGTCCACCGCAGTGGGCCACAGGGCAGGCTTGCGGGTATCGAACAAGTCACCCGCCACACCGTGAACACCGGCAGGCAGCTCGGAAACAGTGCGCCGCAGCCCATGCACGGTCCAGCCGTGAGGCAGCAGGCGGGTCGCAAGTCGCGAACCAATGTCACCGCAGCCGGCGATTAGAAGCGAAGGGGCAGTCATTCGGTATCTCCAGAGAAGGCGGTTTCAGTGTCGTAAAAAAGCTCATCGAGACGCGACACTCGAAACAAAGCTGTAAACAGATGTAAGCGTCCAGCGCTACTCCCCTATGCGATCACGCTGGTGACTCGTCGTTCCCAAACCTGGGGTTTGAGCATTTTCGGACGACCCCGTGTTAAGCGCAAATCACGCGACTACAATGCGCGCCTTCAACGGGATTGGCGAAGATTCACATGCGATGGAAAGACATAAAAATAGGAGATCGGACATTCTCCATGGCGCACCTTCAGCCTTTTGACCTGACGTTCGACGTTGCGCTGCAGCAGGTCACCGTCAAGTTCGAATTCGGGTTGCACTGCTTTACAGATGACAAGGGCAATGGCCATCTCATTCATTACAGAGGGGAGCGCCGTTACTTTTGCAGCGAGCGCTACGATTGCAGCACCCAGTTGGTGGAGTACATCCAGAAACGCTTTTTTCAGGGGCTGGCTGTCCCGTTTTATACGGAAAACAGCCAAAGGTATTTTTGCCTCGACCTGCATGACTATGCGATTTTTTTCTCGATCAGCAAGCCACAAGGCACCACGAACCTTTTGAAGCTTCGCGTTATATCAGCGTATGAAGTCGCTACGTGGGGCCGGCCTACCCTGCCGAAAGGGAAGCCTCATAACGTTCGCTACATCCTTGAGATGCGCAACGCCGGAAAACCCGTATAGCGAAAAGCAAAAAGCCCCGTTGCCGAGGCAACAGGGCTTTTTGTGAATCCCAATATCGGCCTGTCCTTTTGCAGTTACCTGCTTATCCCGCTCACTGGCTGGGAGTGGCCTGAGCCACCGAAATCCACACCCCTTGTCACCAAGGTTCCGGTCTGTGTCGACCGCGCAATGTTAACGCTCGCATCGAATTTGATCAATCGATGCTTTCGCGGCCTTCAATCCCTTGCTTCTTTTCGTAACCGAGCCATTCGTGAGCGCAGCGTGCTTTACCTGCTGAGATGACAGTTCCAGCGCCGTAAAAATGCTCATCGATAGGCAACCGTTCGGGCGAATATGTAAAAAAGATACTGTATTACTTTTGTTAACAAGAACGATTTGCAATAATGGCGACCCATTTGTTCCCTGTGAGCGTCGAGAGCACTGAGCGACGCACTGGAACCATCCCCTATTTTTCTCTCAGGTCCGGCCAGCATGACACGCATTCAATCAATCGCTTCGCCTACCCGGATGCCTCGCCTGCCTCGTGCATGGCGCGGTGTCGCAGCCCTCGTCTTGAGCCTGATGTTCGTACCCATGGCCCTTGCAGATCAATCGGCGCCGACTGCGGCCCCTGCAACCTCTGCCGCACCTGCGGCGACAGCTCCTGTCGCGCCTGATGCCGCAGCCCCCGTGCAGGCTCTGGAGCCTGCAGCCGAAGACAACAGCCTGGGCATGGCCCATGACCTGTCGCCATGGGGCATGTACCAGAACGCCGACGTCGTGGTCAAAGCGGTCATGATCGGTCTGGCCATCGCATCGATCATTACGTGGACCATCTGGATCTCCAAGGGTTTCGAACTGCTGGGCGCCAAGCGCCGGTTGCGTGGTGAAATCGTCAATCTGAAAAAAGCCCGCTCCCTGAACGAAGCGAGCTCGACCGCCAGCAAGGAAGGCACACTCGCCCATCTGCTGGTGCATGACGCCCTTGAAGAGATGCGCCTGTCGGCCAACAGCCGTGAACGCGAAGGGATCAAGGAGCGTGTCAGCTTCCGCCTCGAGCGCCTGGTTGCAGCCTGCGGCCGCAACATGAGCATGGGCACCGGCGTACTGGCGACCATCGGCTCTACCGCACCGTTCGTGGGTTTGTTTGGTACGGTATGGGGCATCATGAACAGCTTCATCGGCATCGCCAAGACCCAGACCACCAACCTCGCTGTAGTGGCACCGGGTATCGCCGAGGCCCTTCTGGCCACGGCACTGGGTCTGGTTGCCGCAATTCCTGCGGTAGTGATCTACAACGTCTTCGCCCGCTCCATCGCCGGTTACAAGGCTCAGGTTTCCGATGCTTCGGCGCACGTTCTGCTGCTGGTCAGCCGCGACCTGGATCATCTGCCAGAACCGACCGAGCGCAATCAACAGCAACCGCACATGGTCAAGGTGGGCTAACACGTGGGCCTGCATCTTAACGAAGGCGGCGATGATCTCGCCGAGAACCATGAAATCAACGTGACGCCGTTCATCGACGTCATGCTGGTGCTGTTGATCATCTTCATGGTGGCTGCGCCGCTGGCGACCGTAGACATCAAGGTTGATCTACCGGCGTCTACCGCCACACCGCAGCCCAGGCCCGAGAAGCCGATCTTTCTCAGCGTGAAAACCGACAAGAGCCTGTACCTGGGCGAAGAGAAGGTTGCCCGCGAGCAGATCGGTCAGGTGCTGGACGCCCGCACCAAGGGCAAGAAGGACACCACGATCTTCTTCCAGGCCGACAAGGGCGTGGACTACGGCGATCTGATGGAAGTCATGAATACGCTTCGGGGTGCGGGTTACCTGAAGGTCGGTCTGGTGGGTCTTGAGACGGCTGGTAAGAAATGATCAGTACGCGCCAAAAACTGACGCGCTATAGCGGTAGTCTGTTGTTGGTGCTGGCCGTGCACGCTATCGCGATCATCATCGCCGTTCGCTGGCCCGCCTCTCAGGCGATCGAGCTACCGCCAGCGGCCATGATGGTCGAGCTTGCGCCTCTGCCCGAGCCCGCACCGCCGCCACCACCAAAAGTCGTTCAGCCACCTCCGCCGCCAGCCCCTGAAGAGCCAGAGCCCATGCCGGAAGTCGCGCAAGCGCCGAAGCCGGAAATCGTGGTGCCCAAAAAGGTTGAAAAGCCCAAGCCAAAACCGCAGCCGCCAAAGCCGCAGAAGAAGCCTGAGCCACCTCAGGAAAAGCCTGCTGACGAAAAACCGGTCGACACGCCGCCTACGACTGCCAAACCGGAAAAAGCAGCTGCTCCGAAGCCCGCTCCTGCGCCTTCGCCGCCCAGCAATGCACTGCCAAGCTGGCAGGGTGACCTGTTAAGTCATCTGGGCAAGTACAAGAAGTATCCAGAGGATGCGCGTCGTCGTGGCATGCAGGGTGTTGCCCGCCTGCGCTTCGTTGTCGATGCTGACGGCAACGTCCTGTCTTACTCGATTGCCAACAGTTCAGGCAGCCCGGCGCTGGATCGAGCGACCATGGAAATGATCCGTCGCGCTCAGCCGCTACCCAAGCCGCCCAAGGAAATCCTCAACAACGGCACCATTGAAATCCTCGCACCGTTCGTTTATTCACTGGATAAACGCTGAATTGTACTTTTGTTACTTGTGAGTGCTTCTGATAACGTGCGTCTATCGATCGCACCCGCTATGCTGGGGTCGCAACTTCATGGACGCACGTTATGACTCTTACAGAATTACGCTACATCGTCACGCTTGCCCAGGAGCAGCACTTTGGCCATGCGGCTGAGCGCTGCCACGTCAGCCAGCCAACGCTGTCGGTGGGCGTCAAGAAACTAGAAGACGAACTCGGTGTGCTCATTTTCGAGCGCAGCAAGAGCGCCGTGCGCCTGACACCGGTCGGTGAAGGCATCGTTGCGCAAGCGCAGAAAGTGCTGGAGCAGGCTCAAGGTATTCGTGAGCTGGCCCAGGCAGGCAAGAATCAGCTGACCGCGCCGCTGAAAGTCGGCGCTATTTATACCGTCGGCCCTTACCTGTTCCCTCACCTGATTCCACAACTGCACCGGGTTGCGCCGCAGATGCCGTTGTACATCGAAGAAAACTTCACGCATGTGCTGCGCGACAAGCTGCGCAACGGTGAGCTGGATGCCGTCATCATTGCCTTGCCGTTCAACGAAGCCGACGTGCTGACCCTGCCACTTTACGACGAGCCGTTCTCCGTCCTGATGCCGGCCGATCACCCATGGACTCAGAAAGAGACCATCGACGCCTCGGCACTCAACGACAAGAGCCTGTTATTGCTGGGCGAAGGTCACTGCTTCCGTGATCAGGTTCTGGAAGCCTGCCCTACTCTGGGCAAAGGCAATGAAGGCGCCAAGCACACGACGGTGGAATCCAGCTCGCTGGAAACCATTCGGCACATGGTCGCTTCCGGGCTGGGTATTTCGATCCTGCCGCTTTCCGCCGTCGACAGTCACCACTACGCGCCCGGCGTGATCGAAGTCCGCCCGCTTACGCCGCCTGTGCCTTTCCGCACGGTCGCCATCGCCTGGCGCGCAAGCTTCCCGAGACCCAAAGCCATCGAAATTCTCGCTGACTCTGCACGCCTGTGCTCGGTGGCACGTCCGAAAACAGTCGCAAGTTAGGCAGAAAAGAAATGAGCGAGCTTTCCAGGGTCTCGGTCACGGCGCTCAAAGGCGTCGGTGAAGCGATGGCAGAAAAGCTGGCCAGGGTCGGGCTGGAAACCCTGCAGGACGTGCTGTTCCATCTGCCGCTGCGTTACCAGGACCGGACCCGAGTAGTACCGATTGGTGCATTGCGCCCCGGCCAGGATGCCGTGATCGAAGGCGTGGTCAGCGGTGCCGATGTGGTAATGGGCAAGCGCCGCAGCTTGCTGGTAAGGCTTGGCGACGGCACCGGTGTTGTCAGCCTGCGCTTCTACCACTTCAGTAACGCGCAGAAAGAAAGCATGAAGCGTGGCACGCATTTGCGCTGCTTCGGCGAAGCGCGTCCCGGTGCTTCCGGACTGGAAATCTATCATCCGGAATATCGGGCGATTACCGGTGATGAGCCCGCGCCCGTCGAACAGACCCTCACGCCGATCTATCCCACGACCGAAGGCCTCACCCAGCAGCGCCTGCGTCAGTTGTGTCAGCAAAGCCTGGCGATGCTTGGCCCCAAAAGCTTGCCGGACTGGCTGCCGGATGAGCTGGCCCGCGACTATCAGCTGGCCCCGCTGGGTGATGCGATCCGCTATCTGCATCACCCGCCCGCCGATGCCGATGTGGAGGAACTGGCCCTCGGGCATCACTGGGCGCAGCACCGGCTGGCTTTCGAGGAACTGCTTACCCACCAGCTTTCCCAGCAGCGTCTGCGCGAAAGTCTGCGCTCACAACGCGCACCGGCGTTGCCTGTTGCGAAAAAGCTGCCGAAACAATTTCTCGCCAACCTTGGCTTCGCGCCCACGGGTGCCCAGCAGCGGGTCGGCAAGGAAGTCGCCTATGACCTGAGCCAGCCTGAGCCGATGCTGCGGTTGATCCAGGGTGACGTCGGTTCGGGCAAGACCGTGGTCGCCGCGCTGGCTGCCTTGCAGGCGCTGGAAGCGGGTTATCAAGTGGCGCTGATGGCCCCCACCGAAATTCTCGCCGAGCAGCACTACATCAATTTCCAGCGCTGGCTTGAGCCGCTGGGCGTGGGCGTGGCCTGGCTGGCGGGCAAGCTCAAGGGCAAGGCGCGTGTCGCGTCTTTGGAGCAGATCGCCAGTGGCACGCCCATGGTGGTGGGCACCCATGCGCTGTTTCAGGACGAAGTGCAGTTCAAGAACCTCGCGCTGGTGATCATCGACGAGCAGCACCGGTTCGGTGTTCAGCAACGTCTGGCGCTGCGCAAAAAGGGCGTCGGCGGCCTGATGTGTCCGCATCAATTGATCATGACCGCCACACCGATTCCACGCACGCTGGCGATGAGCGCCTACGCCGATCTGGACACGTCGATTCTGGACGAACTGCCGCCCGGGCGGACGCCGGTCAATACCGTGCTGGTTGCCGACAGCCGCCGCCTGGAAGTCGTGGAGCGTGTACGCGCTGCTTGCGCCGAGGGTCGCCAGGCCTATTGGGTATGCACGCTGATCGAGGAATCCGAAGAACTGACGTGCAAAGCCGCTGAAACCACCTACGAAGAACTGAGCAGTGCCTTGGGTGAGGTTCGCGTCGGGTTGATACACGGACGCATGAAGCCCGCAGAAAAGGCCGCGATCATGGCCGAATTCAAGCAGGGTGCGCTGCAATTGCTGGTGGCAACCACAGTAATCGAAGTTGGGGTCGACGTGCCGAACTCCAGCCTGATGATCATCGAAAACCCCGAGCGCCTCGGTCTGGCTCAATTGCACCAGTTGCGCGGGCGCGTCGGGCGCGGCAGTGCGGTCAGCCATTGTGTGCTGCTCTACCACCCGCCGCTTTCACAGATCGGACGGCAGCGGCTGGGCATCATGCGCGAAACCAACGATGGCTTTGTCATCGCCGAAAAGGACCTTGAACTGCGTGGTCCCGGTGAAATGCTGGGAACCCGACAAACGGGCCTTCTGCAATTCAAGGTCGCCGACCTTATGCGTGACGCAGACCTGCTACCGGCCGTACGCGACGCGGCTCAGGCCCTGTTGGAGCGTTGGCCCCAACATGTCAGCCCACTGCTCGACAGATGGCTGCGTCATGGCCAGCAGTATGGCCAGGTGTGATGCAGGCTACGCTTTGAACACCACGTGCGACCGAAAACGAATAACGTGGTTATACTTCAAAAAATGTAGGAATTTGGACATAGCTCATGACAGAAGTCGCCCACGTCAATGATCCGCAGCATGCGCCGTCGGTAATCCGGCAGTTGCTTGAAAAATTGGCTATCAGCTACAACGAAGTCATGGACGACAAAAGCTTGCCCCCGGCGCGCAAGGTTCAGGCTGTGCTGGTCGAGGACGCTGTCGGTGCGCTGCTTATCCTGTTCCCGCAGAGCCAGTTGCTCGACCTCAGCCGAATCACCGAGCTGACCGGGCGCCAGCTGACCGCTGTGCCGCATGATCGCTTGCAGCGCATGCTCACCAAGCACAACCTGCAAGTGCTGCCGGGGCTCCCGGCACTGACCAGCTCACCGTGCCTTTACGATGATCGCCTGCTGCAAGAGCCGACACTGCTGGTGGGCTCGGGTGAAAAGGGCCTGTTGCTGGAAATCAGCAGTGACGACTTCAAAGGCATGCTGAGCAAGGCCAGTGCCGCGCACTTCGGCCAGTCGGTCGCAGCCATTCGTCCGAACCTGGATCGTCCTGACGACGATCCGGCAGAAATCACCCAGGCCATGCACGTTTTCACGGCGCGTCGTATCCAGCAGCGTCTGGAAGCGACCCTGGAAATACCACCGCTGGCCGGAACTGCACAGAAAATCATCAAGCTGCGGGTCGACCCCGATGCGACCATCGATGACATCACCGGCGTAGTCGAAACCGACCCTGCGCTGGCGGCACAGGTCGTGAGCTGGGCGGCATCGCCCTATTACGCGTCCACCGGCAAGATCCGCTCGGTAGAAGATGCAATCGTTCGCGTGCTGGGCTTTGATCTGGTGATCAATCTGGCGCTGGGCCTCGCACTGGGCAAAACCCTGAGCCTGCCCAAGGACCAGCCGCAACAGACCACGCCGTATTGGCAGCAATCGATCTACACCGCTGCAGTGATCGAAGGCCTGACCCGCGCCATTCCCCGCGCCAGTCGCCCGGAAGCTGGCCTGAGCTACCTCGCCGGTTTGCTGCACAACTTCGGGTACCTGCTGCTGGCCCATGTGTTTCCGCCACACTTCACGCTGATTTGCCGCCAGCTGGAAGTTAACCCGCACCTGCACCACAGCTTTATTGAGCAGCATTTGCTGGGTATCAGCCGCGAGCAGATCGGTGCCTGGCTGATGCGCTATTGGGACATGCCCGATGAACTCGCCATCGCGCTACGCTTCCAGCACGACCCCCACTACAAGGGCGAACATCACGTCTACGCCAACCTGGTTTATCTGGCCGTACGCCTGTTGCGGGTGAACGGCATCGGTGCCGGGCCAGAGCAGGAGATTCCTGACGAGTTGTTCGAACGCCTGGGCCTGTCCCGCGAAAAAGCCAACGAGTCAGTGAAAAAAGTGCTGGAGGCCGAGGTGCTTCTGCGCGAACTGGCTTCGCAGTTCAGCAAGTAATCAGTCGGCACAATTAATCTGTCGGTAATAGTGCCGACAGATTTGATGCCGGCGCTCAATTCTCAGCCTCATCCCCCAACAGGTGGTTGCCCAGGCGCAGCCAGCTAAGCCGCCTGTATCTCGCTCGTTCGCGCTTCTCCGTTTATGCGCCACAACCCTTGTGACAATAAATCTCCACAAAGGCTGATTGAAAGGTCGGTGAAAGCTTGGCCAATTAGCATCGCCTCACTTCCGGCAAAAAGACCGGCTAGCCAGGAACGGATTCCAACGTGTTTCAGGCCCAATTAACAACAATAATGGTGATTCCGATGCTTGCTGACTTCTCGTTCCATACCCTCCTTGCGCCTCCACTCCACGTACCGATCTGCTGAGCTGACTCGTTCATTTCACGTTCTGTAGCCGTATGACGTCTGGAGTATTCCCATGCTGACTTTCCTTGGCTTTGCCATGGTTATTGCGTTCATGTACCTGATCATGAGCAAGCGCCTGACTGCGCTGATCGCCCTGATACTGGTTCCGATCATCTTCGCCCTGTTCGGTGGCTTCGCAGCCCAGATCGGCCCGATGATGCTGGCGGGTATCACCAAGCTGGCGCCAACCGGCGTGATGCTGATGTTCGCCATCCTTTATTTTGCGCTGATGATCGACTCCGGCCTGTTCGACCCGGCCGTGCGCAAGATCCTGAAAATGGTCAAGGGCGACCCGATGCGCATTTCGGTCGGCACCGCCGTGCTGGCGCTGGTGGTGTCCCTCGACGGTGACGGCGCGACCACCTACATGATCTGCGTTGCCGCCATGCTGCCGCTGTACAGCCGCGTCGGCATGAGCCCGCGCATCATGGCCGGCCTGATCATTCTGGCCGGTGGCGTGATGAACATGACCCCGTGGGGTGGCCCGACCGCTCGTGCGGCCAGCGCCCTGCATGTCGACGCATCCGACATCTTCGTACCGATGATCCCGGCAATGCTGGCCGGTGTGGTTGCGATTCTGGCAATTGCCTACTTCTACGGCAAACGCGAACGCGCTCGTCTGGGTGAACTGCAACTTAAGGGTGATGAAGTCGATCACAGCGAAATCAGCGTCTCGCAGTTCCCGGATGCACGTCGTCCAAAGCTGATCTGGTTTAACGGCGCGCTGACCTTCGCACTGATGGTCGCCCTGATCATGGGCCTGCTGCCGCTGCCGGTACTGTTCATGATCGCGTTCAGTATCGCGATGATCATCAACTACCCGAACCTGCAGGACCAGAAGGACCGCGTATCAGCCCACGCAGGTAGCGTTCTGGCAGTGGTCGGCCTGATCTTCGCCGCAGGTATCTTCACCGGTATTCTGTCTGGTACCGGCATGGTCGACGCCATGTCGAAAAGCCTGCTGGCAGTGATCCCGGATGCGCTCGGCCCGTACCTCGCCGTCATCACCGCGCTGGTGAGCATGCCGTTCACCTTCTTCATGTCCAACGACGCGTTCTACTACGGCGTACTGCCGGTGCTCTCCGAAGCCGCTGCCCACTACGGCATCAGCCCGGTTGAAATGGCCCGCGCCTCCATCGTCGGTCAGCCGGTCCACTTGCTCAGTCCTCTTGTGCCATCGACCTACCTGCTGGTTGCCCTGGCCGGTATCGAGTTCGGCGACCATCAGCGCTTCACCCTGAAATGGGCGATTCTGGTCTGCATGTGCATCCTGGTTGCCGCGCTGCTGATGGGGATCTTCCCGTTCTATAGCAGCATGTAAAACGCAGTACCTGTCACAAAGGCTCGCCGTCGACTTGATCGTTGACGGCGAGTTTTTGCGTTTGGGCGGTCAATTGGTCGAAGGGCGATACTGCAACGCCTCGGCCAGATGGCTGATCTCGCGGTTGATTCTGATTACACTTCTGACGGGTGTAAAAGGCCCGCCGAGGATCGCAGGCCCGGCGCATCGATTGTCATTAGCCCATTTCTATACTTGCCGAGGGATAGCCCATTCAGTTGGCAGACAGCGTTGACATTCAAACTAAACAATGAAACCATAGAGGGCGCGTATGGAAAGCGCAAATAATTATAAATATCTAAAGGAATAGCATGCTTTATACCCTGCGTTCTCATTTGCACTCCCCTCAATTCAACTGGCCCTCGAAAGTATCTCGTATACTGTCGGGCTCTGTGCGTCTCTCTTTCAACGATTATTATCATTCCGCCACCGGGGCGGGTTGATTTTCGACTGACTGAAATCTACTCACTATACAAACTCTCTACCGCATAGCGTTCTGCTATTTGCACGGTCGTGCACGCTACGTTTCTGTCGCAGAAACGTACGGCAACCGGTATTGAAAAAATATCAATACCGCCGCGTATAAACCACGGCAGAGGCCCAATGCGTTATTCCCTATGCGTTAATTTATTGGTCGGTTCGACCGTGAAAGGTAGTGTATGAAGACTGTCGTAATGATCGGTGGCCATGATGAAACTTTTATGCATTATGATGGCTTGGGTTTTGACTTTACCGTGCTGCAATTGCCGGACTCGGTAGGTCCTAACCTCACCGCACTCACAGACAAAATTCATCTTGTCAGCGATTTCTCCGAAGCCACCGTACTCGGCAAAATCGATGAAATCCTTAAAAAGCAGACAGTCGATTTCATTTTTTCGTTCACCGAAGACGGACTGCTGGCAGCGGCACGAGCGAGCCAGCATTATGCTATTCCCGGCATGGACTTTGACGCATGCGAAGTCTGCATAAACAAGGCGCTGATGCGCACCAGGCTGGAAAATACAGAGTTTGCGGTCCATAGCGCAATCTGCAGAACACGCGCTGACGTTGAGCATTTTTTCAATTCCCGCAATGGCCCGATTGCCCTGAAAGACCCCAAAGGCTCCGGGAGCGAAAACGTATTCATCATCAAAGATGCTACGTCTTTGCAGAGCACGCTGGAGGGGTTTTCTCAGGAAAATTTCGTTATGTTGGCGGAGGAGTTTCTGAACGGTCGAGAGGTCAGTGTCGAAACGTTGACCATCGACTCACAACATCGTGTTCTTGCCGTCACCAACAAGCGACTGTACAAGACCTCCCTGGCGGAAGAGCAGCACATCATCTCGCCAGATAATCTGGAGGCCGCGGTGTTCGAGCAGTTAGCTGGCTATTGCGAGCGGTTGTTGACTGCCCTCAATCATACACACGGCCCCTGCCATATTGAGGTGACCATCGCGGATGGACAGTTTCATCTCATAGAGGTCAATAACCGGGTCGGCGGCGATTATATTGGCTTGCTGGTTGAACTGACTACAGGCGTTGACCTGTTCAGGGAGACTTTGCAGTTCCATAGCTGTGCGGTGGATAAAAACAGTTTCGAACAGCCGGCCCGTTACACGTTCGCGGGCTCTCATCTTTTTTATGAGCCGCTGGACACTGCACTTCTTAATGATGTTTTACAGGAAGTGGATATCATCAGGTTGATCATGGGCGAAGCCAATCCGCCATTGAACAGATCGCACACCAATGATGACAAGGTCGGCATGGTGGTCATCGCTAGTCATGACCGGGAAAAGTTCTACGCCGCCATCGAACGTCTCAACACACTGAGTTCCGCCAACTAAGTTTATTACGCAAAGGAATAGCAGATATGGAAGTCATCTCTCGTAACGATATTGAGACCCTCAACAGCGTAGTGGTTGATGGCGCCTTGCACGATTTAGGCGTTGTGAAGATATTCTCCCAGCACCCTGCGCTGGCTGAATTCATCCCGTCCAACAGTGAGCTTGCTATCAGTTGGGTCCGGCTCGAAAAGGATCAGGAACTGTCGGTTCATCAGCATCCCGAAGCAAGCCTGATACTGATTTGTGATGGTTCGGGGGAAACGTTGGGGGCGACCGAGCGTGCGATAGAAGCGGGTGACATGGTTTTAGTGCCACCTCATGCCCTGCATGGCTTCAAAGGCACCCAAAATGGTTTTTGGGCACTTTCCATTCAGTTCAATGGCAAGGCCCTGTACGAAGACACGTCGCGACCGAGCGTCGTCTTCAAATCACAGGAATCCGATACCGCGAAGCCTGCCGATGTGCTGTTACGAGACAATCAGGCTTACCTGGATAGCTTCAAGAATAGTCGGCTGTTGTCGCTCATCAATTCGCCATCCATTGATCAACCGCAAGTGCGCGAAAAACTCCTCGACTGCCTGCAGACCTGGTCAGATATGTTTCAGGATTTGCTGCATATCCGAGTGGCGATGACGCTTGATCAGGCTCACAAAAAAATTGCTCTTGAGCACTTGATAGAAGAGCTGGGTCATAACAATAACCTGCGTCTTCAGCGCAACACCAACCCTTCCCCGGTTTCGGATGCAGCCTTTCATTCCACTATGGAATGGTTCAGGCACCAGATGCTTTATAAAAGCGATATGGTCAAGACGCTCTTGATGCACGTCGTACTGGAAGGCAGCGGTGAAATTTTCCACAGCGAAGCCGCTCGGGTATTCGCTGGCATGCCGCACTTTCAGGAACATGGCGAAGACGATGGTCATCACGTCAGTATGGGCATAGCGCTGCTGAACGACGCGTCGCCAAGAGAAGTCGAGGATTTACGCGTAGCGTTAAGTGAAGGCTGGGAGATGATCACACTGCTTTGCGATCGATTTGCCGATATTGCCTGTCAAGACTCACTGGGACGTGAGACCGTCACGGATCTTCAATCTGTGCCGGTATATAACTGATTCCTATGAAGATTGCAGAAGTCTTGAAAACCGTCCTTTGCTTCCGTACGCCTGAAGGAGCTCGAGGAGCGCATTCGGTACACGCCTACCGCTGGCAACGCTGGTGCAAGGCCGCGATCGATGATGCAAGTAGAGCCGGAAACAGACGGCTTCATATCGAGATTTTTGCAGCCCTCAAACGGGATGTCATGTTAGCGCTGGTTGCAATCGGGGTGCATACCGCGGCGGCTTTTGGTGCCGCAGTCACCTTGAAATCATTGCTGATCCAACTGATGCGGGCTGACTCGTCCGTGCTCTCGAATATCACCCAAGGCACCACCTGTCTTCTGCTGATTTACTGTGCCTGGCTGGCGCTCAACCACACTTTCTTTCTGGCTGAGCTAGTCGGCGTAGGCAGTCGCTCCTATGTGGAACAAAGGGTATTAATCAAAAGGACTGTTGCGCAAAACGGCGTCTTTGCGCTCAGCCTGACAACGTTGCTCGACCGAGAGGCCGCGCGTGTCGAATCCTCATGGTCAGGATTGATTACGATAGCGCTTGCGCTGGCAACGGTGCTTTTCACATCCGCTTTTTTCTTTCTTGCTCTGGGCGCTAGTGCGGTGGCTGCCCTTGCGGTCATCGCTGGCAGTTCAATGATCGTGTTCTGGGTTGCTCAACGACTGGGCGCAACCTATGAACAGTTATCGTTGAGTGCGACTCAGCGCATAGAGGTGGGGGTATTCGCAACGAAAAATCGGCGTCAAGCCTGGCTGAGGAACTGGAATGCCGAACTGATCCGTGACTACGCCGCCAAACGAAACCTCGAAGAGGGCTCCTTGAAAAAAGCTGCTCGCCTGGTCGCGGCCATTAGTCTGATCTCGACCATGACGCCGATTACCGCACTGTTAAGCTCGGCGCTGCTACAACTAATTTATCTGGGCCAAGTCGATACACCAGGGGTGCTGGCCGCCATCGCGTTGATTGGGGGACTGAAGTCAGTCGCCAATAATATTCCAGACATTGTGCAAAGTATTTCCCAAGGCTTTGTAGGCCACCGTCATATCGAGCAATACCTTGACGCCCCTGAGCCCGTTAACCCCCCTTGCGCAACATCAATACCGCCCTCCACGAAGGCAAAGCATATTGCCATTGTCGGTGCCGCAGGCAGTGGCAAGACATCTATGCTGAGAAACTGTGCGCAACGCTTTCCCGGGGCTGACGATCAGGCGATTTTCATTCCGGACGAACCGTGGATATTCGCTGGCGGTCTTGGCGAAAATCTGAGTATCTATCGGCGGGAGTTTTCAGACGAAGAGGTACAGGAGGCGATTGCGCTCGCACGCCTGCCCGGGGACTTTTATCTCGACTACATCAGAGAGCGGGATTGCGGCGCAATCAAGCAATGGGACGTTTCCAGAGGCCAGGGAAAACGAATAGAACTGGTCCGCGCCCTAGTGGCACGCACAGACTGGATCTACATCGACCAACCGACCTCAGGGCTGGATGACGCGCTGGCTGCGGGATTGTTGAGAACACTGCTGGACGGCCCATGGCGTGATACAAACGTAATGTTCGTCACGGATAAGCCGGAGGAAAGAGACACTGCCGAAGAAATCTGGACTGTTTCTGGCGGTAGGATTATCGACATAAAAACTCACCACGCTTGCGCTTCTTCGCGATCTCTCGCTTCACCGGTGGCAAGCTCTTTCTCTGCGTCCTCGCCGCCAAAGGCAGTACACAGTAAAAATGATTCGACAGAACAGCCTGAGCGGGTTTCCAGATCAATCACCAGCAGCCTGATAGCGTTCGGCACGGGCACCATCACGTTGGTCGCATTCACCCTGATGGCACTCAAAGAAGTGCTCACTATTGCAGGCGACTACCTGATCGCTAGCGGTTATCTGGGTACGCATCTGAATGCATCTTTGCTCGGGCTGGCCGGCGTTTTGCTAGTGAGTGCTTTGCTGTCGATTTCCGGGGCGTTGGTCACGGCGAAGAAATGTATTGAGGCGGCGTCTGCACACTGCAATCGATACCTTTCTTATTTAATGAACCCGGGCCTTGATGAGCGCCTGACCCAGAAAATCAATCACGACAGCCAAAACAAGCTGACATGGGATCAGCGGCGCGTCGATGAAGTATTGCCCGTTCTGTTGCTGGAAACCATCGGCGCGGCAACCTTGCTGTCGGTCACGGCAGGGTATGTTGTGCTGAATAACATTTACGTACTGTTTCCGTTTGTTTTCATCAGCCTGTGTTATTGGCGGGGAGCACGACGCTCCGGCGAGTTGCTAAAAAAATCCAACACTCGGGAAATCGACACCACCGCCCTATTGTTCACACGCATTCAAGCACTGAGTTGGGACGGCGGTCGATTTGAAAGCATGGCCAGAAACTCCAGCATCCTGAACTGGTTGAGCGGCAACCTGGCCGCTCGAGCGTTTGCTTCTCTGGATAATGCTGCGATGCGTCGTTGGTATAGCTACAAACTGGATTTGATGGGTGTTTTCTTTCTTTCCGGCATCGTGGCATCAACCATTTACTTTCACGCCATCGGCGTAGCCACGATGGCGAACGTTCTGGCTGTGAGTCTTTCATACAGCCTGATTGCGATTTTCGCGCGCTTGGGAAGGTGCGTGGTGGAGTTGCGACAAGTCCTCGACAGTGCCGATCGCCTGGTCGTGGCTGGCCTCTTGCCAACGGCAGCGCCTAGATGCCAATACGTTCAAAATGGTGCGCCATTGGTATCGTTTTCAAACGTCACATTCGTTAACCCTCACAGCGGAATAACGGTGCTAGAAGATTTCGACCATGCGTTTCACGAGAATGATGTCGTGGTGATCATGGGGGCAAGCGGTGTCGGTAAATCAACCTTCGCCAGTCTGGTAGTGGGCAGCCTGCTGCCAAGTCAAGGTCAGGTATCGACGCTGGGTGACACTATCGGGTATCTGACACGGCCACATGCCGAAGACGTTCAGTTATTGACCTCCAGCCCGATATTCAAGCCGGGACCGCTGTTTGAACATTTCAATAGCACGTCTCAGGAAGAACTTTATCAGCAGGCCTCTTATCTGGGCCTCTCGAGCATTATCGAACGCCTGCCGGAGGGCTTCAATCAAGAGGTTGCCTGGAGTGGTGACGTTAACCTGAGCAAGTCAGAGCTTCAACGACTTGCGCTGCTTGATTTGACCATCAATGCACCGTCCATCGCCATCCTCGACGAGGCCACCTCCGAGCTGGACAGCGTCGAAGAACTTCAGCTCATCAGAAAGTTGATGGCAGCCCTGCCAAAAACCTTGTTTTTCATCATTACTCATAACGCTGAGCTTTCTGCGCTGGGAAACAGAAACTTTACCTTCAACTCTGAAAAGCGATTGGTTGAAAAAACGATATAAGCCTATTCTCACACATTGTTATACAAGGATCGTAAGTATGGAGTTGCCTGCGCAGCGGGAGGCGTTTTGCATCAGTTATGGCGTCTCTAACCCACAGCTGCCCTTGAGCGGTATTGCCCACTGGGAGTCAATGCTCAAAGGGCTCGCGGAGCAAGACGGTATCCTGCATGAAGAGCAGGCCTATGTCGCACCCGGCTTCTTTTATATGCCTGTTACTGCGCAGCCGGACCCACCGTTCCTGAAGCAATTGATACGTCAGGCACATACAGCCGACTGGCTGTTGGTTCCCTCCCTGAAGAAAACCGATCACTCGCTGCGCCAGCAATATGAAACAGACATAATAGTGGTTCCCTTCATGCAGGTTGCCTATCTGCATGTTGAAGGAGAACTTGACGCTTGTTTGCTGACTGCCATGGGCAGAAAAGCATACAAGGAGATGGTACGCCTTACCCGAAGGACTGAAGAACTGTGCCATACGCGACTCTATCGCTTGGACGAACTGGTTGAAAACAATCAAGTATTGGAAGCGTTTTCAACACTGCAGTCGTTAAACGTGGACAAATACCAGCACGTGAGGAACCTGTACGCTCTTGAAACACTGCAGGCACTGGCACGCTCAACTGAAGGTCCAAAATACTATATAAAAATGAATTATGAAAAATTGAATAATGTCGCTGTCTACGGCTCCCTAAGCTACGCTGATCAGCAACAGGGCGTTTTCTCTCAGCTGGTGCAAGGTCAAGACCGCAGCCAGGTACCCCCCGGGCTCAACTTGTACGTCAGCGATTACTATCAACTTTATAAAGTGGCTGATGAGCTTGGATTCAAGACAAGCTGTCTTGGCCGCGGCGCCATCGATATGAAAAAACGAATGGGTGCCAACCGGGTAGTCGACCTGGACAACTGGCTGATTCCTGTCAGAACGAATCGGCAAAAACAAATGCATGCATTTTCAGTCAGAGCATACGGTTAATAAGGAATTTTCGTGTCTTTCTTTGATCTCAATCGGCAACTTGATAGCCAGCACATAATAGAGAATGGTATCTCGATTATGGACTACTCGACATCGACCTTCGATTTGGCTGGTACACTTCAAAAAACGCTCGTCGGCCGCTATAAGCTCAGGGCTAACTTCCCGCTGGACAAGATTCACGAATGCCTCGAACACGAAGAAATCCAACGCCACCGAAAAGAGTCTGGCCACTGGTATGACCCGTTACAAACGCTGGGTGAGCCAATGATCAATGAATACTACACCTTTGTGAATGGGCTCAGTCAGCGTCTGGGTTTCGACTTTGTGTTCGAACATAACCCGCTGGTGCGCTACCACATTCCCACGACACTGGATGATCGTTACAGACTACCGGACGGCGAGTTGTTTACTCACCACTCGGATACCTTACTGGGCGACTATTTCCAGCAAATCAATATATGGTTACCGTTCTGCGACGTTAAAAATACCGCAGCACTCAGCGTTTGCTCGAAGCGTGCCAGTCTGCGCGCTCTAAAAACGTTCGCCCATGAGCAGAGTTATAGCTACGACGAATATAAGGACAGTCGAATCGATTTCTTCGATTATGCAAAGCAACGTCCGCAGTTCATATCGGACCTCAGGATGGATGCCATGCCGACCAACCTTCGCTACGGCCAGTGCCTGATGTTTGATCCACGTGTACTGCACGGGACGGCAGAGAACACGGAGAATGTAACGCGTGTGAGCATGGATTTCAGGATTATCCCGGTGGATGATTACGAGTCCATCATCAAGGAACTCCAGCTTCAAGGGGGTCGCCCTAATAGCTACGAAGGCGAAGGTTTGATCAAGGGCGAGTTCTACAACGCATTGACTGCACGTGAAGTCGTCAGCCGCTGATTCCTCTGCACTGTCATAACACCTCAATAATTAACCCGAGAACGGATCATGACGACGACAATCGCGTGGCTGGACGGCAAGTACCTCGAGATAGACAAAGTATCTTTTTCACCCGTCACTCACTCGCTTTCTTATGCGTCATCAGTTTACGAGGGCATGCGCAGTTACGGCTCAAGCATTTTCAAATGCGAGGAGCACTTGCAACGTCTGCAACGGTCAGCGCAGGTATTCAAACACGAAGTGAATTACAGCAACGCCATGCTGGCGGAAGCCTGTCATGAACTACTGAGACGAAATGAACTTGTAGACGCTTACATTAAAATCGTCGTGTTCTATGACGATGTCGACGTCAGTTTTATGGGCCGAAACTGTCGCAGCAAAGTGGTAATATTTGTCCTTCCATTCGCCCCCAAATCCGCGACCACACCTTACCGGCTGACGATAGCCAATTGGCGTCGAGCCCCTGCTGCTTGTCATCCCTACCAAGCAAAAACCTCATCTACCTATGCGCTCAGTTTTTTGAGTTTTCGTGACAAGGGCGAGTGTTTCGACGACGTGCTGTTTCTTTCTACGATGGACACGGTCTGTGAGTCCAGCGGCTCGAACGTCTTTTTTGTGAAAGAAAACCTACTCATCACGCCGACCACTGACATGGCATTGGCGGGAATAACGCGCCAGGTTGTCATCGACGAGCTGTCTCAGTTACTGAACTTGCAAGTTGTGCAGCGGGATATTTCAAGCTTGGAGCTGAACCAGTTTGACGGTGCCTTTCTGTGCGGAACCGCTATGGAGATCACAGAGGTCAGTTGTATTGATGACGTCATCTACAAGAAAAATTCATGGGTCGAGTTATTGGCTACCGCGTATAAAAAAATGGTGATGAGCGCGTCGGGTTGACCCACGCAGAAGCGAGTGCGCCCCTGTTGTTTATCCATGGTGGACTTACATTCTGCCGAGTCAATTATTCGAAGGCCGATATTGCAACGCCTCGGCCAGATGACTGCGGCTGATCGTGTCCACTTGCTCCAGATCCGCCAGCGTCCGTGCCACTTTCAGCAGTCGATGCGCCGAACGTAATGAGAGGGTCAGACGCTCGCAGGCCGTCTCCAGCCAGCTTTCATCGACACTGGACAGCGCGCAGTGCTCGCGCAGCCCCGGCAGGTCGAGAAAAGCATTGGCACAGCCCTGACGACGTTGCTGACGGTCTCTCGCCTCAGCGACCACGGCTGCGGCACTGGCAGTGTTTTCACTGGTGGTCGGGTCAGGGTTGAGGGCGGTGGCTTCGCGGGCGACGGTCAAGTGCAGATCGATCCGGTCCAGCAGCGGGCCGGACAGCTTGTTGCGATAGCGCTGCACCTGCTCGGTGGAGCAACGGCAGCGCCCGGTCGGCTCACCAAGATATCCACAGGGACATGGGTTCATCGCTGCCACCAGTTGGAACCGCGCCGGAAAGCGCACGCGATCCCGCGCCCGGGAAATCACGATATGCCCGGACTCCAGCGGCTCACGCAAAACCTCCAGCACGCGGCGATCGAACTCCGGCAGTTCATCAAGAAATAAAACGCCGTGATGCGCCAACGTGATCTCGCCAGGTTGCGGACGACTGCCACCGCCCACCAGCGCAGGCCCGGACGCCGAGTGATGTGGCTGGCGAAACGGCCGCTGCGGCCAGCTGGTCAGCGGCACCTGACTGGCAACCGACTGAATCGCCGCCACCTCCAGCGCTTCGTGCTCGTCCAGCGGCGGCAACAAACCCGGCAACCGACTGGCAAGCAGAGTCTTGCCGGTGCCAGGCGGCCCGCTGAACAGCAGGTTGTGCGCCCCGGCAGCGGCAATCACTAGCGCACGTTTTGCAGCCGTCTGGCCCTGCACTTCGCTGAGGTCCGGATACGGCTTGGGCTGATGCAGCAGGCCGCTGGACTGATACGGCGCAATCACCGTGCGCCCGTTGAAATGCGCGACCAGCTCCAGCAAGTGATTCACCGCAATCACCCGCAACCCCGAGGCCAGACACGCTTCCTCAGCGTTCACCGCAGGAATAATCAGCGTCCGCTCCGCCGCACGTGCCGCCAGTGCAGCAGGCAGCACACCCTGAATCGGCCGAATCGCCCCCGACAACGCCAACTCGCCCAGGCATTCAACATCCTGCAACGCAACCAACGGCACCTGCCCGCTGGCGGCCAGCAAACCCAGCGCAATCGCCAGATCGAACCGCCCGCCATCCTTGGGCAAATCAGCCGGCGCAAGGTTGAGCGTGATCCGTCGCGCCGGAAAATCCAGCCCGGAATTGAGAATGGCACTGCGCACCCGGTCCTTGCTCTCCTTGACCGCCCCCTCCGGCAACCCCACCAGCGTCAGGGCCGGCAGGCCGTTGGCCAGATGCGCTTCAACAGTAACCGCCGGGGCTTCCACCCCGACCTGGGCACGACTATGGACGATGGCCAGCGACATGGATCATTCCTTGATATGAGCGATGGGCGGGTATCGTGCTTTATTTGCGGGGTGGGGGTGAGTGGGGAATGGATACAGGGTGTGAGTGGGGCAAGAAAGACGGATATATGTTTGGTTGCGTAGAAATGCCATAAACATTGCTTTAAATGCTGAAACACACCGAGCAGGAGCATTGATATGAGCATCCGCCTTGCCCTTCCCAAGGACTCGTTGCAGATAGCGACGATTCATCTGGAGTCATGGAGAAGTGCCTATGAGGGCATCATTCCCGCTGCCTATATCAATCGGATAACGCTTGAGGCAAGGCTGTCCCACTGGACCAAGGAGATCGCTTCGGGCGAATCTGGCCTGTACGTTAAAGTCGACAGGTTAGATCGGGTCTTGGGCTGGGTGGCCACGGGGGCTGACAGGGAACATCCCGAAGACCGCAGCGTCGCAGAAATACAGGCCATCTATATCAGCCCGATGCACACACGCCAAGGTATTGGGCGAGAGCTATTCGACTATGTGATGCCTCTCTTTCAATCCGCTGGCCGCACCAGAGTTGTCGTCTGGGTGCTGGAGAACAATGCCCCTGCCATCGATTTCTACCATCAGCGAGGGTTCGCAAAAGAGCCGATCAAAACCAAGACGATCGAACGAGACAATGTCAGGTTGGTCGAGATCAAACTTGAACAGCTCATCACGACACCGCCCTCAACGTTGCCCTGCTCACCTTAGCTAAACCTGCCCCTCAATAAACACTCCGCTATCGCCGTCATGCAACGTATCGGATGCGCAGACTTTTGCGCATCCAAAGTCCGGGTGACACAGGCAGCGCTTTATATTCAAAGCGCCGCAACACACATGAAAGAATTCGCACGCATGCGCAGAAGCTTGCGCGCTTTTTCGCGGTTTCTCGATTAAACATTGACCAATCACTTCGTAGAAAATCTTTATCTATCTGTTTTTATTAGATAAAAAACTTCTCGGCACACATCTTGGAATGTACTTCTGCATACAGCGGGTGAATTGCCCGTTTCTGCGCAGAGAATTTCCCGCATGACCGATAAACACGGCACACACCAGCAACGACGCGCCGCACTGTTTCCCAAAACCCCGGCGACAGCCACCAGCCTTTGCCCGTTCAGAGGACCCAACGTCGCCATCGTGCCGGTGCGCTACGCGCTGGATCGCTCCCGCTACGACGTCACGCCGGAGCAACTGAAGCCGTTGCCGAAACAGGGCAAATGGGCGCTGATGCCGACACTGACAACACGCAGCTACACCCTTCGCCAGCTGTATGACGGCTACGTCTATGTGTTCGACGAAACCGCCGGGACGCTGCATGAATATGTCGTTTCAGCAAACAACGGCCATCTGAGCCGCATCGTCTGGACGGACGCGCAGATCGGCAGTGACCAGCGAAGCGGTGCCAGTGATGGCAAGCCCTTTCTGCTCTACCCGAGACGTAACACACTGCACATCGCCTTTTCCCCGCAGCAATGGACGTGGCGAATTTGCGAGCACATGCGTTCCAGCGCCCCAAGCCGCGCGCTGTGGATGAAAGCGCTGGATCTGGCCAGCTACTGCATCACCATGGCCGAGCCGGACACTCTGCCGTTGAACCGTATCGCCGAGGCGGTGGCGGACATCGACAAGGGCCATGTCACTGACGACGGCCGTTTCGCTGACTCGGCGATCCCCACTGCTCGCCCGCTGTCGGAAGACGCCGAAACACATCCGTTATGGGCACCACTGGGTGCTGATGTTTTTNGTTCCCTGCTCATCGCCCTTGATGACCCGCTGGCCGTTTTCAACGATCTGGGCATGCAACTGGCCGCTGATCAGGCGGCTTTTCGGGAATGGCAAAGCGCGCATGAACACAAGATCCAGATTGCCCCGACTGTCTCCGGACTGTGTGGTGCCGAGAGCG
>NZ_LKEK01000074.1:0-39660 GCF_001466905.1 Pseudomonas sp. ICMP 3272
AAGCCGTGCCCGGTTAACCGGTGCACGGCTTTTTCACAGCAAGCGGTTGCTTACTTGTTGATCGAGTCGGTCAGCACTTTGGCTGGTACGAACTTGATAACTTTCTTGGCAGCGATTTCGATGGCAGCGCCAGTCGAAGGGTTGCGGCCAGTGCGAGCCGGACGCTCTGCAACTTTCAGTTTGCCGATACCTGGCAAAGTGATTTCCACGCCGTTTTCCAATTGGTCGGCAACAATTTGGCCCAATTGCTCAAGAGCATTACGCGCGGTAGTTTTTGGCGCGTCGATAGCTTCAGCGATATCGGCGATCAATTGGTCTTTAGTAAGAGCCATGGTGGTGTTCCTTCCCTATCAAATTCATTTGGATTGCAGAGTGCAACGTCGGCCCGTGGCCAGGCAATGAACCTGGCCACCCGCTAGCAGCCACGATTAATCGCGAAAGTGTAGATACTGAAACCGGGCAATGGTTCGACCTACGTGTGCGCTAACTGCATGCTTGACGCGCTAAGTGCGCAAGACCGCGCAAAACTAGCACAGAGCCGGACAAATATCCGCCTCTACCTATCCTTTTGGTCAGGTTTTAATGCTAATTGCACAAAAAACACCCAGCAAACACTCGCTGCAGGCGAAAACCAGCCTGCCCCGGGCCATCAGGCGCACGCGTGCGTTACACTTGCCGTCTTGCAACGAGCTGCACGCTCTTCACCTTTTTCAGCCGAGAAGCCCATGCCGATCCGTCATTGCATCGTCCACCTGATCGATAAAAAACCCGACGGTACGCCCGCTGTTCTCCATGCACGCGACTCCGAACTCGCTGAGTCCCAGGCCATCGAGAACATGCTGGCCGACCTCAACGAGAGCTACAACGCCAAACAAGGCAAGGCATGGGGCCTGTTCCATCCAGAATCCGGCGCACACCCGTTCAGCGGCTGGCTGAAAGAGTATCTGGACGGTGGCAACGACTTCACCGCGTTCTCGCGCACGGCGGTCGAGCATCTGCAGAAGCTGATGGAAGAATCCAATCTTTCCGTCGGTGGCCACGTGCTGTTTGCCCATTATCAGCAAGGCATGACCGACTACCTGGCCATCGCCCTGCTGCACCACAGTGAAGGCGTGGCAGTGAATGCCGAGCTGGACGTCACCCCTTCACGCCACCTGGACCTGGGCCAGTTGCACCTTGCTGCGCGAATCAACCTGTCGGAATGGCAGAACAACAAACAGTCCAAGCAATACATTTCGTTCATCAAGGGCAAGAACGGCAAGAAGGTTTCCGAGTACTTTCGCGACTTCATCGGCTGCCAGGAAGGCGTTGATGGCCCTGGTGAAACACGCACCCTGCTCAAGGCCTTCAGTGACTTTGTCGAAAGTGAAGACCTGCCGGAGGAGTCAGCCCGCGATAAGACCAAGACCCTGGTCGATTACGCCAGCAGCCAGAGCAAGATGGGCGAGCCGATGGGCCTGGAAGAACTGTCCGAACTGATCGACGAAGATCGTCCGCGCGCGTTTTACGATCACATCCGCAACAAGGATTACGGCCTGTCCCCGGAAATACCGGCGGATAAGCGCACCCTCAACCAGTTCCGCCGTTTCACGGGACGCGCCGAAGGACTGTCGATCAGCTTCGAAGCTCACCTTCTGGGCGACAAGATCGAGTATGACGAAAGCGCAGGCACCCTGATCATCAAGGGGCTGCCGACCCAACTGACCGATCAGTTGAAGCGACGGTAACCGACATGCTGATACGCACCCTCAAGAAGTTCGCGCTGATCATGCTGGTTGTGGTGGTTTATCAGAACTGGGGCAAGATCGAGAACTTCGTCAACCCGCCGCCAGCAAGCGTTGCGCAGAGCTACAGCCAGGCGAAAGTGGTGATGTACGCCACTGACTGGTGTGGCTACTGCAAACAGACGCGGCGCTTTCTCGACAGCAAAGGGATTGCGTATCAGGAGTTCGACATCGAGAAGTCCGAAGAAGGCCGCAAGGCCTACGAAGCACTGGGTGGCAGAGGCATACCGCTGATCGACGTCAACGGCACCTTGATCCGGGGATTCGACCCGGATCAGATACTGGCAGCATTGAAATAGCCTGGAATACCGTGCCAAAGCTCCGCTTCCCAGATCTGTGCCGCATTACACACTCAAGAGAGGACGCAGAGCGTCCAGAACGGCATGCGACGCAGAGCGTCGCACGATAATCGAGATTACGGCATGTCGGCGTGGCGCCGCACGATAGTCGAGATTATCGTTCCTCACGCTCCAGCGTGGGAATGCCTTGCGTGACGCTCCGCGTCACAGATCTTTGCCGCACTGCACACTCAAGAGAGGACGCAGAGCGTCCAGAACGGCGTGCAACGCAGAGCGTCGCACGATAATCGAGATTACGGCATGTCGGCGTGGCGCCGCACGATAGTCGAGATTATCGTTCCTCACGCTCCAGCGTGGGAATGCCTTGCGTGACGCTCCGCGTCACAGATCTTTGCCGCACTGCACACTCAAGAGAGGACGCAGAGCGTCCAGAACGGCGTGCAACGCAGAGCGTCGCACGATAATCGAGATTACGGCATGTCGGCGTGGCGCCGCACGATAGTCGAGATTATCGTTCCTCACGCTCCAGCGTGGGAATGCCTTGCGTGACGCTCCGCGTCACAGATCTGTGCCGCATTGCACACTCAAGAGAGGACGCAGAGCGTCCAGAACGGCATGCGACGCAGAGCGTCGCACGATAATCGAGATTACGGCATGTCGGCGTGGCGCCGCACGATAGTCGAGATTATGTTCCTCACGCTCCGGCGTGGGAATGCCTTGCGTGACGCTCCGCGTCACAGATCTGTGCCGCATTGCACACTCAAGAGAGGACGCAGAGCGTCCAGAACGGCATGCGACGCAGAGCGTCGCACGATAATCGAGATTACGGCATGCAACACAGAGCTTCGTAACCTTCAGCGCTTCTCGACCCGGAATCCCATTCTCGGGAAGTGCACATGCACGACGCCAGCGCGTTCATCTTCGCGGCGCAGGATCAACTCTTCGCGCCCGGTAAAGATCAGTTCACCCTCAACCGCCTCGACGCCATAGTCGACTGCCGAGACAGCGACCTCGTCGCCCGCCTTGAAGCCATTCGGATCAACAAAGACTTCGTCGGGCAGTGGCGCAGGCGTTGCATTTCTGGCGACTTCAATGGCATCAGCCGAACTCAGGTCGCTGAACGTGCCATGCCCAAACCCCAGAACGCGATCAAGCCAGGCACTGACACCCGGATAATCATCGACAAAGGGCGCAGTCACTGGCGTTTGCTTGAGAAACCACAGCGTATGGGCAACCGAAAAATCGGCAATCGAAGGTACGCCAAACAGAAAATCACCACCGCGCGACAGCTGCAACTCCAGGCGTGACATCAGCGTGGGCCATTGATGCTTGACCTGCTCGACAGGCGGGCGTGAAGCCGTACCACCGTTGAACAGCGTGGAACGGTCAGCAATGAACGCCTTGGCAGCGTCTGGCGGCACTTTGGCAAATCGTACAGCCATAGATTCAGGCTGAAACACCAGGCTCACGGCATGCAGGAACAGCACCGAATCCGCCCAGGCGGCCAGACCGGCAACCGAAAACTCCTGACCTTGCGGATAAAACGCTGGCGAAGCCTTTTCCTGCTCAAGGCGGCGTGCCATCAATGCCGTGTCACAGTAGATATCTGCGCCAGCCTGCAACACGGGCGTCCTGCGATAACCGCCTGTCAGCGCGGTCAGGTCGGGCTTGGGCATGATCGACGGGATAGTCACCGAGCGCCATGTGAGGCCTTTGAAACCCAGCATCAGGCGGGCTTTTTCGGCAAACAGTGACGTGGGGTAATGGTGAAGAATCAACTCGGACATGTTCAGCCTCTGCGCACTCGGGAAGCACACAGCTTAACCCGCAGTACCCTGCCCGCCCACAGACTCAAGCTGATGGCACGACATCACGCTCATGGATCGGGGGTCAGGCGTAACTGGCTGCCAGTGCCTCTTTGGCGCTTTTTCTGAGTTTCTTGATCAGCCGCTCCTGACGCAACGCCTCACCCTTGCTGGGCCACTGTTCGACGTAGACCAGCGCCATTGCCGGGCTGGAAGAGAAAAAGCGCGCGCCCTTGCCGCTCTTGTGCATAGCGAATCGGCGCTGCGGATCATCACTGATGCCACAGTACAGCGAGCCGTTGGCAGCGCGCACCAGATAGACAAACCAGGGTTTGCCGACCGCCTGTTCGGAAGTCGGCGCACTCGCGGTGCTGGCAACCTCAGGCACGGCGATTCTCTGAAAAGGTCTTCAGGCCCTTGAGCGCCTGAGCCCTGACGGCATTGCGTACCAAAGGCGTCCAGCCCAGCAGCAGGCCTTTCAAACCCAGTGCCTGACGCGACCAGCGCCACATATCGAAGTGATCGTGATGCTCGCAGATCTTCCCATCACGAAACATGAAACGGGCCTGAATATCGTTGACCACCGTGCGCCCGGTCTGACTGAACAGATAGGTCGCCACCCAATGCGCAGTGCCCGCGCGGTCATCGGCACGCACCTGATCGAAGACCACCGAGAAATTTTTCGCCCGGGAAGTCAGCATGCGCCACATGTCACCTACCTGAGGCCCACGCAACTCACCAAATGCCGGGTCGCTGAACAGCACGTCCTCGGTGTAACAAGCGCTCATCGCCTCTGCATCGAGTTGCGCGAACGCTTCGTAAAAGCGAGTGATCAGTGCGCTGTTGGCCTGACTTTGTTCCTCGTAGTTCATGCGTGCACATCCCTTGGCGAATTATGCGTGCACGATAAGCGGCGCGGAGAAAAATGGCGAGAGATTGATGGCCTTATACCTTCTCGCTGTTCACCTGCACCTGCAGCGCCCGACCGGCACCCATGCCCGCGATGATGGCACCCAGCCCCAGCACTGCGAAGATCCAGCCAATCGCGTTCCAGCTACCGGTCATGTCGTGAACCACGCCCACGGCAAATGGCCCGGTCGAGGCGATGGTGTAGCCAAAGCCTTGCGCCATGCTCGACAGGTTGGCGGCGACATGTGAGTCGCGCGAGCGCAGGACGATCAAGGCCAGCGCCAGGCTGAACGTGCCGCCCTGCCCGATCCCCAGCAGGATGGCCCAGCCCCACAGTCCGCCGAGCGGAGCGTACAGGCAGCCGAACAGCCCGGTCAGTGTGAGCGACATGACCAGCATGATCGCCAGACGCTGATCCTTGCCGCGTGTGGCCAGATAGGGCACCGCCAGGGCGCTGATGACTTGCGCGATGATCGAGCCGGACAGCAGCAGACCGGCCTGGGTCGGCGTCAGGCCGCGACCGATGAGAATCGAGGGCAGCCAGCCGAAGACAATGTACGACAGCGACGATTGCAGGCCCATATACAGCGTGACCTGCCACGCCAGCGGGTCACGCAACAGACCGCGAACTCGATAGACATCGCGATGTGAGCCATGCATTTCACGTGCTTGTGGAAACCAGAACAGCGCCGCAATCAACGCCGGAATCAGCCAGAAACCCAGACCTATTTGCCAGCTGTCGCCGACGTACTGGCTCAGCGGCACCGTCGAACCGGCTGCAATCGCAGCGCCCAGGCACAGCGCCATGGTGTAGACACCGGTCATGGCCCCGGCCTTGTGCGGGAAATCGCGCTTGACGATACCGGGCAACAATACGCCGATGATCCCGATGCTCGCGCCCGCCAGCAGGCTGCCGGTAAACAGGCCGACTTCGCCGAACAGGCTGCGTACTGCCAGACCCGACGCCAGTGTCAGGAGCACCACCAAAACCACCCGTTCACTGCCAAAACGCCGGGCAAGAATCGGTGCCAATGGCGCGAACAGGCCCAGACACAAAACCGGCAAGGTGGTCAGCAAACCCGCTTCGGCAGCCGACATCCCAAGGCTTGCGGACACCTCGTTAAGCAACGGCGCAACGCTGGATAACGCGGGGCGCAGGTTGAGGGCGACCAGCACCAGCCCCAGCAGCAACAGCCAGGGGCGCTTCAGAACAGGATGGGCTTGATCGGTAATCGGTTGGGGGCTGGATTGAGCCTTGGCAGTCATCGGTTTCTCGGTAATCAGGTATGTCGACCCTTTTCAGGGGGGCGGTATCCTGTTGGAGAATCATCGCGAATACAAGGTTCAGCCAGAATTGCATACAAGATGCATGGCAAATGCAGGCGAAAAAAAACCGGGCGCTTGGCCCGGTTTTCCGTGGAGCAGCTACTGACTCAGTGAATGATCTGACTGAGGAACAGCTTGGTACGATCGCTTTGCGGGTTGTCGAAGAAGTCGTTCGGCGCGGCCTGTTCGACGATTTCGCCTTTGTCCATGAAGATCACCCGGTTCGCCACGGTGCGGGCAAAGCCCATCTCGTGAGTCACGCACAGCATGGTCATGCCTTCTTCTGCCAGGCCAACCATGGTGTCGAGCACTTCCTTGACCATTTCCGGGTCAAGCGCCGAAGTCGGCTCATCGAACAGCATGATTTTCGGCTTCATGCACAAGGCACGGGCAATCGCTACACGCTGCTGCTGACCACCGGAAAGCTGACCCGGAAACTTGTGGGCCTGCTCCGGAATACGCACACGCTCCAGATAATGCATGGCGATTTCTTCGGCTTTCTTTTTCGGCATGTTGCGTACCCACATCGGTGCCAGCGTGCAGTTCTGCAGGATGGTCAGGTGCGGGAACAGGTTGAAATGCTGAAACACCATGCCGACTTCACGGCGGATGGTCTCGATCTGCTTCAGGTCGGAAGTCAGTTCGGTGCCATCAACGATGATACGACCCTGCTGGTGCTCTTCCAGACGGTTGAGGCAACGAATGGTGGTCGATTTGCCCGAGCCCGATGGGCCGCACAGTACGATACGTTCGCCCTGACGCACGTTCAGGTTGATGTCCTTGAGTACATGGAACTGGCCGTACCACTTGTGGACGCCCTCCATGCGGATCATGCCTTCAGCGCCCAGAGGCTTATTGATAACTTCACTCATCACAAAACTCCTAACGCTTGTGGCCTGTGTCCAGCTTACGTTCCAAATGCATGGAATAGCGGGACATACCGAAACAGAAGATCCAGAACACCAGGGCCGCGAAGACATAGCCTTCAGTGGCCATACCCAGCCATGCCGGGTCGGCGGTGGCTTGCTTGACGCTGTTGAGCAGGTCGAACAGGCCGATAATGATCACCAGACTGGTGTCTTTGAACAAGGCAATGAAGGTGTTGACGATGCCGGGAATGACCATCTTCAACGCCTGCGGCAAAATCACCAGCCCCATGCTGCGCCAGTAACCCAGGCCCATGGCCGCGGATGCTTCGTACTGGCCCTTGGGGATGGCCTGCATGCCGCCGCGTACCACTTCGGCGATGTACGCCGACTGGAACAGAATCACGCCGATCAGCGCCCGTAGCAGTTTGTCGAAGTTCATCCCTTCGGGCATGAACAGCGGCAGCATCACCGACGACATGAACAGCACGGTGATCAGCGGCACGCCGCGCCAGAACTCGATGAACGTGACGCACACCACACGCACAGCCGGCATGTTGGAGCGACGGCCGAGCGCCAGCAAAATACCCAGCGGCAAGGCACCGACGATACCCACGGTGGCAATCACCAGGGTCAGCATCAGGCCGCCCCACTGGCTGGTCGGTACGTTGGTCAGACCAAAAGCACCGCCGTGCAGCAGGTAGAAGGCGACAATCGGGTAAATCACCAGAAAGGCAATACCGTAGACAGCCTTGCGCTGAAACTTCGAAATGAACAGCGGCGCAGCACCGACAATCGCCAGGACGGCGGTCAGGTCGACCCGCCAGCGCAGCTCATTGGGGAAGTAGCCGTACATGAACTGGCCGAAGCGCTGCTCGATGAACACCCAGCAGGCGCCCGCCTTGGTGCAGTCTTCCTTGGTCGTGCCGACCCAGTTGGCGTCCAGCAGAGCCCAACTGATGATCGGCGGAACGACCAGATAGATCAGGTAGAGCGAGAACAGGGTCAGCAGGGTGTTGATCCAGCTGGAGAACAGGTTCTGCCGCATCCACGCCATCGGGCCGAACACTTTGCCCGGTGGTGGCATATCAGGTTTGAAAGTATGAGTCGTCATGCGCGTTTCCTCACCGCTCGATCAGCGCAATGCGCTTGTTGTACCAGTTCATCAGCAGGGAAATGCTGATACTGATCGCCAGGTACACACTCATGGTGATGGCAATGACTTCAATGGCCTGTCCGGTCTGGTTGAGCACCGTACCGGCGAACAGGGAAACCATTTCCGGATAACCGATGGCTGCTGCCAGCGAAGAGTTCTTCGCCAGGTTCAGGAACTGACTGGTCAACGGTGGAATGATCACTCGCAGCGCCTGCGGAATGATGACCTTGCGCAGCGTCGGCCCGGGGCGCAGCCCCAGCGAGCGGGCAGCTTCGGTCTGACCGTGACTGACCGACTTGATGCCCGAACGCACGATTTCAGCGATGAACGCCGCCGTGTAGATGGTCAGTGCCAGGGTCAGGGAGATCAGTTCCGGGATCAGCACCCAGCCACCGGTGAAGTTGAAGCCCTTCAGTTGCGGCAGTTCCCAATGCACCGGGCTGCCGAAGACCAGCATGCTCAGGCCCGGGATCACCAGCAATAACGCCAGACCGACCCAGAACTTGTGAAACGGCTGACCAGTGGCTTCGAAGCGCTTGTTGGCCCAGCGCACCATCATCACGATCGCAATCACGGCAACCACGATGCTGATCAGGAACGCCCATGCACCTTCGGCCGGCAACGCTCTGGGCATATTGAGCCCGCGGCTGCTGACGAAGAACATGTCCAGATAACCATGCGCCTGACGCGGACCAGGCAGCGTGAGGAATACGGCGGTGTACCAGAAGAGGATCTGCAGCAGTGGCGGAATGTTGCGGAAGACTTCGACATAAACAGTTGCCAGCTTGCTGATCATCCAGTTCGGAGACAAGCGAGCGACACCAATGACAAAGCCCAGCAAGGTCGCCAGGACAATACCGATGACCGACACCAGCAAGGTATTCAGCAAGCCGATGACGAATACGCGGGCATAACTGTCCGCTTCGCTGTAGTCGATCAGGTGTTGAGCAATACCGAAACCGGCACTGTTCTCAAGAAAACCGAAACCCGAGGTAATACCACGGTGTTGCAAGTTGGTCTGGGTATTGTCGAAGATGAACCAGCCCAACGCGATCACCGCCACGACAGTGATGATCTGAAATAACCACGCGCGCACTTTCGGATCGCTCAGAGAGAGCTTTTGCTTGGGTGCGACGATTTGCTTTTCCATGAAATGCCCCAGGAAAAATCCAACAGAACAACGCCCGACAGGCTGGGAAGCCTGTCGGGCGCCGGGTCAATCAACGAATAGGTGGAGCGTACTGAATGCCGCCGGCATTCCACAGAGCGTTCTGGCCGCGCTTGATTTTCAGCGGGGTACCTTCGCCCAGGTTGCGTTCGAACACTTCGCCGTAGTTACCGACCTGCTTGACGATCTGCACGACCCAGTCTTTCGGCAGCTTGAGGTCCTTGCCGTAAGTACCGTCGGCACCCAGCATACGGGCTACGTCAGGGTTCTTGGTCGACTTGGCTTCAGCTTCAACGTTCTTGGAAGTGATTTTGGCTTCCTCGGCGTTGAGCATGGCGAACAGGGTCCAGCGAACGATCGAGAACCAGTCTTCGTCGCCTTTACGCACGACAGGACCCAGCGGCTCCTTGGAGATCACTTCAGGCAGAACGATGTAATCGTCCGGCTTGGCCAGCTTGCTGCGCTGTGCGTAGAGTTGCGACTGGTCGGAAGTCAGTACGTCGCAACGACCGCCTTCCAGCGACTTGGCGCTTTCGTCGGAGGTGTCGAAGGTGATCGGGGTGTATTTCAGGCCGTTCGAACGGAAGTAGTCGGAGACGTTCAGCTCGGTAGTGGTACCGGCCTGGATGCAGATGGTTGCACCGTCCAGTTCCTTGGCGCTTTTGACGCCCAGCTTGTTGTTTACCAGGAAGCCGATACCGTCGTAGTAAGTTACGCCGGTGAACACCAGGCCCATGCCCGCATCACGGGAGCTGGTCCAGGTGGTGTTACGCGAAAGGATGTCGATCTCGCCGGATTGCAGTGCAGTGAAGCGCTCCTTGGCGTTCAACTGGCTGAACTTGACCTTGGTGGCGTCGCCGAATACTGCGGCGGCTACTGCGCGGCAGACATCAGCGTCAATACCGGTGATCTTGCCGGTGGAGTCCGGAACGGAGAACCCTGGCAGGCCATCGCTGACGCCGCACTGAACAAAACCTTTCTTCTGAATAGCGTCAAGGGTGGCACCGGCGTTGGCAGCCCCGGTTACACCAAATGCGGCCAGGGCGGTGACGACAGCCAGGGTGGATTTCAACATCTTCATTCAAAAACCTCCAGTTTGCTCTTTGTTGTGTAGGTGTTTAAGTCGCGTCGCACCTTTGTGAGGCGCTAATGACCCGTGCTGGCTTATTTTTGGGTCATGCAACGCTGGGCCTGAATCACGAATCGTCTGCGGGATCATCCCGTCATTCGTCTTCATCATTCAGAATCGGCCCCGTGGACTGAAACCCCATGATTTTCCCGGACCAGAGCGGTACAGGTTGAATCGTGCCGCGAATCCTGACGCATGGACTCCCGAGCTGCTTTTCGATCGCTATAAGTAATAGCCTTATAGTGTTACCGAACGATGAGAGCGCCTCGACTCCAGTCCTGCTGTAGCAAAGCCCGTACCAGCATGCTGGCTATGTCGAATTAGCGACAGGTCAAGACAAAAACTTGTAATCTTGCGACATCTTCTTTCATTTTTAATCTAACCGCGCACCCTATTAATGCGCTCTAAATGAGCCAGCGCACACAAATGGAGCAGACATGAGCGAACCTTTGATCATCCAACCTTCAGGCACAGCGGATGCCTGCGTTATCTGGCTGCACGGGTTGGGCGCCGACCGCTATGATTTTCTTCCGGTCGCCGAGATGCTGCAGGAGTCGCTGACGACCACACGTTTCGTCCTGCCTCAGGCACCGACACGCGCCGTAACGGTCAATGGCGGCTATGAAATGCCAAGCTGGTACGACATCAAGGCCATGAGTTCCGAGGCCCGCGCCATTGATCACGATCAGATGGAAGCCTCGGCACAGAAGGTGCTGGACCTGATCGAGCAACAACGCGACAGCGGCATCGACCCGTCACGGATATTTCTGGCAGGCTTTTCCCAGGGCGGCGCGGTGGTGTTACACGCAGGCTATAGACGCTGGCAGGGTCCGCTGGGCGGTGTACTCGCGCTGTCCACTTATGCCCCGACATTCAGCAATGAGATGACACTTTCAGCCAGCCAACAGCGCATTCCTGCCTACTGCCTGCATGGCCAGCATGACGAAGTGGTACACAACCCCATGGGCCGGACGGTGTACGAGCACCTCAAGGCTCAGGGTGTAACCGCGCAATGGCAAGAGTACCCAATGGGGCATCAAGTGTTACCGGAGGAAATCCGTGACATCGGCGTCTGGCTGGCTGACAAGCTGCGCTGAAGCGCCCTGGGCCCGCCTGCAACTGACCGCTTTTGTAGCTCGCCACGGATGGCACTACGCCGAGCACGGTTCTTGCTTTACACTGCTCGGCGTACATTCCTTAACCAATTGATGAGATGACCGTGCTCAAAGCACTTAAAAAGATGTTCGGTAAAAGTGAGGCTGAGCAGCGCGCGCCTGGTCCGACAGCCTTTATTCCCGCCTCCCCCGCTGCCGCAGGCGACACACCGGATCATGCCCAGACTCAGCTTTCGGACACCGTCAACGAGCCCTCCAAAGCCAGAGCACCGCGCACCGACAAGCCAAGAGCCGAGCGCCCGCGTCGTGAGCGCGTGGCAAAACCGCCTGCGCCAGCATGGAAACTCGAAGATTTCATCGTCGAACCGCAGGAAGGCAAGACCCGCTTCCACGATTTCAACCTTGCGCCTGAACTGATGCACGCGATTCAGGACCTTGGTTTCCCCTACTGCACACCGATTCAAGCGGGCGTGCTGGGCTTCACGCTCAAAGGCAAGGACGCGATCGGTCGCGCCCAGACCGGTACCGGCAAGACCGCTGCGTTCCTGATCTCGATCATCGAGCAACTGACCCAGACGCCACCGCCAGCCGAACGCTACATGGGTGAGCCCCGCGCGCTGATCATTGCGCCCACTCGCGAACTGGTGGTGCAGATCGCCAAGGACGCCGCCGACCTGACCAAATACACCAACCTGAACGTCATGACGTTCGTCGGTGGCATGGATTTCGACAAGCAGCTCAAACAACTTGAAGCACGGCACTGCGATATTCTGGTGGCCACGCCTGGCCGCCTGCTGGACTTCAACCAGCGAGGCGAAGTGCATCTGGACATGGTCGAAGTGATGGTTCTGGACGAAGCCGACCGCATGCTCGATATGGGTTTCATCCCGCAGGTGCGTCAGATCATTCGCCAAACCCCGCACAAGGGTGAACGCCAGACGCTGCTGTTCTCCGCGACCTTCACCGAAGACGTGATGAACCTCGCCAAACAGTGGACGACGGACCCTTCCATCGTCGAAATCGAATCGTTGAACGTCGCCAGTGACAACGTCGAGCAGCATATCTATGCCGTTGCCGGTGCCGACAAGTACAAGCTGCTCTACAACCTGGTCACCGACAACGGTTGGGAACGGGTGATGGTCTTTGCCAACCGCAAGGACGAGGTGCGACGCATCGAAGAGCGCTTGGTACGCGACGGTGTCAATGCCGCGCAACTGTCGGGCGATGTGCCGCAGCACAAGCGCATCAAGACCCTTGAAGGCTTCCGCGAAGGCAAGATCCGCGTACTGGTCGCCACCGATGTGGCCGGTCGTGGTATCCACATTGACGGCATCAGCCACGTGATCAACTTCACCCTGCCAGAGGTACCGGACGACTACGTGCACCGCATCGGCCGTACCGGTCGCGCAGGTGCCGATGGCGTCTCCATCAGCTTCGCTGGCGAAGACGACTCCTACCAGTTGCCCGCCATCGAAGAGAAGCTGGGTCGCAAGATCAGCTGTGAAACACCACCGACTCACCTGCTCAGAGCAGTAGTGCGGCAAACGACCTGATACATGTGGCCAACAAAAAAGCGCAGCCCTTACGGGGCTGCGCTTTTTTTGTGCCTGCCGGAAATCAGCAGCGTGAGAATCAGTCAGTACCGTACTTCGGCGAACGTGGACCATAAAGCAGGCCCGCCGGCCGACCAGCAGTGAGCAGTCGGTTGCTGGCTATCCCGGCGATGGGATGACCGGCATCGGTCGAACTGTTGATGATCTGCTTGACCGCCGCGGTAATCAGCATACCCACCAGACCGCCACCGCTATTGTTGCCGCCCTCTTCACTGGACGCCGACGCGGTACCCGTCCACAGCGCAGTACCGGTGCGCAGATCAACCAGCTTTGCCGTGACCGTCACGACGGTCTGGCTATTGATGACCACGTAACTGGTGCCGTATTGCTTGACCGTGATGTACATCGCGGCGTCGGCTCCGAAGATCTCACGCAGCTTGGCGGGCGATGTCGCCTGAATATCATTGGCGTTGGTCAGGCCGTTATTGCGAAACGTCTCGTCAACCAGCGCCACTGGCAACACGTAGTAGCCCGACTCGGCCAGCGGGTAGGTCACCTGCGAGAAGGTGCTGTACGTCGCCTTGACGTCAGGCGATTCGTTGACCGGCGGCAGTACCAGAATCGAACGCGGTTTGCTTTCCTTGAAGGCCGAGTAGTCCACCGTCGGCGGGGTAACACAACCCGACAGCAGGGCAACGGCAAACAGGCTTACAGCAACTTTCAGATGAGCGAGGTTCATTTGACGACTCCTGCGTGGGCGTTCTTGAGCAGGAAGTCCATATAAGTGGCCGACTCGGGAAACAGTGCCTTTTCCGTGCGCAACTCCTGAACCATCTGGTCATCCTTGCCAATGCTGCCGTATAGCATGCCCAACTGAGCATGGTAGCCCGGTGGCGGCGTCGCGTTGGTAGAGCGGATTTTCTGCAGGTCTTCTTCGAGCTTGGCGACCTGGGCTTCCTTGGACTCGCCTTTGAAATACTCGTACACCTCAGGCTGGTAACTGCCCCACTGGTACAAGGTTTTCGGCTGTTGGACACAGCCCGTCAGGCACGCGCCGGCGACTAAAAGCATTGCGACACTGCGCAACGAAACATTAAAACGATTCATGAACACCACAAATTCCCTTTTGAAATATCAGTTGGCAGTCGGTTTCCAGGCACCGCTGTCGAGCGCACGCACCATGTTGTTGACGGCTTCGCGCATGGCCAGGTCCAGAACCTTGCCGTTGAGTGTCGAGTCATAACTGGCGGTGCCGCCAAAGCCGACGACTTCACGGTTGGAAAGCTCGAACTCGCCTGCGCCCTGAGTCGAGTACACCACTTCCGAGGTGCTGATATTGACGATGTTCAACGCGACTTTCGCGTAGGCAATCTGGGATTTGCCGCGGCCCAGCAGGCCGAACAGTTGCTGATCGCCGACTTCTTTGCGACCGAACTCCGTCACGTCACCGGTCACTACATAGTCAGCACCTTTCAAGCGCTGAGCGGTGGATTTGATAGCCGCCTCCTGCTTGATCTCCTCCATGTTGTCGCGATCCAGCACATTGAACCGGTTGGTTTGCTGCATGTGGGTGATCAGGATGGTCTTGGCTTGACCGCCAAGACGATCGACGCCATCGGAAAAGATCCCGCGCATATAGCTGGAGCGGTTATCGAACTTGCCGACCGCAACCGGGTAGCGCGCACCGGCATAGGCAACTCCAGCACTTTCAACCTTTGTCACAGGCAGCGCCCGCGAGCTTTCCGTTGCACAACCAGCAACCAGCAATAAAGCCGCTGTCGTCATCCCTGAAACCAAAAACTGCTGAAGTTTCTTCACATTCTGCTCCGAGCGTTTACGAAAAACTGTCCGCAACGTGGCTCGCAAAACGCGATCACGTTCGGACAGTTATTGAATAGGATTGGGCAAAGCAAATAGGCCGCTTCTTCGCGGCCGCGCATGATAGCCCGAAGCCATCTTTCTGTACCGAGAAAGATGCAAATAGACGATATCAAAAGCGGAAGGTCAGACGTTCAGGCAAAAAAGATGGGCGCAACGACCCACGACTACCAGCGCCGGGCTGCTGCCTGATCGCTATCGCGGCCTTCAACCCACTGCGGTCCCTCGGAAGTCTTTTCCTTCTTCCAGAACGGCGCGCGGGTCTTGAGGTAGTCCATGACGAAATCGCAGGCTTCGAACGCTGCCTGCCGGTGAGCGCTGGCAACGCCCACGAATACTATCGGCTCGCCGGGCTCCAGCGCCCCTACCCGATGCAGCACATCAACGCGCAGCAACGGCCAGCGCTGTTCGGCCTCGGTAACGATTTTTGCCAGTGCCTTTTCGGTCATGCCCGGATAGTGCTCCAGAAACATGCCGGACACTTCACGCCCTTCGTTGAAATCCCGCACATAGCCGACAAAACTGACCACCGCGCCGATGCCGAGGTTGGCAGCATGCAGCGCGTTGACTTCAGTGCCGGGGTCGAACGCCGCAGCCTGAACACGAATGGTCATATTCAGCCTCCGGTCACGGGCGGAAAGAACGCGACTTCATCACCATCAGACAGCGGCTCGGTCGGCTTGCAAAGCTCCTGGTTGCGGGCACACATCAGGTTCTGCTCGGCAAGGACCTGCCAGGCCTCGCCACGCTGCAACAGCGTTTGGCGCAGTGCATCCAGCGTGTCGAACGTGCCTTCGACAGACTCGCTGTCCAGGCCAAGGACTTCACGGTAACGGGCAAAATACTGAACCTGTACCTTCATGACGAGACCTGTGCCTGATCGGCAATGAAGTGACCGCTCTTGCCGCCGAGCTTTTCCAGCAGCCGAACCGACTCGATGACCATGCCGCGATCAACCGCCTTGCACATATCGTAAATAGTCAGCGCCGCAACGCTGGCAGCGGTCAGGGCTTCCATCTCCACACCGGTCTGCCCGGCCAGCTTGCAGCTCGCAGTAATACGCACCGCATCATCGCCGTCAGCGGCGAGGTGAACCTTGATGCTGGTGAGCATCAATGGATGGCAGAGCGGGATCAGATCACTGGTTTTCTTTGCCGCCTGAATACCGGCGATACGCGCAACGGCAAATACATCCCCCTTGGGATGACCGCCGCTGACAATCATTTGCAGCGTGGTGGGCAGCATGCGCACCACTGCTTCGGCCACCGCCTCACGGGACGTCACGGCTTTATCCGTGACATCGACCATATTGGCGCGACCCTGGGAATCGAGATGAGTGAGCACAACGTTACTCCTTGGCAGAAGCAAGAAGTGTAGAGGGAGTGGCAGTTACACGCTACAAGCCGTGAGCTGCAAGCAAGGAACCCATTCACACATGGGCTCCCCGCATGCATCTGATTTACAAATGACTCTCCGCGTATTCGGCCAGTATCGAGCGTGGCACGCCTTGCAGGGTGATGTGCACGCCGTTCGGGAAGTCCTTGAAGCGCTCCGTCAGGTAGGTCAGCCCGGAACTGGTGGCTGACAGATAAGGGGTGTCGATCTGCGCCAGGTTGCCCAGGCAGACCACTTTGGAACCGGCACCGGCACGGGTGATGATGGTCTTCATCTGGTGCGGGGTCAGGTTCTGGCATTCATCGATCAGGATCAGGCTTTGCTGGAAGCTGCGACCTCGAATGTAGTTGAGGGATTTGAACTGCAACGGCACCTTGCTGAGGATGTAGTCGACACTGCCGTGAGTGTTTTCATCATCCATGTGCAGCGCTTCAAGGTTGTCGGTGATCGCGCCGAGCCAAGGCTCCATCTTTTCCGCCTCGGTGCCGGGCAGGAAGCCAATCTCCTGATCCAGGCCCTGAACACTGCGGGTAGCGATGATGCGCCGGTAGCGCTTGGTGACCATGGTCTGCTCGATGGCAGCGGCCAACGCCAGAATGGTTTTACCCGAACCCGCGGCACCGGACAGGTTGACCAGGTGAATATCCGGGTCAAGCAGTGCGAACAACGCCAGCCCCTGATAGATATCACGCGGTTTCAGGCCCCAGGCTTCCTGATGCAGCAGTGGCTCCTGATGCATGTCCAGAATCAGCAGTTCGTCGTTCTTGACGCCCTTGATCCAGCCCACGAAGCCCTGTTCATCGACAATAAACTCGTTGATATGAACCGCAGGCAGCATTTCATTGAGCTGTACGCGGTGCCAGGTACGGCCACGCTCCTGACGGGTGTCGACCTTGTTGACGCGGTCCCAGAACGAACCGGTCATGTCGTGGTAGCCACGCGACAACAGCGAAACGTCGTCGACCAGCTGGTCGGTGCTGTAATCCTCGGCCGCAATGCCGCAGGCGCGGGCCTTGAGGCGCATGTTGATGTCTTTGGTCACCAGCACAACGCTCAAGTCCTTGTTGCGCGCATGCAGGTCGATCAATTGGTTGATGATGATGTTGTCGTTGAGGTGTTCGGGGAGCAGGCTGTTGGGTTCCTCGCGTTTGCTCATCAAAATCGACAGAAAACCTTTGAAAACACCGGTCCCGCGGTCGATCGGCACGCCCTTTTCAACTTCTTCAGGGTTAGCCTCGCCGAGGGTCTTGTCGATCAGGCGGATGGCCTGGCGGCACTCGGCAGCAACCGAATGTTTACCGGCCTTGAGTTTGTCCAGTTCCTCCAGAACCGTCATGGGGATGGCGACGTGGTGTTCTTCGAAATTCAGCAGTGCGTTTGGATCATGAATCAATACGTTGGTATCGAGCACGTAAAGGATTGGCTGGTTAGTGGAAGGGGTGCGTCCGTGGTCATCCATACTCGCTCACCTTTGTAGAAGCCGGGCGACGCAGAACCACGACAGTACTGCGCCACGAAAAGGCCGCCGGATTCTTCCCTTCAGGCAGGGGAGAAATGTCGCTCAAGGTGGGTCTTGGAAGACGCCACCTGTGTTGCAGGTTTCGGCGGTCTGTATTCGTAATACAGCAAAAGGGATGACAGAAAAAAGCTCTTTGACAGTTTTTTGAAGTTTATTTCACAGCCTGACGAATAGAGCTTGGCGGACGTACACAGCACGTTTAAAGTCGGAAGTCCGCCCACGCCGAATCTGCCTTCACTCCCCCTCGGGCGCAGCCTCTTCACTGCTCTGCGGCCCTTGTTCTACGGGGCTTTCAGAGATATTCCGGCAATCGTCCCAGATCAACTCGCTTTGCGCGGTATTGGCCAGCAGCAACGGCAGTGCGGACTGCGCCTTGTTGGCCACGTCGTGGAAGACCACCGTGCCCTTGCGCCAGAGCAGCATGAGGGTCAACACGCGGTCGCCCACCTGCTCTGCCGAAAGCCGCCCGGTGTTGTCATCGGCGTCGATGTTCCACAATGACACGCGTAAATGCTCGGCGCGGAAGAAGTCTCCGCTGTCGGCCCGCCGATGGCCGTAAGGCGGGCGAAACAGCGGCACGAAGTTATCCGGCAGCACACGCTGAACCAGTGCCGCACTGCGTTGCACTGAGTCCTGCCAGTCCAGCCACTGGCTATGCGAACGATACTCCCACCCTTGAATGCCCACGCACTGCTGGCGATACAGCGCCTGCAAGCTTGTGGTCGATGTGCTGTCGAGGCGTTCCTGAAGGCTTTTGCCCAGCACAAAGAAGGTGGCGGTCATCTTCTGCTGGCGCATGAAGTCGGCCAGCCAGTCGGTTCCGCCATCGGCCGGGCTCGGGCCGCTTTCGAAATTGAGCATGAAGGTACGGTCCGGCATCTCGTCGCCACTCATCTCATCAGAGTTGTAGCGCTCGATCTCGCTGCTGGTCTGCGGGAACAAGGCAGCCATGAATAGCAGCTCGTTCAAATAACGCTGATGGAACACGGCGCCGGGTCTGGCCCAGTTGGCGTAGAACGAATCGTTCGACACCTGAAATTCTTCAGCGCGCTGACGCAGCTGGTCCATGTCCTCGACCAGCACGCAAAAGTTGGCATCCTGCTCGCAGCTCTTTTGAGCATTCTGATAGTTTTCCAGCAAGCGCAGCCACAGACGATGGCGGACCACGTTCAACGAAGGCACGTTGACGAAGCGCAGGCCGAGGCGCTGCTTGAGCCCCTCCTCGTCCAGCTTCTCGCTGAGGTACAGTTCGTGGGCAAAGGCAAGGATTTCCGCGCGCGACGCGACGTCGAACAACCCCGGCGTTTCAAGGCGCTCAGGCCATACACTGCGGTCTATGGTGGCAGTGACCGGCACTGCCGCCTGCGCCTGGAGCCAGAACAGACCTGCACACACTGCTAAAACAATACGCAAACCCGATGCCCTCTCGATCAACCGTTAACATCATGACCAACGCGCCACTATAGCTGATATGAGCCTGGCTTCTTATGTCGGTGCGCATACAAAGCCGCACGACATGCTGGCGTGACAAACACGCCGAATTCTATCGTTACCATAGCTGGAGTCGTGGGCCATCAGCCCCTAGAATCCCCGGACGATCAAAGGAGACGACTTCATGCTGATGGTGATTTCCCCGGCAAAAACCCTCGATTTCGAGACCCCGCCCACGACCGGACGCTTCACTCAGCCGCAGTATCTGGATCACTCTCAGGAGTTGATCACCCAACTGCGTGAACTGACGCCGGCGCAGATCAGCGAACTGATGCACTTGTCCGACAAGCTTGCCGGGCTGAACGCGGCACGCTTCGGCAGCTGGAACCCGGCCTTCACGCTCGACAATGCCAAGCAGGCGCTGCTGGCCTTCAAGGGCGATGTGTATACCGGCCTGCAGGCCGAAACACTGAGCGACGCGCAGCTCGACTACGCCCAGGATCACCTGCGCATGCTGTCCGGCCTCTATGGGCTGCTGCGCCCGCTGGACCTGATGCAGCCGTATCGCCTGGAAATGGGCACGCGACTGGCCAACGCTCGTGGCAAGGATCTCTACGCGTTCTGGGGCACGCAGATCAGCGAATGGTTGAATGAAGCGCTGGCAGCTCAGGGCGACGACCTGCTGCTCAATCTTGCATCTACCGAGTACTTCTCTGCGGTCAAACGTTCAGCGCTCAACGCCCGGATCATTGACACCGAGTTCAAGGACTTCAAGAACGGGCAGTACAAGATCATCAGCTTCTATGCCAAGAAAGCGCGCGGCATGATGAGCCGTTTCGTCATTGAGGAACGTATCAACAGCCCCGAGGCGTTACAAGCGTTCGATGTTCAGGGCTATCGTTATAACCGTGAGCAGTCGACGCCCGACAAGTTGGTGTTTTTGCGCAACGTCACAGAAGACTAGATACTGTAACCGTCGTGTAACGCATGGTTGTTACACGACCTGTCCTACGATCCAACAGCAAATGCCAACATCGTGACGCCAGATAAACGTCAACTTTTCGACGGCACACTCCCGCCTGATTTTTTCATGAAAAAAAATCCATTTTTTTACGTAGTGGCTTTTTAGCTTTTTACCGTAATAGCACTTCAATATCTACCCCTCTGTAATCCCCGCAAACTAAGGCTTTTAAGAAAAAAGCCATCATCGCGATACTGCCCCCGTCACAAACTGGATACACCAAAATCCGCAAATCAGGACGAGCGGCCCGGAACTAAATGGGAATTCCTACGCTCCTACATCCCGTAACAATTCTGGGCTGACGTGTAAGAGATCACTTACAGGTCGACCGGAAAAACGGGAAGTTACCGACAGGGAAGCCAGGTTCACACAACACTGGCGTCAGGTATCAGAACTAAACTCACATCACTAGTTGATGTTGTAGACAGGCGAAGCGCCAAACAGGTGTGATGCGCAGGATTCGACAAGGTCTGCCAAGGCTCTAGCCACAGGTTTTCCGAACGAGGTCCGCCGTCAATCGTCAAACAGGAGTGGTTTACTGCATCCAAGGAGAGCAGGGCCCTGCCCACCGGACAGGTCACTTGCCGCTTGTACTTAGTGTCATTTGAGTTCGCCTCACCTATTTGGGCACTCACTCATTAAATATGCCTGCGTTAGTTCTACGGCGTTGTTAGCCGTAACGGATAGCGCGTGACATCTGCTGGCCAAAATTAATATCCAGCCAATTTATGGCGTGAAAAATCGAGGAGAATACGATGCGTATCAGCATATTTGGTTTGGGTTATGTCGGTGCAGTCTGTGCCGGTTGCCTGTCTGCCCGCGGTCACGATGTAGTTGGTGTGGATATTTCCAGCACCAAGATCGATCTGATCAACAACGGCAAATCACCTATCGTTGAACCGGGTCTGGAAGAACTGCTGCAGAAAGGTATCAGTACCGGAAAACTGCGCGGCACTACCGACTTCGCCGAAGCCATTCGCGCCACTGACCTGTCGATGATCTGTGTCGGTACGCCGAGCAAGAAGAACGGCGATCTGGAACTCGATTACATCGAGTCGGTATGCCGCGAAATCGGCTATGTCCTGCGTGACAAAGCCACCCGCCACACCATCGTTGTTCGCAGTACTGTGTTGCCAGGCACGGTTGCCAACGTGGTCATCCCGATTCTGGAAGACTGCTCCGGCAAAAAAGCCGGTGTTGATTTCGGTGTCGCCGTAAACCCTGAGTTCCTGCGTGAAAGTACCGCAATCAAGGACTACGATCTGCCGCCAATGACCGTGATCGGCGAGTTCGATAAAGCCTCGGGCGACGTACTGCAATCGCTGTACGAAGAACTCGACGCACCGATCATCCGCAAGGACATCGCCGTTGCCGAAATGATCAAGTACACCTGCAACGTGTGGCACGCCACCAAGGTTACTTTCGCCAACGAAATCGGCAACATTGCCAAGGCCGTCGGCGTCGATGGTCGTGAAGTGATGGACGTGGTCTGCCAGGACAAGGCGCTGAACCTGTCCCAGTACTACATGCGCCCAGGCTTCGCATTCGGCGGCTCCTGCCTGCCTAAAGACGTTCGCGCCCTGACCTACCGCGCCAGCAGCCTGGATGTCGAAGCGCCGTTGCTCAACTCGCTGATGCGCAGCAACACCTCGCAAGTGCAGAACGCTTTCGACATGGTTGCCAGCTATGACACCCGCAAGGTTGCACTGTTGGGCCTGAGCTTCAAGGCAGGTACTGACGACCTGCGCGAAAGCCCGCTGGTAGAACTGGCCGAAATGCTGATCGGCAAGGGCTTCGACCTGAGCATCTTCGACAGCAACGTCGAATATGCACGCGTTCACGGTGCCAACAAGGACTACATCGAATCCAAGATTCCGCACGTATCGTCGCTGCTGAATTCGGACTTCGATCAGGTCATCAACGACTCTGACGTGATCATCCTTGGCAACCGCGATGAGCGTTTCCGCGCCCTCGCCAACAAGACTCCCGAAGGCAAGCGCGTCATCGATCTGGTGGGTTTCATGACCAACGCCACCAGCGAAGACGGTCGCGCCGAAGGTATCTGCTGGTAAATCAGCCGCAAGCCACAAGCGCCAGGCTCCAGGCCACAGGCTCAAGCAATGTGCTTGCAGCCTGGGGCTTGAGGCTCGCAACTGACTTAGGGATACGATTATGCAGAGGCTCAAGCACGGCCTGTTACAGGCCGCAGGTTGGCTGTTCTATTTAAGTTTACTTATGGGCCTTGCCGCGGCATTGCCTACCAGTATCTTCGACTCACAGTCGAAGAACTTTATATTCCTGATTGGCGCCGTTGGTATCTGGCGCTACTCGATGGGAATCACGCACTTCGTACGCGGGATGATTTTCCTGTACATCGTCTACCCGCACTTGCGCCGCAAGGTTCGCAAGCTGGGCAGTGCAGCAGATCCGTCCCATGTGTTTCTGATGGTCACCAGCTTCCGCATCGACGCGCTGACCACCGCACAGGTCTACAACTCGGTTATCCGCGAAGCCATCGACTGTGGTCTGCCGACGACTATCGTCTGCTCGCTGGTGGAAATGTCCGATGAGCTGCTGGTCAAGAGCATGTGGGCGAAGTTCAACCCGCCGGAGCGCGTCAAGCTGGACTTCGTACGCATTCCGGGCACCGGCAAGCGCGATGGTCTGGCCTATGGCTTCCGCGCCATCTCGCGTCACTTGCCTGACAGCCGTGCCGTGGTTGCAGTGATCGACGGCGACACCGTGCTCAACGAAGGTGTGGTCGCCAAGACCGTGCCGTGGTTCCAGCTGTTCGACAATGTCGGCGGCCTGACCACCAACGAGTTCTGCGAAGTACGTGGCGGCTACATCATGAGCGAGTGGCACAAGCTGCGTTTCGCTCAGCGTCACATCAACATGTGCTCGATGGCCCTGTCCAAACGCGTATTGACCATGACCGGTCGCATGTCGGTGTTCCGCGCAACCGTGGTAACCGACCCCGAGTTCATTGCCGACGTGGAAAGCGACTCGCTCAATCACTGGCGTCTGGGCACCTTCCGCTTCCTGACCGGCGACGACAAGTCCAGCTGGTTCAGCCTGATGCGCCTGGGGTACGACACGTTCTACGTGCCGGACGCAGCGATCAACACCGTAGAACACCCGCCCGAAAAGAGCTTCCTGAAGGCCAGCCGCAAGCTGATGTATCGCTGGTACGGCAACAACCTTCGTCAGAACTCGCGTGCACTGGGTCTGGGCGTACGTCGCCTGGGGATTTTCACCAGCATCGTACTGTTCGACCAGCGGGTGTCGATGTGGACCTCCATCCTCGGTCTGACCGTCGCCCTGATCGCCAGCTTCAAGTATGGCGGCGCGTTCCTGTTGATGTATCTGCTGTGGATCGGCATGACCCGTCTGATCCTCACCCTGCTGCTGTCCCTCTCGGGGCACAGAATCGGGCCTGCCTACCCGATCATTCTCTATTACAACCAGATCGTCGGCGCGCTGATGAAGATCTATGTCTTCTTCCGCCTGGACCGCCAGTCCTGGACTCGCCAGGACACCAAACTAAGCCGCGACATGGCCAGCTTTCAGGGCTGGTTCAACACGTGGTCGTCCCGAACCATGACTTTCTCGGCTGGCACCATCTTCGTCGCTGTGCTGTTGACGATGGTTTGACCGGGCCAACGGATTAATCGCTTAAGTAGGAAAATTAGCCATGAATACAGCCGTGAATGCGAACGTCGTACATGAATCCGAAGCCCAGCGCCAACACGCGCGGATCAAGATCCCTGCCAAGCTGCGCCTGCTGAATGATCAGCCCAACGCGCCACTGGTACGTATCGAAGACCTGTCGGCCGGTGGCCTGAGCTTCGTTGCTCCGTCCGGGCAGAAATTCAGCGAAGGGCAGATCGTCAAGGGACGCCTGCAGTTCATCATCGACAACCTTGGCCTGGCCATGGACGTCGATCTGCAGGTGCGCTCGATCGACAACGCCAGCAACCGCATCGGTTGCCAGTTCCAGAATCTGGAACCTCAGGACATCGCTACCCTGCGCCACCTGATCACCTCGCACCTGTCCGGCGAAGTCGTCACCCTGGGCGAAGTGCTGGCCACGCTGCAGCGCGACAACTTCACCAAGGCACGCAAGGTCAAGGGCAAGGACAGCGGCATGAGCGCCATGGGTCGCCTGCGCGCCGTGACCTTCAGCCTGGGCGTGTTCATTGTCGGTCTGGCCGCTTTCGGCTTCATCTTCAAGACAATCTACGGCCTGTACTTCGTCAGCCATGCATCGGCCGGTCTGGTCACCATTCCAAGCATGGACGTGACCATGCCACGTGAAGGTACCGTACAAAGCCTGGTCGCCCAGAATGGCGAAGCCGCCAAAGGCGCGCCACTGGCAACCTTCAACACCAGCATGCTGGAAATGCTCAAAGGCAGCCTGACCGGTGAAGACCTGCAGCCCGCCAAGATCGAAGAGCTGTATGGCAAGCAGATGAGCGGCACAATGACTAGCCCGTGCGATTGCGTCGTGGCTCGCCAACTGGTTGCCGACGGTCAGTTCGCGTCCAAGGGTCAGGTGATCTTCCAACTGGTGCCACGCAATGCGCCGGCCACTGTTGAAGCTCGCTTCACCTATCGCCAGTTCAACGACGTCAAGCCAGGCACACGTGTCAGCTTCCAGATCGCTGGCGAAGACAAACTGCGCACCGGTCAGATCGTCAGCAGCACCAACCTCAGCGACGCCGACCTGTCCACTGACATCCGCGTGCAGATCAAGCCTGACGAAAGCCTGAGCAGCTCGCTTGCCGGTCGCCCTGTCGAAGTGGTCAGCGATCGCGGCCCGTCCGTGAACTGGCTGATCGATAAAGCAATGGCTGCGGGTCTGTAACCATGAACAGCCCACTACGACGCCTGTCGACCCCCACGCTACTGAGCCTCGCCGTCGCGCTCGGCCTGAGCGGCTGTGCCGGCCTGCCTGATCAACGCCTTGCCAATGAAGCCCTGAAAAACGGCGACACTGCATTGGCGGAGCAGAACTATCGGCAACTGGCGGACCTGGGCTACAGCGACGCGCAAGTCGGCCTTGCTGATATTCAGGTCGCGACTCGCGACCCGGCTCAGCTCAAGCAGGCCGAGGCTACCTACCGCGCTGCCGCGCAGACCTCCCCTCGGGCGCAGTCGCGCCTGGGCCGTCTGCTGGCGGCCAAGCCCGACGCTACCGAAGCCGAACATCGCGAAGCCGAAGGCCTGCTGAAAAAGGCCTTCGCCAATGGCGAATCCGGCACCCTGATCCCGCTGGCGATGCTGTATCTGCAATACCCGCACACCTTCCCTGAAGTGAATGCGCAGCAGAAGATCAGTGAGTGGCGCGCTGCCGGTTATCCGGAGGCAGGTCTGGCTCAGGTGCTGCTGTATCGCACGCAAGGCACTTATGCTCAACACCTCGATGAGGTCGAGAGCATCTGCAAACAGGCACTGTCAGCCACGGATATCTGCTACGTCGAGCTGGCTACTGTCTACCAGACACGCGGCCAGGCCGAGCAGCGCACGGCCTTGATCGAAAAGCTCAAGAGCGACTACGCCGCTGGCCGCGTCAATGCTCAACGAGTGGACAGCGTCGCGCGCGTACTGGGTGACTCCACCATCGGTACGCCAGACGAAAAAACCGCTCAGCAATTGCTGGAAAGCGTTGCGCCGGGCTACCCGGTCTCGTGGGTCACGCTGGCCAAACTGCTTTACGACTTCCCCGAACTGGGCGACGTCAACAAGATGATGGAATACCTGAACAACGGCCGCGCGGCGGATCAGCCTCGCGCCGAGCTGCTGCTTGGACGCCTGTACTACGAAGGCAAATGGGTCACGCCCGATGCCTTCAAGGCCGAGGAGCACCTGAAGAAAGCCACAGCAACGGAAATTTCCGCCCATTACTACCTGGGTCAGATCTACCGCCGTGGCTACCTCGGTCAGGTGTACTCGCAAAAAGCCGTGGACGAGTTGCTGACCGCCGCCCGTGGTGGCCAGAACAGCGCCGACTTCGCACTCGCGCAACTGTTCTCGCAGGGCAAGGGCACGATGCCCGACCCGGTCAACGCCTGGGTGTTCGCACAACTGGCGCTGGCCAGTCAGACCCCGCAAGCGACCGAGCTTGCCGAGGCCCTCAATACACAACTGCCGCCTGAAAAGCTCGCCACCGCCAAAGACCTGTTGGCACGCGAGCAAAAAGTCCGGGGCGCTACCGCTACTCAGAACGCGATGGCATTGCAGGCCCTGCAAGAAGAAAAAGACGGTGAGGAAGCATTATGAAGTTGAATCCCCTGATGGCCGCCGGCATGGGCCTTGGCTTCACCCTGTTGTGGGCCTGCCCGACACTGGCAGCGCTGACCGAACAACCGCAAAATTTCGGTATCGAAATCAAAGCCACGGCGCAGGCCGAGGATGATCGCGATCTGGGCACCCGTTCGGGCGGCGACGTCAACGGTGTGGGCCTGGACCTGCGCCCTTGGGTCTATGGCGAGCGCGGCGACTGGAGCGGTTACGCGATGGGCCAGGTGGTCACCGCCACCGACATCATTCAGACCGACCCGCTGGAGCAGAGCAACAGCGACGGCAGCGGCACCCAGACTTCGCGTGGCACGGCCAGCGAGCGCGAAACCGACAAGACCTACGCCGCACTGCGTGAGTTCTGGATCGGCTACAGCGGTTTCACGCCCTACCCTGGCGAGATCCTGAAAGTCGGTCGTCAGCGTCTGCGTAACGACGACGGTCAATGGCACGACACCAATATCGAGGCCATCAACTGGTCGTTCGATACCACGCTGCTGCGCGCTGAACTGGGTGCTGCCCAGCGTTTCAGCGAATACCGCACCGACCTGACCGAACTGGCACCTGACGACGAAGATCGCAAGCACCTGTTCGGCTCGGTGAGCTACCAGTGGACACCAGGCCATTGGGCCGGTATCCGTGCTCACCACAGTGCCGACGACGGCAAGCTCAAGTCGCAGGGCCAGGTGCTGGATGATCTGGACAAGACCTCCAATGGCGATCTGACCTGGGTCGGCCTGCAGGCTGACAGCGATGCCTACAACTATCGCAGCAACACCAATCAGCTCAACTACTGGGGCAGCCTGACCTGGCTGAACGGAACGCGCGACGAGATCGGCGTGACCTCCGCTCCCAACGACCAGTTCATCGCCGGCGAAAAGAATAGCCGTGACATGAATGGCTGGGCCACCGACCTGGGCCTGCGCCTGCGTCTGGACCCGCAATGGCAAGTCGGCGCCGCCTACTCGCGCGCCAGCAAGGACTACGTCCAGAACGGTCTGGAAAGTAACCGCTCCAACTGGACCGGTACGCGTTCGCGCATCCATCGTTTCGGTGAAGCCTTCCAGGGCGAAATGGCCAACGTGGAAACCGGCTCGCTGTTCGCCTCCTGGCAGATGAACGAGGAATACGACGCGTCGCTGATCTACCACAAGTTCCGTCGCGTGGACGGCAACACCGGTATCGGTGGCTCGGGCATCAACGCGGTGAACGACAACCAGAACGGTACGTTCAGCTCGCTGCCGCTGGAAGACGGCAGCAAGGACCTGGGTCAGGAAATGGACCTGGTCGTGACCAAGTACTTCAAGCAAGGCCTGCTGCCGGCTTCGCTGAGCCAGTCGTTCGATGAACCTTCGGCACTGGTGCGCCTGCGCGCAGGTGTCTTCAAGCCAGGCGACGCGTATCAGAACAACGTGGACAGCTACATGCACCGCGCTGTTGTCGACGTCATCTGGCGCTTCTGATGCGAACCGCCAAAGGAGTGCCAGAGATGAACAGTCATACAAGCAACGGGCGTAGCCGACACTGGCCGCACACCCTGCTCGAAAGCGCACTGCTGACCAGCGCCCTGCTGCTGGCCAGCGGTGTGGCGCTGGCCAACGCGCCTGTCGTACCCGACACACAGAAGGCGGTGGTCAAGGAGTTGCACCAGGCCAAGACCTACACCATCACCAGCCCGCCGACCGAGCCGTTGGAAATGGCCAAGCCGGTGTTGCCCGACCTCAAGGGCTACACCGCCGAAGCCGCCCTGAAAAAGATCGTGCGCAACAAACCGGGCAAGGTCACTGTTTCGCGGATGATGGAAGAAACCGGCCTGAAGGAATTCATCGGCGGCGATAACAAGATGGCCGAATGGGTCAACCGTCAGCGCGGCATCCCGCAGGCCATCATGATTTCCGACGGCTACGTGAACCTGCAGGACCTGGCCAAAAAGGTGCCCAAGCAGTTCCTCAACGAAGTGTCGCCGGGTGTCTATGTGGCGCGCCTGCCGATCCTGGTCAAGGAGACCGGGATCTTCGAGATCGACAGCAAGACCAAGGAATTGCGTCTGTCTCAGGAAAAAGGTTCGTTCATCGTCAGCGAAGGCAAGATGCTGATCACCCACACTCAGGTCAATGCCTGGAGTGAAACCCGCAACAGCCTGGCGACCTATCGCAAGCCTGACGAGTTTCGTCCGTTCCTGTTGACCTGGGGTGGCTCGGAAACCTGGATCGCCAACACCAAAATGGCGAGCATGGGTTATGACCAGAGCAAGTCCTACGGCATCAGTATTTCCCAGTACACGCCCAATACCGCGAAGATTCTCAAGCGTGCCGAACCGACCGGCTGGATCATCGATTCAGAGTTCTCGGACATGTGGTACGGCTTCTACTGCTATGAAACCCGCGACTTCGTGGTCAAAGGCAACACCTACCGCGACAACATCATTTACGGCATTGACCCGCACGACCGTTCGCACGGTCTGATCATCGCCGAAAACGACGTTTACGGGACCAAGAAGAAGCACGGGATCATCATTTCCCGGGAAGTCGACAACAGCTTCATCTTCCGCAACAAGAGCCACAACAACAAATTGTCCGGCGTGGTTCTGGACCGTAACAGCGTCGGCAACATCGTCGCCTACAACGAGATCTATCAGAACCACACTGACGGCATCACCCTGTACGAAAGCGGCAACAACCTGCTGTGGGGCAATCGCGTGATCGCCAACCGCCGCCACGGTATCCGCGTGCGTAACAGCGTGAACATCAAGCTGTACGAGAACGTCGCCATGGGCAACGGCCTGATGGGCGTTTATGGCCACATCAAGGACTTGAGCGACACCGACCGCGACATTGAGCTCGATCCGTTCGACGCTCAGGTCTCGCTGATCATGGTTGGCGGCGAACTATCCAGCAATGGTTCCGGCCCGCTGTCCATCGACTCGCCACTGAGTGTCGAGCTGTATCGCGTCTCGATGCTGATGCCTACCAAAGAAGTCGGCATCAGCCTCAACGGCGTCCTCGGTGAGCGCCAGGACGAAATCCTCGACCTGCTGGTACGCCAGAAGAAAGCCGTATTGATCGACCCCGTCGAAAGCCAGACCGAGCTGCGGGAATGAGGAAGGGTATTGTTATGCACGCACATCTGATCAAGCTGTTGAGCCTGTCCAGCCTCACCGCCGCCTTGATGGCCGCCGCTGGTGTCGCTCGGGCAGACGACTCGCAAGCGCCGACGTTCAAGGCCGAGCCTTGCTGCTCGCTGTGCCCGGCCGCGCATGATGCGAAAAACTACACCACGCGCTATCAGCAGAACTTCACCACACTGGTCCAGGCGCAGGGTGACTGGCTGTTCCGGACTCAGGAAGACCTGCGCACCGAGTTCGACACCACGCCTGCCGGCTACCGCCGCATGAAAGAACTGCACGATGCGTTCAAGAGCAAGGGTGTCGAACTGGTCGTGGTCTATCAACCGACCCGTGGTCTGGTAGATCGCAACAAGCTGTTTCCGGCCGAACGCGACAAGTTCGACTATGACAAGGCGCTGAAAAACTATCAGGCCATGCTCGGCCGCTTCAGCAAGATGGGTTACTGGGTCCCGGACCTGTCGCCGTTGACCAACGAGCAGCAGGCGCATGACTTCTACTTCCGCGGTGACCAGCACTGGACGCCTTACGGCGCACAACGCACGGCGAAAATCGTCGCCGAAACCGTGAAAAAGATTCCGGCCTACGGCGATATCCCCAAGCGTGAGTTCGAAAGCCATATTTCCGGTCGCATGGGCAAAACGGGCACTTTGCACAATATGGCGGGTCAATTGTGCGGCACCAGCTACGCGATCCAGTACATGGATCAATTCACCACCGAACCCAAGGGTGAGGCGGGCGACGGTGACCTGTTCGGCGATTCCGGCAACCCGGAGATCACGCTGGTCGGCACCAGTCACAGCGGCAAGAACTACAACTTCGCTGGCTTCCTGCAGGAATACATGGGCGCCGACGTGTTGAACGTAGCGTTCCCTGGTGGTGGTCTGGAAGGTTCGATGCTGCAGTACCTGGGCAGTGAAGACTTCCAGAAGCGTCCGCCGAAAATTCTCATCTGGGAATTCTCGCCGCTGTATCGCCTGGATCAGGAAACCATCTATCGCCAGATGATGGCGCTGCTGGACAACGGTTGCGAAGGCAAGCCTGCGGTCATGAGCGCCAGCACCACCCTCAAGCCGGGTACCAACGAAGTGTTGGTCAACGGCAAGAATGGCATCAAGGACATTCGTAACGGCAGTAATCAGATCGACATCAAGTTTGATGACACCTCGGTGAAAGTCCTTCAAGCCAGGCTCTGGTACATGAACGGGCGTCACGAGGATCTGAAAATCGAAAAACCGGAAACGTCCGATACCGACGGACGCTTCGCGTTCGAACTGCGCGAAGACGAGGACTGGGCTAACCAGCAATTGCTGGCGCTGGAAATCCAGGGACCGGAAGCAGGCACGGCACCACAGAAAGTCGAAGCCAAAGTATGCAAACGCAACGTGTTCCCGAGCGCTGCGACACACACCGCTCAAGCCGGACTATGAGGTGACTTATGCAGACTCCTAAACTGATACGCCCTACCCTGCTGTCGATGGCAATTCTGTCATCGATGGCCTGGGCTACGGGTGCGTCCGCCGCACTGGTTCCACCCAAGGGCTATGATGCCCCGATCGAAAAAATGAAGACTGGCGATCACAATTTCAGCTGTGAAGCCATTCCAAAGCCGTACACCGACAAGCTGGTTTTCCGCAGCAAGTACGAAGGTTCGGACAAGGCACGTGCGACCCTCAACGCCGTGTCGGAAGAAGCATTTCGCGATGCGACCAAGGACATCACTGACCTTGAGCGCGGCGTCAGCAAAGTCGTGATGCAGTACATGCGCGACGGTCGTCCGGAACAGCTCGATTGCGCGTTGAACATGATGACCACTTGGGCCAAGGCCGATGCGCTGGAATCTCGCGAGTTCAACCACACCGGCAAGTCCATGCGCAAATGGGCACTGGGCAGCATGTCCTCCGCCTACCTGCGTCTTAAGTTCTCCGAGTCGCACCCGCTGGCCAATCGTCAGCAGGACGCGAAGATCATCGAAGCATGGTTCAGCAAGCTGGCCGACCAGGTGGTCAGCGACTGGAGCAATCTGCCGCTGGAAAAAATCAACAACCACTCGTACTGGGCTGCCTGGTCGGTGATGGCAACCGCTGTCGCCACCAATCGTCAGGACCTGTTCGACTGGGCCGTGAAGGAATACAAGGTCGCTGCCAATCAAGTGGACAAGGACGGTTTCCTGCCCAACGAGATGAAGCGCCGTCAGCGGGCACTGTCGTATCACAACTATGCACTGCCGCCGCTCGCGATGATTGCCAGCTTCGCCCAGGCCAATGGCGTGGACCTGCGTCCGGAAAACAATGGCGCCTTGAAGCGTCTGGGCGACCGGGTGCTGGCCGGCGTCAAGGATCCTTCGATTTTCGCTGAACACAACGGCGAGAAACAGGACATGACGGACCTGAAGAAAGATCCGAAATTCGCCTGGCTCGAACCGTACTGCTCGCTCTACACCTGCAGCCCGGATGTGCTTGAAGAGAAACACGAAAAGCAGCCATTCAAGACATTCCGTCTGGGCGGTGACCTGACCAAGGTCTACGACCCGACGCACGAGAAAGGCGACAAGGGCGACAACGACGGTTCGTGATTCACAGAGTTCTTTGTGGGAGCGAGCTTGCTCGCGAAGAGGCACGCCCAGGCGCTGAATCCGTGAGACCGGACCTCGCCTGAGCTGCTTCACCGACAAGCCGTAACGCGACGTGTTTTACCCCCCAATTTCAACGGGGGGTTTGGGGGGGCTTTGAGCCCTTGAATGTTGGACAAACGGAGAGATAAGGATGGTTTTCTCATCCAACGTGTTCCTGTTCCTGTTCATGCCGATCTTCCTCGGCTTGTACTACTTGAGCGGGCAACGCTATCGCAATCTGCTGTTGCTGATTGCCAGCTATATCTTCTACGCCTGGTGGCGTGTGGACTTTCTGGCGTTGTTCATCGGCGTGACCGTCTGGAACTACTGGATCGGTCTCAAGGTAGGCGCAGCAGGTGTGCGGACCAAACCGGCACAGCGCTGGCTGCTGCTCGGCGTAATCGTGGACCTGTGTATTCTGGGCTACTTCAAATACGCCAACTTCGGTGTGGACAGCATCAACGCAGCCATGACCTCGATGGGTCTGGAACCGTTCATCCTGACCCACGTGCTGTTGCCGATCGGTATCTCGTTCTATGTCTTCGAGTCCATCAGCTACATCATCGACGTTTACCGCGGTGACACCCCGGCCACGCGCAACCTGATCGACTTCGCTGCATTCGTCGCGATCTTCCCGCACCTGATCGCCGGCCCCGTGCTGCGTTTCCGCGATCTGGCCGACCAGTTCAACAACCGTACACACACGCTGGACAAGTTCTCTGAGGGTGCCACGCGCTTCATGCAGGGCTTCATCAAGAAAGTGTTCATCGCCGACACCCTGGCGGTGGTCGCCGACCACTGCTTCGCCTTGCAAAACCCGACCACCGGCGACGCCTGGCTGGGTGCGCTGGCCTACACCGCGCAGCTGTACTTCGACTTCTCCGGTTATAGCGACATGGCCATCGGTCTGGGTCTGATGATGGGTTTCCGCTTCATGGAAAACTTCAAACAGCCCTACATCAGCCAGTCGATCACCGAGTTCTGGCGTCGCTGGCACATCAGCCTGTCCACCTGGCTGCGTGATTACCTGTACATCACGCTGGGCGGCAACCGTGGCGGCAAGGTCGCGACCTACCGCAACCTGTTCCTGACCATGCTGCTCGGCGGTCTGTGGCACGGTGCCAACGTCACCTACATCATCTGGGGTGCCTGGCACGGCATGTGGCTGGCGATCGAAAAAGCGGTCGGTATCAACACCAAACCCTACAGTTTCAACCCGATCCGCTGGGCACTGACCTTCCTGCTGGTGGTCATAGGCTGGGTCATCTTCCGCGCTGAAAACCTGCATGTCGCCGGTCGTATGTACAGCGCCATGTTCAGCTTCGGCGAGTGGCAGCTGTCGGAACTCAACCGCGCCAGCCTGACCGGTCTGCAAGTGGCAACACTGGTGGTGGCGTATCTGACGCTGGCGTTCTTCGGTCTGCGCGACTTCTACCAGAACCGCGAAAAAGACACCGGCAAGAGCGCCAAGGCTGACGGTCCTGCGACCGCCCAACCGGGCACCATCAAGGCCGTTCCCGGCGATGCTCCCGGCAGTCTGCACCTGCCAGGCTACACCGTGGGCAGCGAAGCCCAGGTGCAGCCCGCGTACTGGGTTGCCGACTGGCCACGTTACGCCATGCGTGCACTGATCCTGCTGCTGTTCGTGGCTTCGATTCTCAAACTCTCGGCGCAAAGCTTCTCGCCGTTCCTTTACTTCCAGTTCTGAGGAGCCTGACATGACCCGTTCATTACGAATCCTCTATATCGCCATCTTCCTGGCCATTCTGCTGGTCCTGGGCGTCTGGTCGCTGCGCAGCTTCAGCACCTTCTCGACGTCGGCCGAGACCACTGTGCTCAACGGCAAATGGACCAAGGCGGCGGAAACTCATTACGACGATGAGTTCCCGATCAAGCGCCTGGGCACCAACCTCTGGGCGGCGCTGGATTTCAAACTGTTCAACGAAGGTCGTCCGGGCGTAGTGCTCGGCAAGGACCAGTGGTTGTACACCGACGAAGAGTTCGATGCGGTTGCCAACGGCGAGCAGAACGAAGCCGACAACCTGGCGATCATTCAGGGTGTGCGTGACGCGCTGGAAAAACAGGGCACCAAACTGGTCCTGGCGATCGTTCCGGCGAAGACCCGTCTGTACCCGGAACACATCGGTGACAACAAGCCTGCCAGCCTGCACACCGACCTGTATCAGCAGTTCCACGCTCAGGTCGCCAAGGCCGGGATCTTTGCCCCGGACCTGTTGGCACCGCTGCAAGCTGCCAAGCAACAGGGCCAGGTTTTCCTGCGCACCGACACCCACTGGACGCCAATGGGTGCCGAAGTCGCCGCGCAGCAACTGAGCGCCGCGATTGCCCAGAAAACACCACTGGAAGGTGAACCTGAGCAGTTCGTCACACAAGCCAAGGGAACCGAAGCCTACAAAGGTGACCTGACTACATTCCTGCCGCTCGATCCGCTGTTCAGCAACATGCTGCCCAAGCCGGACGAGTTGCAGAAACGCAGTACCGATCCGGTAGCAGGCGAAGCGGCAGGCGGTGACGCACTGTTCGCAGACAGCGACATCCCGGTGGGTCTGGTGGGCACCAGCTACAGCGCCAACCCTAACTGGAACTTCGTCGGTGCCTTGAAAGAAGCGCTGCGCAGCGATGTCGTCAACTACGCCGAAGACGGCCATGGCCCAATTCTGCCGATGCTCAAGTACCTGCAGACCGATGCTTTCAAGAACACCCCGCCGCAAGTGGTGATCTGGGAATTCCCGGAGCGCTACCTGCCGGCACACAACGATCTTGGCGAGTTCGATCCGAAGTGGATCGCCGAGCTGAAGAAATCGCGTGACACCCAAGAAAACGTGGCGCTCAACGCCAAACAATCCGAGTCGCCCAACCGGGCGCAAAACTGAGAGGACTGACTCATGACTTTTAACACTACTGCCAACCGTTCGGCCGCAAAACGCATTTTCAAAACCTGCGCAATGGCCGCAGGTCTGGGCCTGATGTCCCTGCAGGCTTTCGCCGGTGACTCCGCCCTGTACGGCCCGACCGCACCAAAAGGCTCGACCTTCGTGCGTGTCTACAACGCCAGCAACGCCGAAATCAGCGCCACCGTTGGCAACACCAACCTCAACGAAGTCGCGCCACTGGGCAGCACTGCGTTCAGCTTCATGCCACAGGGCGACTACACCGCCAAGCTGGGCAGCCAGAGCCTGCCGGTGAAACTGGCGGGTGATCACTACTACACCATCGTCAACAACGCCAGCGGCAAACCGCAGCTGGTTGAAGAGCCGCCGTTCAAGAACAAGCAGAAATCCCTGGTTCGCGTTCAGAACCTCAGCGACAAGTCCCTGACTCTGAAAACCGCCGACGGCAAGACCGAAGTGGTCAACGCCGTAGCGGCCAAAGGCACCGGCGAGCGTGAGATCAATCCGGTCAAAGTCAGCCTGGCGCTGTACGACGGCGACAAGAAAGTCACCGATGTGAAACCAGTGGCACTGGAGCGTGGCGAAGCCGCTGTGCTCTACATCACCGGCAGTGGCAGCAGCCTCTCGCCAGTGTGGGTCAAGCCACCGGTCGCAACCCGCTAAACGGATTATGCAGGTCGGTTCAGGGCATCAGCGTTGAACCGACCCGCGCGGAACAAGAACAAGACAGAAACGACAGACACCTCGTACGGCCCTAATTGAATGCTTTTGGAGAAACAAAATGATTCCAGTTATCTTGTCAGGCGGTAGTGGTTCACGACTCTGGCCGCTTTCGCGTAAACAATTCCCTAAACAGTTCCTGGCGTTGACCGGCGAGCACACCCTGTTCCAGCAAACCCTGGAGCGTCTGGTGTTCGAGGGCATGCAGGAGCCTATCGTGGTCTGCAACAAGGACCACCGTTTCATCGTCAACGAGCAACTGGCTGCACTGAACCTGGAAACCCAGGCGATCCTCATGGAACCGTTCGGCCGCAACACCGCGCCAGCCGTTGCCCTGACCGCCATGAAGCTGGTCAACGAAGGCAACGACGGCCTGATGCTGGTACTGCCAGCCGACCACGTCATCGAAGACCAAAAAGCCCTGCAACGCGCACTGGCTCTGGCAACCGTAGCCGCAGAACGTGGCGAAATGGTGCTGTTCGGCGTACCGGCCAACAAGCCTGAAACCGGCTACGGCTACATCAAGTCCACCGCCGATGCCCTGCTGCCAGAAGGCGTCAGCCGCGTGTCGCAGTTCGTCGAAAAGCCTGACGAAAAACGCGCCAGGGAATTCGTCGAAGCCGGTGGTTACTACTGGAACAGCGGCATGTTCCTGTTCCGCGCCAGCCGCTTCCTGGAAGAGCTGAAAAAGCACGATCCGGACATCTACGACACCTGCCTGCTGACCCTTGAGCGCAGCGTGCAGGACGGCGATGCGCTGGAAATCGACGCTTCCACCTTCGCCTGCTGCCCGGACAATTCCATCGACTACGCGGTCATGGAAAAAACCCAGCGCGCCTGCGTCGTACCGCTGTCGGCCGGCTGGAGCGATGTCGGCTGCTGGTCGTCGCTGTGGGAAGTCAACGCCAAGGACGCCAACGGCAACGTCACCAAGGGCGACGTCGTCATCCAGGACAGCCGCAACTGCATGATCCACGGCAACGGCAAACTGGTGTCGGTGATCGGTCTGGACAACATCGTGGTCGTCGAAACCAAGGACGCGATGATGATTGCCCACAAGGACAAGGTCCAGGGCGTCAAGCAGATGGTCGCCACCCTCAACGAACAGGGCCGCACCGAGACCCAGAACCACCTCGAAGTGTACCGTCCGTGGGGCTCCTACGATTCGGTGGACATGGGCGGTCGCTTCCAGGTCAAGCGTATCTCCGTCAAGCCGGGTGCCTGCCTGTCGCTGCAGATGCACCACCACCGCGCCGAACACTGGATCGTGGTATCCGGTACTGCGCAGGTGACCTGTGACGAGAACGTGTTCCTGCTCACCGAAAACCAGTCCACCTACATCCCGATCGCCTCGGTCCATCGCCTGCGCAACCCAGGCAAGATCCCGTTGGAAATCATCGAAGTGCAATCGGGCAGCTACCTGGGCGAAGACGACATCGAGCGTTTCGAAGATATCTACGGTCGTTCGAACGCGCTTGAAGCGGGTGTGAAGACGCAAACTATCGCTCGTTGATAGGGTTTTAGCTGCACGCTACATAGCCTCCGGCGACTCATTGTTGCCGGGGGCTTTTTCATTTGCATAGGTATGCTTGCTTATACACATTCATAACCCGCCAGGTACTTACAGTTCTGTAAACCTCAAGTCCCTGCAACCTTAAATACGCGGCTATTAGCCACTGTCATTTCTGTCAGTAGTACTACCTGCCCACCATGGTTAGGATTGTTTGAACGCAGCCAGCCAACGCTGCACGTTCAAACAGGAGCTATCCGATATGGCTACGCCATCTGCACCCACCCTCCCGACCCCGGTTGTACAAGGAGCGTCAGCAAAAAAAGAAATCTCGTTGAGTAAAGGCATCGTTCTGGAATTACCCGCATTCAAAGACCCACGCTGTACCTTCGTCATACTGAACCTGGTCAATGCAGATAACAGCAACCGTCCGCTGTTATCAGGCTCATCGCCCATAACATCAGGTGAACCAACAATCATAACGCTTGAGAATACAGGCACGGATCCATCCATGATCTTTAAACCGACCCACAAGGCCAGGATTACCGGCACTGTGCAGGTGACAGATATGGACACTTGGCCCGATACCCCGGAATCTGCCGTTTACAGCGTTATTGAGTAATATCAGCCTGGCGCGAAGAGACTTCGGTGAGCATCGGAGTTTCTTTGACCTGTCTCATGTACCGTCATTGGTCAACCACACTGGTTTCTGTAGGATGTCCGGCACTGCCCCCTGCTGGAGACCTGCATGTTTATCGGCATCCTGTTAATCCTGACCTGGCTTGTGTTGTTATTGCGCTACCCCGCCAAGGCCTTGCCGGTCTCGTTGGCTGCGGCGGTCGGGCTTGGGGTCGTGGCGGCTGTGGTGATCTGGCAGGACAGCCAGGAAACGCGCCAGCTTGAGCGCCTGGAAATCCGCCTCGGATACGATCCGCAAGGCTGCCCGGCAGATCGTCCCTTGCAGGTCAGCATCACCAATACCAATCAGGTCGCGTTGCAGGAACTGCGCTGGCGAATCGCAGCCTACGCGCCAGGCGACTCGGTGAATCTGGCGGATAACACCTACACCTCTGCACGCTACCGCGGCCCCGGCGAACTTCAGGCCAAAGGTACGTGGCAGGATTGCGTGCCGCTGCCTGCACTGCGCAATGGCTATCGCCCGCAAACCCTGGAATTTCGCGCAGAACATCTGCAAGGCAGCTTCTCGGACTGATCACAAGGATCTCCCTCATGCCCATCGCTTTGATTACAGGCTGTTCCAGCGGAATCGGTCGTGCACTGGCCGATGCGTTCAAGGCCACTGGCTATGAAGTCTGGGCCACTGCACGCAAGGCCGAGGATGTCGCTGCACTCAGTGCCGCGGGCTTCATTGCCGTGCAGCTGGATGTCAACGACGGACTGGCGCTGGAGCAACTGGCCGCCGGGCTGGAGCACAGCGGTCTGGATGTGTTGATCAATAACGCTGGCTATGGCGCGATGGGGCCGCTGCTCGACGGCGGCGTGGATGCCTTGCAGCGGCAGTTTGAAACCAATGTGTTTTCCGTCATCGGCGTTACCCGCGCGCTGTTTGCGGCGCTGCGTCGCAACAAAGGCCTGGTAGTCAATATCGGTAGCGTTTCAGGTGTATTGGTCACCCCTTTTGCGGGTGCTTACTGCGCTTCCAAGGCCGCGGTGCATGCCCTCAGCGATGCGCTGCGTCTGGAGTTGGCACCATTTGGCGTACAGGTGATGGAGGTCCAGCCCGGCGCCATTGCTTCAAGCTTCGCAAAAAACGCCAGTCACGAAGCCGAGCAGTTGATCAGCGAGCAATCACCCTGGTGGCCAATCCGCGAAGGCATTCGCGCACGCGCCAAGGCTTCACTGGACAACCCTACACCCGCAACAGAATTCGCCCGCGACCTGCTCAAAGCCGTGCAACACACCCATCCGCCACGCCTTCTGCGTCTTGGCAACGGCTCACGCCTGCTGCCGCTGATGGCGTGGTTGCTGCCCAAAGGGCTACTGGATATCGGCCTGAGAAAACGCTTTGGATTGAACACCGACTTGTGACGCAGAGCGTCACGAACTGCATTCCCACGCTGGTGAACTGCCCCCAAGAAGTTGGACACCAATCCGACCTCATGGGG
>NZ_LKEK01000075.1:0-194221 GCF_001466905.1 Pseudomonas sp. ICMP 3272
CAAAGCCAGCCAGACTCTTGCGTCAGCCAAAGGTAATGCAAACAGCGCCAATGCCAACGTCCGGTCGGCAAACGACCGACTGGCCCAGATGCAAGAACGCCTCGGTGCAAACGCCGACAAGATCAACGTCAACCGCCAGGGCCGAGGCGTACAACAACTGCGCAGCATGATGCCCGAGCATTTTGGTGCGGCCTTCCTGATCCGCCGTAATCAGGTCACGCCGCAACACTACGTATTCGGCCTGGAAGACCTGCCCGGCAGAGAGTCGCTGCCAAAAACACGTTACGGCGAATACCTGAGACCCGACGGAACGCCATTTGGCGACATCGCCCAACCGCATCCCTCTTTTACCCGCCTGCCCAAGGGCGACCATCTGGTGCTGGTGATCCCCCGCGGCCACAAGACCGCGCAGGTGGTCGGCGACATGAACCGAACGCTTAAAAAAGCTCGTGAAGCGGCCGGTGCGGTGGGTGATGCTGAACGGGGTCATGTTCGGGCGAAGAGCGGGCTGAGTGAGGCCATTGAGGGGCTGGATGCGGAGAAGAACAAGGCGGCTTATCGGGTGCTGGGGTCGACACCGTTTTGTCTGGCGGTGCTGATGCTGGAGGTTTGGAATGTGAGTTCGGAGAGTGAGGCGCTTGCGCAAGCAAATCGTGAAAAAAGCTTTTTAAGAGCAAGTGCAGGAGTGATCGGCGCGGGTGTTGACTTGATCATCGCTGTGGAGGCATTGGCCGTTAAGTTAACTGGCGTGCAGCAACAAAACTTTTTTAGTCGGAAGATTTTCTATGAGATATCCGTAGAAGGTGCAGAGAAATGGCTGGGAGTAACACTCGGCGCAGCCGTGACCAAAAAAATATCGGCCCGACTGATAGCGCAGATATCTTCAGGAGGCTTGCTAGCCGCTATCAATTTCTACGACGTCTGGCATTCCTGGCAGTGGAACGATCAAGCTATGTATGGATATCTGCTAATAGCGATGGGTGGCCTTTCCGGCTCTTTAAGCTCAATGTTTGGAGGTGCGGCGGTCTTATCAGGACTCAATCCAGCGGGCTGGGCGGCATTACTGCTTATCGGCATGGGTGTCGGTTTAGTCATTATGCTCAGCCCAACACCACTAGAGTCATGGCTTGCAAATGGTCCTTTCGGCGAGAGCAATTCAATTGATCAACATTTACAAGATCCATCAGAAGCGTTCTATAGACTGACCAGCCTGCTTGCCGGCATCAGCATCTCCATCGAAAAAAATCCTGATTATGATCCCCGTGCCACATTTGACCGTTATGCTCAACTACCTCATGCCATACGCCGCTCGGACACCATCGTTCGCCTGCGGAGTCGCTTGCCGGGGCTTATCGGCAGCTTTGACAGTCTAAGCATTGAAGCTGAATGCAGGACTTGCCGTATTACTGAAAAGATGAGTAATCAGGGTATACCTTATATCGCACAAAAAGAGATCACTGACAGACCTGAGGCGCCCAACGCTCAGTGCCTTTACGCGGATGCTCTGGAGCTTTTCTTTACAACTCCAATTAATCAGGTCTCACCAACAAGCAGCAGTAGACACTATTATACTTGGGCGGTAAGAGCTCAGTTCATCCTGATCACCAAGAGAGAAAAACGCTACTTCCCTGCCCCAAAACTTAGAGACTCAACTCAGTACAGTCAAAACTGGGCCACACCAAGCTTCAATGAGGTTGACCAGCCGTTTTGGGCAGATGAAGTGACCTATAAGGGGTCTTTCAATGACTAAATCGAAAGCACAAGCTTACTATAGCTCGCGAGCTTATAGCCCTGAAAAAACTCCCGAGCAAGCGTCTCTGCAGAAACAGACTCACCACTCATCGAGACGCCTTCCATGGGGATCAACACAGCAGGCGACATCAATTGAGTTGATGCAAGATGCAACTCCAAAAGGCATGAGATTCTGGGAATCATGCGCAAACAAAAAAGAGCAAAATATAAAGATGGGAATATATACCCCTGCAATGTTTGAGGGTGTAGAGCTCCACAACAAGTGCGACCAAGAGCGCTTCAGGTTTGCACCGCTTCCATTTCGCTCTCAATTTTGGATCATTATGCTGCAGTTCGGAAGAGGCAGTTTTTTTGTTTTTCTTGCGGCGCTTCTATTGACACACCCATTAATAATTTCGGCGTCCCGGGAAAGCTGGCAAGCGACCACTATTAAGCTACTCATTGAAGTTTACCCAGTTATTCTAGGCATTCCTTTGGTGCTTTGGTCAATAAGCCACATCGTCGTGAACCATTTTCCCCGTCTGTGGTTTCGTCCCCCCAAAGGCCCTGACTGGGAACTTAATCGCAGAACCGGTCTGGTCACGATATTCGACTATAAACGCCATCGAAAAGAAGGTGTGATCGAGGAATTCGTTGCGCCTTTTTATGAGTTCGATGCCTACATGACCACCACCCATAATCTTCACGGTCCTACATACGGGCTACTGCTTCAGCATCGCTATGAAGACCGTAAGATCAATTTTCATATGCTGATGAACGCCGACGACGTCCAGCAACGCCCCTGCGCACTCTGGGACTTCCTGCAAAACTATATGGACACCAGCGGCCCGATTCCGGACATCCCCCTCTTTGAACCATACCGGCACCTGGATCCGGTCACTGCCAGCTACGATCAGCAGCGCGGCCGCGACCCTCGCTACTGGATCGACATGGATGACGCCACGTTCAAGGCCGAGGTCGATGCTATGTGGCAGCGGGTTTATGCGATCGATACGTTTAGCCGTCCTAACCTTATGGCGCGGTATGTGGATTACGGATCTTGAGGTGCCATCTCACGTCTGCGGTGGTTCTACGCTCAATGTCACAAGCTGAAGAGGCATAGCGCTTTCGGCAAGTGCCCAAATGCGTCGCGGCAGTCTGCATGTCAGCAGCATCACCTGAACGATCCAGGCACCACCAGTTTCAAAACAACTCCGAAAGCGGCGTGCCTTTCAACTGCAATGCCCCCGCCGCCGCTGCTCGCGCACGGTTCAAGCTCTGCGTGCAACGCCAACCCTTCGACTGGCTGCCCGCCGGTGCAACAGCGCAACCAGAAACAGCGCCGTAACCGACAGCCAGACACTGACCAGCAGCACCGGTTGAGCGTTGTCGCCAGACACCCACTGCGACGCCAATAGCGGTCCGAATGCGCAGCCGAGCAGTTGCATGCCCGGAATGAGCCCGGCGATGCGTCCCGAGGGGTCGATTTGAAGCGCGATGCGCACCTGAAACGGCGTCAGCATCAGGTAGATCAGGGCAAAAAGACCGCACAGGCCCAGAAATACATTTACGCCCCGATCAGCCGTTATGTACATGCCCAGCGCAATGCTCGCCAAGAGCAGTGCTGCGGCGGCCAGCATCGAATAGTCAGGCACCCGGCGCACCAGCAAAATGCCCAGACAGCCGCCCAGGACCTGCATGAACAGCATCGCCGAGACAAGCAATTGAGCCGAGTGCGCATCCAGCCCTGCGTGAATGCCCAGCGGTTCCAGGTACGCCCAAAGACCGCCTACCGCCGAGAGCTGCATGAACACCAACATCAATAGCAGCACCTGCTTCAGGTTCCATTTGAAGCCTGATACTTCCGGTTGCTTGTCAGGCTGTTGCGGCAACCGTTTGGGTAGCCAGGCAACGAACAGCACGGAGCCTGCGGTCAGGATTCCAAGAAACACAAAGCCTGCGTAAACGCTTTGATCAGGCAATATCAGGTATGCAAGTGCTGCGGCTATCAGTGCCTGAGCCAGTGTCTGAACCACCATGAACACTCCTGCCACCCGATCCGGCGCAGGCCCCTGAACGATCAGGCTCACGGCCCCCCATAACAGTAGCCCCTCGGCCAGTCCCGCGAGCGAGCGGGCCGCCGTTAACGGTCCGTCGCCAGTGACGTTGGCCGTAACCAGGTCCATTCCGGCTGCGTACAGAATGGCAATGACCGTAAGCAGGCGCAGGTTGAGCATTGACCGCAGCAAGTCACCCAGTACCACGCCCAGCCCCAGCGCCACGATTTCGCCCATGGCGACCAGCCCTACGCCCTCAAGCGACACATGGTTTTGCGCGAGCAATTCGCCCAGCAGCAGCGGCTGCAGTCCCACCATCAATACCGCGACAGAGCCCAGTGCCAATGCGGCACTCAAATGCCTGCGAGTTACAGCGGACGACGTTTGCATGGCATGCGCCTCTTGAGAAGTTTTAGTAACCGCGGGTTTCTGGTGGGATCTTGCCTTCGGCAAAGCACTGCGCCGCCCGCTTCTCGTCTTTCATCAGCCTTCCGTTGGCGACCAGCACCACCCACCAGGGCAGTAGCGTGAGGTGTGCGCCGCACGCCTTGGCCAGGGTGTAGGCCTTGGCGCACTTTTCGAACAATTCTGCGTTGAGCACCATTCGAGGGCCTGTGGTCCCCATCACAGCAGGGATTCCATCGATAACCGCGGCATTCCCGCCACGCGTCAATGCATGTGCCAGGGGCCTATCAGCACTGGCGGGCGAACCCATGTGGCCTATGTGACGTGCCTGCTCATCAAATAGAATCGGCAGGACACCTCCAAAATCGACAAGGCTTTTTGCAAAGGCCCCACCGCCGATCAGGATTGCGCCGACATCGGCACGAACCCTGTAGATAGCTGCGTGGGTCTGGCGCTCATCCTCTGCGGAATCGGAAAAAGCGACAGCCTGCGGTGCCAGATCGTCGAGTTTCCCTAGCCACATGCCCTGCTCGCCTGGCAAGCGCAATGAAATACTGCTGTGTGAGTCCACCTGACCCATCATCCGTTCGCGCAGCTCAAACCACTGTTTTCGAAGTAAATCGCGCATGGTGCTCACCTCACACCAGTTGAAAAACGGCGTCGAACCGCTCGAGCGCGTCATCAATGACGTCGTCGGTGTCTGCCAGGCTGGTGTAGATACGGCTGCCCGCGAGGGTGATCAGGCCATGAGCGGTATACGCGGCCCCCATCTCCTCCATCATGTGCTTGCGGGTCTTGGCCTCATTGCGTGCCCTCAGCAGCTTGAGCGGATTACTGGTGTCGAGCAGCAGCACACCGGAAGTCTGCAGATGCACGATGGAGCCCATGTTGTAGGCAACATAAGGCAAGCCACGTCGATTGATGATTTCATCAAGTCCTGCGCGCATGCGGTCGCCCGCCCTGCCCGCCAGCGCCGGCGCGTTCAGGCGGCGCGCCTCCAGCAGCGCGTAATAACCGGCGACGCACGACAGCGGGTTGGCCGACAGCGTCCCGCCCACGAACGCCCTTCGCGAGGATGTGCCAATGCCACCGGCAAGCAGTTGCATCACGTCTCTGCGTCCGCCAATGGCACCCGCCATCGGGTAGCCTCCCGTCAGACACTTACCCAGTACCGTGATGTCCGGCATGACATTGAAATAAGCTTGCGCGCCGCCCAGACCCGCACGGAACCCGGTGACCACTTCGTCGAAAATAAGCAGTGCGCCAAATTCGTTGCACAGCGCACGCAACTGTCGGTTGAAGTCGGCGTGTACCGGGCGTGTGCCACTTTCCGGGCCGAAGGGTTCGACCATAATCGCTGCAGTGCCGCCACGAAGGCGATTGATCTGCAGCCTGCGGCGTAATGCATCCAGATTATTGGGCGGGCTCTCCTGGGTGTTTGCCGTAGCGCCTCGCGGAATACCCACCGCCTCCATGCGTCCGGTGCCCGGCAGGCGCATGCCGTAGACCAATTGGTCGCTCCAGCCGTGATAGGCGCCGCCGATTTTGATCACCCACCTCTTGCGGGTGTAGGCGCGTGCCAGGCGTACCGCTGCCATCACCGCTTCAGTGCCCGAGCCCAGCAAGCGCAGCATGTCGACACCGGGCATCACTTCACAGACCAGTTCGGCCAGCTTGACTTCGTATTCATGCAGCAAGCCGGTCACCGGCCCGCATTCATCGAGAATACGGTCGACCTGTTCGCGAATGGCCGGGTGATTCGAACCCAACAAAGTGGGGCCACCTGCTTGTAGAAAATCGGTGTAGCGATTGCCGTCGACATCCGTCAGGTGCGCACCTTTAGCCTGGGCGAAGGCCAGCGGAAACGGATAGTTGAACGCGAGATTGTGTTGCACACCTCCCGGTATGACTTTTTTGGCTGCCTCGGAAAGACGCTTCGAGCCCTGGCAGTGCTCGTCGAAATAGCCCATGACCTTGCTCATTGCTTCGCGTTTGATCGGGCGAATGGGTTGTTTCACCAGTTCGTCGAACCGGCGGTAGAGGGAGTCGACGTCCGGCCATTGCGACACGGCCGATTCGGGAATTGCAGGCATGCTGGCAGGATCAAGAGGTTTGTTCATGATTGAGTCTCTGAAAAAGTCTGAGGGCTGAGTGCGTGCGAGCTGGAACTGGTCAGGGCGTCGATCAGGCGGGCTATTGCAGCGCGTGACTCAGGTTTTCCACGGGTATTGACTTTGATCTGGTTGACAAGATGATCACGACAGAATGTTTCCAGGTCCTCCAGGCGCATCAGGGTTGTCTCGATATCCGCACCGCAACACAGAACGCCGTGATTGCGCATCAGGTAAACGTTGTGATCCGGCCGGATTGCCCGGCCGAGCTTGCCGGCCAGCCAGCCGGAGCCGGACGGCGCGTAACCCACCAATTGAATGCGTTTACCCAGCGATTTCCATAGCGGCGGGTAAGGCACGTCCAGCGCTTTGCCGAACAATGTGCAAGCGCTGGCCAGGGGTTGGTGGGTGTGGATACTGCAATTGACATCCGGGCGACTGCGCAGGACTTTGGCGTGCAACTCGCTTTCCACCGAAGGCGAACGTTCACCCGACAGTTGCTGCAGATCCTTGAGCCGCAGGACGCAGACATCCTCCGGTCGCATGCTGAAATAGTCGGTGGCCGAAGGTGTGACCGCGATGTGCAGCGCGTCGATACGCAGCGCGAGGTTGCCGCCGGTGGCGGCGAAGAAGCCGCGGCGTGAGAGATGCCGCGACAGGTCGACGATCTGTTGTTGGACATTGTTCATAGTGTCGTCTCCTGCGATGGGTTCAACCTGCGATACAGCGGTGCCAGGCGTTTGCGGACTTCCTTGAACGTGGCGAAGCGGTCGTCATACAGGTTTCGGGTTGACCGGGATGGCTCGTACAGTCGATGCGGCCTTTGCAGTGTCGGAAGATCGTTGAACTGCAACTTCCCGAGCGCTACTGCAGCAATGAATGCCGCTCCGCGGGCGTTGGTCTGAATGGGGTTGTGCGGTTGCTGAATGACCCGCCCGCAGACATCGGCCATGATCTGGCACCACACATCCGATTGCGCTCCGCCGCCGGTGGCGACGATGATTCCGCTCGACTGGCCGATAAACCGCGAGAACGGCTCCAGCATCCAGCGTGTGTTATGGGCAACGCCTTCCATGAAGGCCCGGATAATGTCTTCCCTGGAATGTTCGAGTTTCAGGTTGATCAAGCCGGCACGCAGGCTCGGATCACCAACCGGGGAGCGTTCGCCACACAGCCATGGCGTGTAGATCAACCCCCGCGAACCCGGCGGCACGCGCGCTGCGATACGGTCAAGCAAGGCATATACATCCGGCTGTTGCTCATCGCTCAACAGCTCGTCCGGGTGGTAAAGCACCTTGTCACGCAGAAACGACAGGTTGGCGCCTGCAGCCGATTGCATGGCCATTGCCAGATAACGGCCCTTGACCGCACTGGGAACCGCAGCAATATGGTGGCGAACACTGGATTTCTTGAACGGTACATGAGCGCCTACCCAGGACGAGGTGCCCAGGTAAAGGTGCGGAGCAAAGTCCCGCACCGTGGCACCAACAGCCACTGCCGAAGTGTCTACGGCACCTGCAACCACGGGCGTTGATCGAGGTAGCCCCAGTACATCTGCCAGCTCGGCTTTCAATGTGCCGATGACTTCGGTCGAGCCCACCAGCTCAGGCAGTTTGCCGGCGTCGATACCCAGTGCCCTTATCAGCCCGTCATCGTAGCGAATGCGGTGAGGGTCCCGATTGTCGGTAATCCAGGCGGTCAGCATCGAGTCGCCTGTCGCACAGTAACGACCCGACAACCGCATGTTCATGTAGTCGAGCACATTCAGGAATTTGTGGGTCTTTTCATACCGTGCAGGGTCATGATCAAGGATGTAGGCCATGTGCCCGGCCGAGTCCATCCCGGACAGAGACGCCACCCCGCCTGTCAGTCGCAACGAACGCCAGAGCTTGAGTGGCCCGTAGCCGCCCAGATTGCACCAGCCTCCGCCCATTCGCTGCTTGATGGAGTCGGCGCCGCGCTTGTCCAGCCACAGCAGTGCCCGGCCAATCGCGGCACCATTGCGGTCGACACAGACCGTGCCTTCGCTTTGCGTGGAGCAACAGATGGCCACCACCTGACGACGCCTGCGCGGGTCGGCTCCCAGCAACTCGTTGGCGCCAAGCATGAAAGCATTCCACCAGTCCTCCGGCTCCTGCTCTGCACTCAGGCCACTGACATGCAACGGCACACCGTGAAACGCCCAGGCCCGGATGTCTCCCTCCATGGAGACCAGTGCGCACTTGCAGCCAGACGTTCCCAGGTCAATCGCGAGGACGAGTTGCTCCAGGCCGGTAACCGCCTCAGGCGTCCGGGAAATGAAAAGCGAAGTCATAAAGGTCTACTCAGAATGTGCGGGAAATCGACGCCACCCAGCGATTGCCATCCGTGGTTCGCACATGTCCGTCGTCTTCGGCCATATACAGCTCACGCGCCCGGGTCTTGGTTGTCACCCAGTCGAGTCCCCAGTCAAAGCCCCACCAGTGATGGACCAGACCTACGCCGTAGTCAGCGAAGTTCGCTTCCGAAAAGTTGGCGATCTGCTGATAACCGGCGTGCAGTTTGAGGTTGGTATTGATGCCCAGCGCGTATTTATAATCCAGGTCATACAACATGCTGCCTCGGGAGTTCTGGTCACCCTTGGCATAGCATTCCAGGCCTTTGGTCGGGTCCTCACGGAACTGCAATTGCGCACCGCACACGCCACCGCTGTTGGCGCCCCGGTAGTTCTTCGACAGCACCCGGGCAATTCGGCCTTCAAGTGCGCCATAACCGATTTCCAGCACGGCAAACTGACTGTTGTAATTGGTCGTATGCTCATCGCCCGGCGTGAAGGTCTCGAAGTCGAAGCGATTGGGCGCTTTGAACTGCGCCCCCGGAAACATCTCCGCCGCCAGCCCTACACCATAGTGCCAGGCATCGGGATCGCCAAAGCGATAACCCCCTGCGAGCAGCACTCCCAGACCATCACCGTCGAGGAACTGCTTCTTGCTGACCGTAGAAAATTCGGCAAGCGCCACCAGGCCTGTTTCATGAGCAACCTGAATGGTTACTCTGGCTCCTGGGCGATTCAGGGAATCGGAAATGCCGCGGGTGCGAATGTCCGAGCTGGCCTTGGCGGTGATATCCACCGCGTAGCTCGACATTTCATCGGCGATAGCCAGGGTGCTGCCTGCTGCGGAGCACAATGCTGCAGCCATTACATAGCGAGTTGTATAAGTGCGCATGATTCTCTCCCACGCTGAAGGGCCGGATTTACAATTTGCAAACCGGGGCAGGAGGCAGTGTTGCGATACGCTCGAATTGCTCTGTCTTGCCGAGAACTTCGGTGCCGACAAAAGCCCTTACATTCAGGCGTCCGTCCTTGACCCGGACGGCGCCCTTATATTTTTTCTGATCACGGGGGTCATATACCCAGCCATCGCGCCAGGCATCCTGGTCATAGCGGGTCAGTTGTAGAATCTGTACACCGCAGTCACTCGACGTCGAGGCAACATCCTTGACCCAGACAACCTGCCCGCAGATGGCGCCTGCCTTGTCTGCGCAGTCGTCAAGCTTGACCACGGCGTCTTTTTCCGCCGTCAACCAAAGGCCCTTTGCCTCCAGCGGACCCGCAGCAGCATGAATACCGGTGGAGCACATCAGAAGAGAAGAGAGGAAAAGCCATTGCCGTGCGTTCATAGCGTCACCTTTTTTTATTTTTTGTTTTAACAAACCGTCACACTAACGACGCTTCAGTTATGATAGTCATCGCTACACGATAGTTATAGCTATCATTTTATCGTGGAGCAACTGTTTTTTTCGACCGTCCTGCTGGCGCCCCACTCTTTTTTGACAGGTACTTATGGCCAGGCTGAAAACTGAACCCTCTCCTGCGCAGGTCGCAGGAAAAACCCTCGAGCGCAAGAAGCTGCCTGCGCAGCAACGCGCCACTGAAACCTACGAACGCATTCTGGTCGCCACGGCAAATACCTTGTGCGAGGTCGGCATAGAGCGCTTGTCGACCAATCTCGTGTGCGAACGGGCAGGCCTTACACCGCCAGCGCTGTACCGCTATTTCCCCAATAAATACGCGCTGTTGACGGTTCTTGGTGAGCGTCTGCTGGAGAAGCAGAACGAGCGGATTGATCACTGGATCACCCCCGAGCTGATCGCAGGTACGCCGCAGGCTCTGGAGCAGGCGCTTGCCGAACTGATTCTGGATACTTACCGGGTTACCGACGCCACGCTGGGCGGCATGTGGACGCTGAAAGCGTTAAGGGCAGTTCCTGCGCTGGAGCATGTGCGGCTCGACTCTCACCGAAGGGTGTCCAAGGCCCAGGCCGCGATCATTGCCAGCGCTATTCCCGAGGCTGATCCCAAGCAGATAGCTATGGTTGCCCGTGTGGCGGTCGAGATGATTCACGCCACCATCGAATTGCTGTTCGATGAGCCTCTCGACCCGGCGAAGACCTGCGCCATGGTAGCGGCGATGATCGTCAGCCATCTGGATCGCCTTGATCCCGAACCTGCACCTGACAGATGAATACGCGAGACCAGATTGACCGTTTCGGCCACTTGAACCGGCCGGATCGCCCCTTCATCGGTCCGCGATGGTTCTGTCCGGTTACGTGAGCCAGAACGTAATCGCAACACTGCATCTATCTTATAAAAACACGCAGCCACAGGAGCAGCTTCATGAATCAGCCCGCAAGGATCACGCCCACTACGCCGTCTCCCGCTCCGGGGCTAACCGAGCTGTTCGAGGCGCAGAAAGCTGCAGTTCGCGCGCAAGGGGTGCCCTCCTACGCTCAACGAATCGCCGACCTCAACGCCATTTTGCGAGTGGTCAGCGACAATCAGGACAGGTTGCTTGAAGCGGTCAGCGCAGACTTCGGCAACCGCTCCTTCGCTGAAACCAGGCTCGGCGAGCTGATGCCTGTCATCAATGGCATCAAGCACATTCGTTCGCATCTCAAGGCGTGGATGCGGCCCTCCCGACGCAAGGTGGGTATTGTTTTCAAGCCTGCGACTGCCAGGGTCATTTATCAGCCGCTGGGCGTAGTCGGTATTCTCGCGCCTTGGAACTATCCGCTGACGCTGACACTGGTGCCCTTGATAGAGGCACTGGCAGCGGGCAACCGGGTAATGATCAAACCTTCGGAATTGACCCCCAGAACCTCTGAGCTGCTCCAGCAATTGCTGGGTGAAACGTTCTCTGCCGAGCAGGTCACAGTAGTCACTGGAGATGCCCTGCTGGCAAGCCGGTTCAGTGAGCTGCCCTTTGACCACCTGGTGTTCACCGGGTCGACCCATGTAGGTCGCCATGTCATGGCGGCGGCTGCACGTAACCTGACGCCGGTGACACTGGAGCTGGGCGGTAAATCACCGGTAGTGATCTGCGACGACTATTCGATTAAAAAAGCGGCACGGATGCTTGCTATCGGCAAACTGTTCAACGCCGGGCAGACCTGCGTCGCACCCGACTACGTACTGGTCCCGCACGAACATGTAAACAGTTTTGCCGGCGAGTGGCTGGCGGCTGCGAAAAAACTTTACCCGACACTCGAAGGTAACCCGGACTACACCTCGATCATCTCCCAGCGCCACCACGACCGGCTCGTGAGCATGGCTACCCAGGCCCTCTCAAAAGGGGCGAAGGCATGGCAACACGGTGCGCCGGTGTCGACCCACGAACGTAAGATTGCGCCCATGGCGCTCACGGATGTACCGCTCGATGCCGACCTGATGCAGGAAGAGATTTTTGGTCCGCTGCTGCCGATACTTGCCTATGACTCTCTGGATGAAGCCATAAGCTTTATCAATGATCGCCCCTCGCCTCTGGCCCTCTACTGTTTTTCCAACAACCAGACGTCCGTGGACCAGGTGCTGGACCGGACGCAATCCGGCGGTGTGACCATCAATGGCACCATGCTGCACGCCACTCAGGATGATCTGCCGTTCGGCGGCGTCGGGCAGAGTGGCACCGGGGCCTATCACGGCTATGAGGGCTTCGTTCGTCTGTCCCATGCTCGCGGCGTTCTCAAGTTGAGTCGCTTCAACATGTCTGACAAGGTCTCGGCACCTTATGGGCGGCTGACACGCTTTGTAACCCGCCTCATGCTCGGCAAATAGACGTTTTCCGAGCAACCGCGTCAGGTGACAGGATGTCGCCCCGCCACGATATAGCTCCTGCCCTGCCTTCCAGGCAGCCAATGATGATCACTGTTTGTGATGATCCAGTATTTATGTAACATCAGAGCGTTATTCTCTGCGCACTTCAACTAGCCGTGTTCTAAAAGGCATCTAACGCAGGCATCTAGCGGCCACATCACTCACAGCCAAGTTGATGTGACCGCTGTTTGCGTTTGACGTCTAAGCTAGTGTCAGCATTTCTGAAATCATGGATGACTCAATGCCACACACATTACTACCCCACATAGGCAGGGCCATAGCCAGCATCGGCAGCGGCCATTTTTCCAGCATGTTCCACAAGCTTATCGATACTCAGCTTGCCGTGGATGCCACCCACCTTTCCTCACTGCCACAGCCCTGGCAAACGCTGCCCGCGTCGGAACCCACAGTCTTCAACGAAACGGTGACGTCCTCACGCGGCACCTTGCTGCTCAGCGACTCGATCCATCTTTATCCTGCGCAGGCCTCGGAGAACTTCAGCTGCAAGATAACCGTCTTCAGGGCGCTGCCAGCGCATGAGTTTTCGGACAATGAACGTCGTCAGCTAAGCACTATCTCACCGCTTTTGTTCTCGATACTCGAAAGGCATGTCAATGCCTTGCAAATGACAATGATCACTGTCGAACCGAAAAAAACCGAAAGCGTCGAAGAGCGTTTTCATGACCGGTTGCGCGAAACAGGTATGACATTGTCCGAGCGGGAAATGCAGGTCTGCATCGGTCTGCTCGCCGGTCATACCGCAATCGAGCAGGCCGAACGGCTTGCGCTCAAGGTCAATACGGTAGGCAGTTACCAGCGCCGCGCCGCCATCAAACTGGGCATCAGCGGTCGGCACTCGCTGATGCGCTGGATGTATGGCTCATCGGAAAGCGCTTGTTCAGCCTGCTGAACGCCGTTCAAGAGCACTGTTTGAGTAACAGACAGAATAGGTAGCCAATGCCACAGGACGGGGTGATATCGATCACCCCGCCCATGCGCCTTACTGCAGGTAGCGCTGGCCTGGCTTGTCGCCTGCCTGACGCCTGCGTTCTGTCAAACGGTTCATTGCGTTTCTCCCACGCCAATTGCCAATCCGTCGTACCACCAGGCCGCCAGACTGTATACGTCTGGTGCCTTGAGGACGCTGAAGTGATTGCCCGGTCCCTGCCATGGCGTCAGCTGCGGCATCAGGTGTTGCCACCCTGTTGCAGATGACGCCTGCTCAAGTTGATTGTCCAGAGCATCCAGCTGCGGATCATCCACCAGTACCAGGCTGGCCCTGCCACTGTAGCCTCCGGGCTCTGGCCGATAGACAGTCCTTATGGCGCTGGCAAACGTACGAACAATCCCTTGCAGTGCCTGTGCTGCCAGGCGCGGCGGCAACAACCCGACGCGCACCATGGCCTGTTGCAGCAGGTGCAGTTGAGTGTCTCCATCGCTGTCGGCGAACACTTGAGGGTCGATTTCCAGGCTTCTGCCGGCGGACAACTGCAACGCTTCGATCAGCCTCTCCAACACTGCCGTGGCGGTATAGGGCTTGCAGCGCAGGCCGTCACCACCAGGCGCTTCGCTGTCGATCAGGGTCAGCGAGACAACCTCACGACCACGGGCCTGAAGCTTGACGGCCATGGCATGCGCCGCCCAGCCACCAAAGGAATGCCCGACCAGATGCAATGGGCCGTGTGGATACATTGCTTCGATAGCTTGCACATGGCTCTGCGCTGCCGCTTCCACCCTGCTGTGCGGAGCACTGCGGCCGTCCAGACCGCGCGGCTGCAGGCCGTAGATAGGCCAGTCCGGCCCCAGCGCCTCGGCCAATCCGATGAAACTGGTGACGCTGTCACCGGCACCCGGCACGCAGAACAATGGCGCATGCCCATCCCGCCCGCTCTGGATGGCCAGCAGCGATTGATAAGCCGGTGTCGACGGCGGTGTATCGGGCACTCCATGCAACGCAGCACTGATGCTCCGACCGAGTGTGTCCACGTGAGGCGCCTGCATCATTGTCATGTGATCCCCAGGCACGCTGACACAACGCAACTGGCCTTTTGGCAGGACTTCGCCCCAGCCCAGTGTAGGACTGGTGCCTGGCGGTGCCATTGGACGCTGCTCTGCGCAGAACAGGTGGATCGGCAAACCGAGCGGTTCCAGCTGGTAATGCGCCAGGGCGTGACCGTGCGCCACTTCCCGGTCCAGGTAGTGATGCAATTGTTGATCGCTGGCCTGCGCCAGTTCCTCGTACAGCAGTTCCTCGTCGCGGCAAAGTTTCAGTAGGGTTTCAAAGTCCGGCAGGGTCGCCTTTCCGCTCAACGAGGTCAGACGCGCCAATGCAGCAGCACCCGCCACGCCCTGGGTTTTCCAGTGCGCGATGCAGTGCGACAGCAATTGCCGCTCAAGCAGGTCAGGTCCTTGCCAGCGTGCCTTGCCCTGATCAGTCAGGCGCGACACGTAGCTGTCGATCAGGCCGAGGAATGCAACGGGCTCGTCCATACCGAGCAGTTGAGTTGCCACTTCATAGGCCAGAACCCCGCCAAACGACCAGCCTGCCAGCCGGTAAGGACCGCGTGGCTGGACCTGCCGAATACGTTCCACCAGCCGCGCCGCCAGGCATTCCATGGTGCGCAATTGCTGCTGGCCCAGGCCAACCCCCGGCAAGCCATAGATCGGGAAGTCGCCCTGCAGGTGTTGTCCAAGGACCGGAAAGTAAGCGTCCAGACCGGTGAAGTCATGAATCAGGAACAGAGGCGGTTCGCTGCCACCTGCCCGTACCGTGACGACCTCTTGAGCTTCGACCGAGGGGGTCGGACGCTGGTCGAGCAATCCGGCCAGCGCTGCGATGCTCGGATGCTGGAACAACTCGGCCAGGGACAGTGACAAGCCTGCTTTTTGCAGCAGGCTGACCAGACGGATCGCCGACAGCGAATGACCACCCAGCTCAAAGAAGCTGTCGTGTCTGCCGATTCGGCCCACTTCCAGAACGTCGGCCCACAGCTGCGCCAGACGCTCCTCCAATGCCGTAGTCGGCGCTTGATAAGCAAGGTTCGCCAGCGCGGCCATGTCCGGGGCTGGCAAGGCCTTTCGGTCGACCTTGCCATTCTGGGTCAACGGCAGTGCATCCAGACCGACAAAGACTGCAGGCACCATGTATTCCGGCAATTGCCCTAACAGGTGCGCTCTCAATGCAGCACTTTCGAGCGCAGCGTCGCGACGAGTGAAGTAACCCACCAGGCGCAACGAACCATCTTCCAGATGTTGCGTAGTCACAACGGCTTCGCCAACGCCCGGGCATTGCGCCAGGTGCTGTTCGATCTCGCCCAGCTCGATGCGCACCCCACGGATTTTGACCTGATCGTCGTTGCGGCCCAGGTATTCAAGGGTCCCGTCAGCCAGCCAGCGCACCAGGTCGCCGGAGCGGTACATTCTAGCCTCGCTGCTGTCGCTGAACGGATCATCAAGGAAGCGCTCGGCGGTCAGGTCCGGACGGTTCAGATAGCCACGTGCTACGCCTGTGCCGCCGATATACAACTCGCCGGGCACCCCGAGCGGCACTGGCTGGCCCTGCGAATCCAATACATAAAGCCGCGCATGGGAAACAGGCTTGCCGATGTGCAAGACCTTGCCCGGCTCCATCAGGCCAGAGCTGGCAACGACCGTAGTTTCCGTCGGGCCGTAGTTGTTGACCACCGCGAAACCAGGGTCCCGATTGAAGTGACGCAAACGGTCGCCACCAATCAACAGGGTTTTAAGGGTCGGGTGACGCAACTCACGGCTGAATGCATATTCGGCCACCGGTGTCGGCAGAAACGCGACTTGCAGAGGTTGCGCCAGCCACCAGTCGAGCAACACATCCAGCTGTTCGTTGCCAATCTCCGCAGGCGGCAGATGCAACACTGCACCGGCACACAACGCAGGCCATACTTCCCAGGCCATTGCGTCGAAACCAAACCCGGCAACGCTGGCGGTATGACTGCCTGCACGCAGATCGAATGCCTGACAGTGCCAGTCCACCAGATTGTTCAGCGTTCGATGCTCGACCATCACACCTTTGGGCAGCCCGGTGGACCCCGAGGTGTAAATCACGTAAGCCAGGTGACGCGTGGTCATATCCGCAACATGCGGGTTGTCGGTGCGTTGCGACCAGTCCGGGCGATCTAGAACCACCACCGGTACAGCCAGGCTGGGCAGACGCGCCAGCAGGCCGGACTGAGCCAGCACCACCACAGGCGTGCTGTCTTCGAGCAGGTAGCCGATGCGCTCGTCCGGATGTGCCGGATCGACCGGGACATAGCTCGCCCCGGCTTTCAACACCGCCAGCAAGCCGGTGAGTGTTTCGAGCCCGCGCCGCGCCACTACCGCCACACGGTCATCCGGACGTACGCCCAAGCCCATAAGGTGATGGGCCAGTGCGTTGGCGCGACTATTCAGCTCCGCGTAGCTCAAGCGCTGGTCACCTGCCTGGGCAGCCACAGCGTTCGGCTGATCAAGCGCCTGTTGCTCAATACGCTGATGAATGGTCAGCGAGTTCTCTGGACTGAGCGCTTGGGCATTGAAGCCATCGAGCAGTTCGTTTCGTTCAGCGCCCGGCAGAACATTCAGCGACTGAATCGGCGCGGTAAGTTTTTGCTCAAGGGCAATGACCAGGTTCTCTACGGCGCAGGAAAGGTAAGCGCAGACACGCCGGGCATCGATGCCCGTCGTAGTCAGCGCAGACAGGTCGAACGCCTCGCCCAGGTCATCGACGCTGAGCGTCAACGGGTAGCTGCTGCGCTCACCGGCCTGCAACAGTTCGATCCCCTGCCAGGCTTTTTCGGCAGCCTCGTCGTGTTCTCCGGGCGCAGTGCTGTGGCGGTAGTTCAACAACGCGCTGAACAACGGCGCGCCCGCAGGCAAGGCGCTGCAACGCTGGGCAATTGCCAGCGAGGCATGCTCGTGGGCAAGCAATCCGGTCAGACGCAGGTGGGTCTGCAACACCGCGTCGCGTGCAGTCTGACCGGAGAGGTCAATCCGCAGCGGCAAGGTATTGATGAACACCCCGAGCGTACGCTCTGCCCCCTCGGTGCCGTTCAGGCGCCCGAGCAGTACGGTGCCGAACACCACTTTGTCGCGTCCGGACAACCGGCCCAATACCTGAGCCCAGGCCAGATGCATCAGGCTGGCAGGGCTGACGCCCAGTTGCCGTACTTGATCGCGCAGCCGCTGGCTCAGCGCTGCATCCAGGCGCAGCCTGGCGTCACTCGGAACCTCCGGCCCCGGCAGCGAAGTCTGGCCATACGCCAGGGTGGGTTCGTCCAGGTCACCCAATTGCTCGCGGAAGAACGTTTCATGCGCGTGCTCACCCGCGCCCAGCAAGGTCTGCGCGATGTAATTGCGGTAAGGCACTGGCGCGGGCAGTTGTGCCTGCTGATCCAGCAGTACTGCCTGCAATTCCCGGCTCAGCAGGTCGAGGGCGACGTGGTCCATGATCAGGTGATGGAACAGCAATACCGCGACGATACGCTGGTTGTCCGGGTCGTCGGCGTGCACCAGACGCAGCAGCGGTGCACGGACAAGGTCCAGCGGTTCGGGGTCGGCCAGTGCCGCCAGCGGCAATTCGATCACCAGCAGGTCGGCATGACGCCATACCACTTGCACAGGTGTTTCCAGGCCTTCCCAGCACAGCGAAGTACGCAGCACATCGTTACGCGCGATGACCTTCTGCAGCGCCTGGCAAAAGGCATCAAGCCGTGAGCGGTCGGCAAACGCAAAGCGCGCTTGCAAGCGATAAGGGTCATCCTCACCGGCTGACAGGTAATGATAGAAAATACCTGCCTGCAAAGGCCCTAACGGGTAAATGTCCTGAACATTGGGCGCACCGCCGGTCATGCTGGCGACGACGCGATCAATGCCTGCCTGATCCAGCTTCACCAAGGGCAACAGGTCCGGGGTGATCGAGGTGCAATCCGTACCAATCAGGTTGGCCGGAACCTTCACCTGACTGCCGTTACCGATGGCGCGGGCCAGGGCCGCCAGGGTTGGCTGGGCAAACAACACGCGAATATCTGCGTCCATGCCGCGACGACGCATACGAGCGATCAGGGTGACGGCGAGTAGCGAATGGCCGCCTAGTTCGAAGAAGTGATCGTTGCGCCCTACCTGCTCGACCTGCAGCAAATCGCTCCAGATCTCGGCAACGGCTATTTCCAGTTCGCCTTGCGGCGGCTCGTATTCACGCCCCGGCAGAGCGTCGCGGTCCGGTACGGGCAAGGCGCGGCGATCCACCTTGCCATTGGCGGTCAACGGCCAGGCATCAAGGCGTACAAAGGCGCTCGGCACCATATAGCCTGGCAGACGGGCCAGCATCTCGGCACGCAGTCCGGCGACCTCAATGGCGGAGGCAGCGGCGTGTTCGATGAAGTACGCCACCAGACGTGGTTGCCCAGGCTCGTCTTCGCGGGCCAGAACCAGCGATTCTTCGATACCCGGCAAGGCCGCCAACTGCGCCTCGATTTCGCCCAGCTCGATGCGCACACCACGAATCTTCACCTGATCATCGTTACGGCCCAGATAATCCAGCGTGCCATCGGCATTCCAGCGCGCCAGATCGCCAGTGCGGTACATGCGCGCTTGCGGCTGCCCACTGAACGGGTCGTTCAGGAAGCGCTCGGCAGTCAGTTGCGGCTGGTTCAGATAACCACGCGCCACGCCTTCGCCGCCAATGTACAACTCGCCGGCAACACCCAATGGCACCAGTTGCTGCTGGTCGTCGAGCAGGTACACGCGGGTATTGGCAATCGGTGTGCCGATATCCAGGCTGCCATCCGGCAGCAGGCGACCCGAGGTGGCCACCACCGTAGCCTCGGTCGGGCCGTAGTTGTTGATGACGGCGAAGCCCGGGTCACGATGGAACTGACGCAGACGGTCGCCGCCGATCAACAGCGTGCGCAGGGTCGGATGATGCAGCTCGCGACTGAACGCATATTCAGCCACCGGGGTCGGCAGAAAGGCTACTTGCAGCGGTTGAGCCAGCCACCAGTCAAGCAGCGCGTCGAGCTGCTCGTTACCGATGTTTGCAGGCGGAAGGTGCAGCGTTGCACCGGCACACAGTGCTGGCCATATTTCCCAGGCCATCGCGTCAAAGCCGAAACCGGCAACGCTGGCAGTGTGGCTGCCTGCGTGCAGATTGAATGCCTGGCAATGCCAATGCACCAGGTTGGCCAGGGTGCCATGCTCGACCATCACGCCTTTTGGTTGCCCGGTCGAGCCCGAGGTGTAGATGACATAAGCCAGTTCGCGGGACGTCAGCCCCGCCACCAGAGGATTATCCGCCTGCGCCGACCACTCGGGTCGATCAAGCGCAATCACCGGCACCGCCAACGCTGGCAGGCGTGCGATGAAGGCCTGTTGAGCAAGTACCACTACCGGTGCGCTGTCGGTCAGCAGGTAGCCAAGGCGCTCATCGGGATGCGCCGGATCCACCGGCACATAGCAGGCACCGGCCTTGAGCACTGCCAGCAGGCTCACCAGCGTGTCCAGCCCGCGGCGCGCAACCACCGCCACCCGATCGTCCGGGCGCACGCCAAGGCTGATCAGATAATGGGCAAGGCTGTTGGCCTGGCGGTTCAACGCTGCGTAGCTCAGCGACTGTTCGCCAACCCGGGCAGCGACGGCTTCAGGCAGACGTGCGGCTTGAGCTTCGATCAGGCCATGAACGGTCTGGCCTTGCGGGAAACTCACCGCGCTGGCATTGAGGCTTTCAAGCAGATACTCGCGTTCCTGAGGGCCCACCAGCGGGATATCACCCAGCACCGCGTTTTCGTTATTCACCAGCGCGTGCAGCACCTGTTCGAAATAACCGTAATAGCGCTGCACCGTGGGTTCATCGAATAGCGCGGTTGCGTATTCCAGCGTGCCAAACAGCGCGTCACCCTGCTCACCAAGGTTCAACGACAGATCAAACTTGCAGACCTGACTCCCCTGCTCGACCACGCTCAGCGACAGGCCGTCCGTGTCCGGTAATGAGGTTTCACCGGCCAGCCAGTTGAGCGTGGTCTGGAACAACGGGGAGTGAGCCAGGCTGCGGGTCGGTCGGACAATTTCCACCACCTGCTCGAATGGCAGGTCCTGATGATCCTGAGCCTCCAGTACCCGCTCCCTGACCTGTGCCAGCAATGCATTACCGGTCAGCGCCGAGGCTGTATCGATGCGCACGGCCAGCGTGTTGACGAACAGCCCGATCAGCCCTTCCAGCTCCGCACGACCGCGTCCTGCAATCGGGCTGCCGACCACCACTTCGGCCTGACCGGAAAGACGCGCCAACAATGCGCCCCATGCGGTCAGCAAGGTCATGTACAGCGTGACGCCTTGCCGTTGCGCCAGCGCTCGCAAGCCTGCCGTCAGTGGCCCGTCCAGCCGCACGTTCAGGCTGGCACCGGCGAAGTCCTGCTGCGCCGGGCGGGGCCGGTCGGCAGGCAGCGTCAGTAGCGTCGGTGCGCCTTCCAGCGCTTGTCGCCAATAGGCTGCCTGATGTTGCAGGCGCTCGCCGCTCATCCAGCCCTGCTGCCATACCGCATAGTCGGCGTATTGAATAGCCAAAGCTGGCAGGGGATCGTCCTTGCCTTGATGCAATGCCGGGTACAACGCGAGCAATTCGCGAGTCAGCACGCCCAGCGACCAACCGTCGGCGACGATGTGATGCACCGTCAGCAACAACACATGCTGCTCGTCTTCCACCTGTAGCAGGCAGCCACGGATCAGCGGCCCACGCGTCAGATCGAACGCTGCGGTGGCCTCTACAGCAACACGTTCGGCCAGTGTTTCCGGCATTTGACGCAGATCTTCAACATGCAGGACCGGCATGGCCGCAGGCGCAGTAAACACAACCTCTGCACCCTCCTCGCAGGCGATGAACCGGCTGCGCAGGGTTTCGTGGCGCTCGATGATCCGCGATACCGCAGCGGTCAGCGCAGCAACATCCAGCAAGCCCCGTATGCGCAGAGCCAGCGGGATGTTGTACGCCTCATTGCCACCCTCCATCTGCGCCAGGAACCACAAGCGCTGCTGGGCGAACGACAGCGGTAGCGACTGATCACGCGGTGCAGGCAGGATCAACGACAGTTCACTGCGTCCGGCACCGGCCAGCGCACTGGCGACGGCGGCCAGCTCGCCCAGCGCGAAGAGTTCGCCCAATGGCAACTCCATGCCCATCTGTTGACGCACCTGCGACACCATGCGCATGGCCAGCAAGGAATGCCCGCCCAGGTCGAAGAAGTGGTCGTGGCGGCCTACCTGTTCAATCTGTAGAACTTCAGCCCAGATCTGCGCCAGAGCCACTTCAATCTCTCCCTGCGGTGGCTCGTAGGCCAGCCCCAGCAGCGACGAGTGATCCGGTTTGGGCAGCGCACGGCTGTCGAGCTTGCCGTTGGCAGTCAGCGGCAGCGCGGTCAGCTCTATATAGGCTCCCGGAACCATGTATTCAGGCAGGTTGGCCTGCAGATGAGCACGCATTTGCTCAGGCCCAGGGGCATCGGCCTCCTGTTGGCTGGTGAAATAGGCAACCAGACGTACATTGCCCGGCTCGTCCTCACGAGCCAGAACAACGGCCTCTCTGACCCCCGGCAACTGGTGCAGACAATTGACAATTTCGCCCAGTTCAATACGGAAGCCACGGATTTTCACTTGATCGTCGTTGCGTCCCAGGCATTCCAGCTGGCCGTCATCCAGCCAGCGACCCAGATCGCCGGTGCGGTACAGCATGGCGCCAGGCTGATCGCTGAACGGGTCGGCAATAAACTTCTCGTCGGTCAGATCCTGGCGGTTCAGATAACCCAGCGCCACACCGTCGCCACCGATGTAAAGCTCGCCAATAGCTCCCAACGGTGTCAGGCGCTGATGAGCGTCGAGCACGTAAACACTGGTGTTGCCGATGGGTCGACCGATAGGCACGTACTCGGCCTCATCGGCCAGCGTTCGTACTTGGCAGGCAGTGGCGAAGGTGGTTGTCTCGGTGGGGCCGTAAGCGTTCAGCAGGTGCAGACCCGGTGCCTGGGCAAGCAGTTTGCGGAAGCTGGCCGGGTCTGCGCGCTCTCCGCCTGAAAGCAGCAGGCGCAGGCCCCCAAGTGCCTCTGGAATCAGTTGCACGTACTGGTTGAACAGCGCGGTGGTCAAAAACAGCACGCTGACATTGCCCTGACGCAGGGCCGCGCTGAAACGCATCGGGTCAATCAGCGTGGTGTGCTCGATCACCAACAACTGCCCGCCGTTGAGCAATGCACCCCAGACTTCCATGGTGCTTGCATCGAACGCCGGATTGGAGGCAAAAGCGATGCTGTCCTGCTCATTGAAATCGGCATAACCGTTGTTCAATACCAGTCGGGTTATGCCGCGATGGGCGACACGTACGCCTTTTGGCGCCCCCGTCGAACCGGAGGTATACATGACGTAAGCCGCTGTATCAGAGGCCTGTGGCAAGCCCGGATCATGCGCAGGTTGATCGTCGAGAGTCAGGCGGTCCAGATCGATACGCCGCACGGATGAGGCAGTCGACATGGCGCTCTGCGTCAACACGTATTTCGCCATGCAGTCATCGAGCATGTAATTCTGCCGCTCGGCAGGCGCGTTGACGTCCAGTGGTACGTAGGTCGCTGCACATTTACCGATCGCCAACTGGCTGATCACCAGTTCCAGCGAGCGAGGCAGCAGAATCGCTACATGCTCATTGGGCTTCACACCTTGCCCCAGCAGGTAATGGGCCAGGTGGTTGGCACGTTCGTTCAGCTCTCCATAAGTCAGCGAACGGCGGCCATGCACGGCAGCCACTGCATGCGGATGCAGCGCAGCACGGCGCTCAAACAGGCGATGCACGAGCTGCTCGCGGGGGTATTCACGACGGGTGTTGTTGAACGTGGCCGACAACAGCGCGTGTTCAGCCTCCGGCAGCACCGATGATTCGATCAAAGCCGTCTCCGATTGCTGCTCCAGTGCCTGCACCAAATGGACAAGAGCTTGTTGCACATAAGCGCAAATCCGTTGCGGATCAATACCCGGCGCAGTCTGGGCAGTCAGGCTGAACGCATCGCCGAAGTCATCGATACACAGGGTCAGCGGGTAGTTGCTGCGCTCTTCTGCATGCACGACCTCAATCCCTTGCCATGCAGCGTTGCTTGCCTGGTCATCGACCTCAGGCACAGCGCTGTGGCGGTAGTTGAGCAACGTATTGAACAGCGGCGCGCCAGCCGGCAAGGCGCTGCATCGCTGGGCCAGTGCCAACTGAGCATGCTCGTGGGTGAGCATGCCGACCAGACGAGCGTGCAGGTCGAGCACCGCACTGCCCGCGCAATGCCCGCCCAGGTCCATGCGTAGCGGCAAGGTGTTGATAAACACACCCAAGGCCCGCTCGCCGCCTTCGCCACCGCGCAACCGTCCAAGCAGTACGGTGCCGAATACCACGCTGTCGCGCCCGGACAACTGCCCCAGGACCTGAGCCCAGGCCAGGTGCATCAAAGTAGCGGCGCTGACGCTCAGTTGCCTTGCCTGATCACGAACCTGATGGCACAGGTCGATGTCCAGTGTGAGTCGGGCCTCGCCAGGAATCTGATCTGCCGATGCCATTACCAGGCCGTAAGGCAGGGTCGGCTCATCGACATCGCCCAACTGCTCGCGGAAGAACGCTTCATGGGCCTCGTCGCCAGGCCCTTGCAGGACGTGGGCGATGTAATTTCGGTACGGCACGGGCGCTGCGAGCGACGCTTCGTTGCCCAGCAGTACGGCCTGCAATTCATGGCTCAGTACATCAAGGGCAATATGGTCCATGATCACATGGTGGTAACGCAGAACCGCCGCAATCCTGTGGTTGGCGGGGTCATGGGCATAGACCAGATGCAGCAGCGGAGCCTGAGTAAGGTCCATGCGTGGGGCATTGAAAAGGTCGTGCAACGCTGTCTCTTGAACGTGCATGGGAGCCTGACGCCAGACCACCTGCACCGGCGTTTGCAAACCTTCCCAGAACAACGCGGTGCGCAGCATATCGTTGCGTTCGATCACCCGCTGCAATGCATCGCAGAAAGCGTCCAGCCGCGATACATCGGCGAACGCGAACTGCGGCTGCAACAGGTAGGGATCGCTGTCCCCGGCGGTCAGGTGGTGGTAAAGAATGCCTGTCTGCAAGGGGCCCAGCGGATAAATATCCTGCACATTGGCGGCACCGCCCGGCACCTTCGCCACGATACGGTCGATGGCTGGCTGATCCAGCGCTACCAATGGCAGCAGTTCGGGTGTAATGCGCTGGCAGTGCGCCTCGATCAGGTTGGCCGGCACTTTGACTTCAGTGTCGCGACCGACGGCGTCAGCCAGTGCTGCCAGTGTTGGCTGAACAAACAGAACACGAATGTCGGCACGCATGTCCAGACGACGCATACGCGCAATCAGGGTCACAGCCAGCAATGAGTGGCCGCCCAGTTCAAAGAAGTTGTCCTGACGCCCAACCTGCTCCACATGCAGCAATTCGGCCCAGAGGCTGGCCAGGGCGATTTCGATCGTACCCTGCGGCGCTTCATAGGCTCGGCTGGCGATACTGTCGCGATCCGGTGCAGGCAAACTTTTGCGGTCCAGTTTGCCGTTCGCCGTGACTGGCAGGCTGGCCAGCCTCACAAAAGCCGCAGGCACCATGTATTCGGGCAGCAGCCCCGACAGCCAGGCACGCAACTGCTCGATATCCAGCCCGGTTTTATCTTCACCGCAGGTGTAATAGCCAACCAGTCGTTTGTCGCCCGGCACATCCTCGCGTGCCACTACCACCGCGTCGATGACATCCGGATGATCGTTCAGGCGAGACGCGATCTCACCCAGCTCAATACGGAAACCGCGAATCTTGACCTGTTCGTCGTTACGGCCCATGTATTCCAGGCTACCGTCGGCCATCCACCGTCCAAGGTCGCCGGTACGGTACATGCGCGCATCGGGTGCAGTGCTGAACGGGTTGTCGAGGAAACGTTCGGCCGTGAGCGCTTCACGGTTCAGATAACCCCGCGCCACACCGGCACCGCCAACATACAGTTCACCGACCACGCCTACCGGCACCGGCTCGCCGCGGGCGTCGAGGACATACATCTGCAAATCGGGAATACGCTTGCCGATAGGACTGGCACCGACACGCATGGCGTCTTCGGGCTGCAACGGGTAATAGGTCACATGCACCGTGGTTTCGGTGATGCCGTACATGTTCACCAGCTGTGTTGCGGCGTTCACGTTGCGGGCATACCACGGCTTGAGCATCGCTGTTTCCAGTGCTTCACCGCCGAAAATCACCTGGCGCAGCGAGTGCGCCTGCTCGTTCTCGCTTTGGGCAGCGATCAGTTGCCGGAACGCGCTCGGCGTCTGGTTGAGCACCGTTACCCCGGCACTGCACAGCAGGCTGTAGAAGTCTTCCGGCGAGCGGCTGACCAGTTGCGGCACGATCAACAAACGTCCGCCATACAGCAATGCGCCCCAGATTTCCCAGACCGAGAAATCGAAGGCAAACGAGTGGAACAGTGCCCAGACATCCTTTTCGTTGAAACCGAACCAGTCATCGGTGGCCGAAAACAGTCGTGCAACGTTGCGGTGTTCGATCATCACACCCTTGGGCTGACCGGTTGAGCCCGAGGTGTAGATGATATAAGCCAGGCTCGTGGGCTTTACCGGCACCTGCGGATTAGAGGCGGACTCGTCCTGCAAATCGGTATCGTCGAGACTGATTACCGGCACGTCTGACACCGGCAGGGCGTGCTGCACTGACCGCTGACTCAACAACGCCACTGGCGCGCTGTCGCCGAGGCTGTAGGCCAGACGCTCGAGTGGGTAAGCCGGGTCCAGCGGCACATAGGCGCCACCGGCCTTGAGAATGCCCAGCAGGCCCGCGATCATTTGCAGGCTGCGCTGCGTGCAGATGGCAACACGGTCATCCACACTGATGCCCATGCCGATCAGGCGATGTGCAATTTTATTGGCCTGGGCGTTGAGTGTCGCGTAGCTCCAGGATGTATCCTCGAACGTCAAGGCAATCGCATCCGGCGTGCGCTGCACTTGTGCTTCAAACTGGCTGTGCAGGGTCAGCCCCTGCGGGTAAACCGCATCGGGTGCATTGAAACCGTCGGTCAACTGCCGACGCTCGCTACCCGACAAGAGTGGAATGTGGTTCACGACCGTCTGGCTGTCGGTGACCATGCCGCGCAATATCGCCTCCAGATAACCCAGATAGCGTTCGATGGTGCTGCGGTCAAACAGCGCTGTCGCATATTCCACGATGCAGCGGAAACCATCGGCGCTGTCGCCGACGCTCAGCGCCAGGTCGAATTTTGCGAAAGCGGCCTGCTCTTCCAGCGGTTCCAGGTGCATGTCGCCCAGTTGCAAATCCAGACCCTGGCTGCCGTCCCAGGTCAGTGATGCCTGGAACAAAGGGCTATGCGAAAGACTGCGAGGCGGTCGCAAGCGCTCCACCACCTGCTCGAAAGGCAGGTCCTGATGGTCCTGCGCTGCCACAACGCGGGCCTTGATGCGGGCCAGAAGCGTCACAGCATCCGGCTCGCCCGAGGTATCGACACGCACGGCCAGGGTATTGACGAACAGACCGATCAGGCCTTCGATTTCGGCATGGCGGCGGTTGGCAACCGGCATGCCGACGACGACTTCCTCCTGGCCGGACAAGCGCGTCAGCAATGCGGCCCAGGCCCCCATGAACAGCATGAACGGTGTCACCGACTGCTCATGGCAGAAGGTCCTGAGGTCGCTGCTCAGGCGCGGATCGAGATCCAGCGTGACACTGGCCCCGGTATAGTCCTGATGCGCAGGCCGTGGACGGTCAGTGGGCAAGGTCAACAGTACCGGCGCACCCGCCAGTGCCTGCTGCCAGTAATCGCCCTGATGGCTCAACCGTTCGGCGTCCAGCCAGTTACGTTGCCACACTGCGTAATCGCCATATTGCAGCGTCAGCGCAGGCAGCGGATCATCCTGACCTTGACTGAACGCCTGATAAAGCGCGGTAAGTTCACGGGTCAGAACACCCAGCGACCAGCCATCGGCAACGATGTGGTGTACGGTCAGCAGCAAAACGTGACGGTCTTCAGCCAGGCACAGCAAGCGACCACGAATCGGCAGGTCGCGGTGCAGATCGAAGGGCTGCGCTGCCTCTTCCTTTACTACCGCCTGTAAGGTCCCCGCGTCCTGGCCACGCAAATCCTGCCAGCCAATATCGGGCACTACAGTGACGGACGCCGCCTGCACCCAGGCCTTGTCGTCTTCCTGGCTGAATTGGCTGCGCAGGCTATCGTGGCGGGCGACAATGCGTTCCAGCGCATGCGTCAAGGCACGGCTGTCCAACGGGCCGCTCAGTTTCAGGCCCAATGAGATGTTGTAGGCGCTGTTGGCATCTTCCATTTGCGCCATGAACCAGATGCGCTGCTGAGCAGAAGACAGCGGAACAGGGCCGGTGCGTGGCTGCACGTCGATGGCAGGCAACTGGCTGCGCGCGGCAGCCGTCAGGCAGTGCGCCACCGCGATCAGCGAACTGTCGGCAAACAGGTCGCCAAGGGCAAGCTCAAGTGACAGACGCTGGCGCACCTGAGAAACCATACGCATGGCCAACAGCGAATGGCCACCCAGATCAAAGAACCGGTCATGACGCCCTACCCGCTCGACCTGCAGCAATTCGCTCCAGATGAGGGCCAGTGCGTTCTCCAGATCACCTTGCGGTGCCTGGTATTCCCCGGTCGACAGCGCATCGCGGTCGGGGACTGGCAATGCACGGCGGTCGACCTTGCCGTTGGCCGTCAGTGGCCAGCTTTCCAGTCGTACCAACGCGCCGGGCACCATATAACCCGGCAGGCGGGCCAGCAGCGCGGTACGCAATTGCTCTACTGTGGTGGTGGGAGCGTCTGCACGTTCAGTGAAGTAACCCACCAGCCGTGGTTGCCCCGGCTCATCTTCGCGAGCCAGGACCAGCGCTTCCTCGATGCCTGGCAATTGGCCTAGCTGGCTTTCTATTTCACCCAGTTCAATGCGCACGCCACGAATCTTCACCTGGTCGTCGTTACGGCCCAGGTACTCCAGCGTGCCATCTGCGTTCCAGCGCGCCAGGTCGCCGGTGCGGTACATGCGCGTCTGTGGTTGTCCGGAGAAAGGGTCGCGCAGAAAGCGCTCAGCAGTCAGTTGCGGCTGATTCAGGTAACCGCGAGCGACACTGTCGCCGCCAATGTACAGCTCGCCTGCCACACCCAGCGGGACCAGTTGCTGGCGGTTATCCAGCAAATAAACCGAGGTATTGGCGATCGGCTTGCCGATGTCCAGGCTGCCATTGGGGAACAGTCGGCCTGAGGTGGCGACCACCGTGGTCTCGGTCGGGCCATAGTTGTTGATCACTGCGAAGCCTGGATCACGATGGAACTGGCGCAGACGGTCGCCGCCGATCAGCAGCGTGCGCAGGGTCGGGTGACGCAGGTTGCGACTGAAGGCGTACTCGGCAACAGGCGTGGGTAGAAATGCGACCTGCAACGGTTGGGTCAACCACCAGTCAAGCAGCGCATCGAGCTGTTCATTGCCGATCTCGGCAGGCGGCAGGTGCAATGTCGCCCCGGCGCACAAGGCTGGCCAGACTTCCCAGGCCATGGCGTCAAAACCAAAACCCGCCACACTGGCGGTGTGACTGCCCGCGCGCAGATCGAAGGCGGCGCGGTGCCAGTCGACCAGATTATTCAGCGTCCGGTGCTCGACCATCACGCCCTTGGGCTGACCGGTCGAGCCCGAGGTGTAGATCACGTAGGCGAGATGAGTCGAATTGAGCCCGTCGATGTGCGGGTTGCCTGGCTGTTGCGGCCAGTTCGCCAAGTCAAGGTCGATCAGCGGTGCTTCCAGCCCCTGCAACCCTGAAACCCCGTTGAGGCGTTCCACAAATGCCTGTTGCGTCAATACCGCAACCGGTGCGCTGTCGGTCAGCAAATAAGCGATACGCTCATCCGGATGCGCCGGGTCAACCGGTACGTAGCCCGCCCCGGCCTTGAGCACGGCCAGCAAGCCGACCAGCGTCTCCAGACTGCGTCGTGCAACCACGGCAACGCGATCGTCGGGCTGTACGCCGATGCCGATCAAGTGCTGGGCGAGCGCATTGGCGTGCGCGTTCAGTTCGCTGTAACTGAGGCATTGCTCGCCCACTTGCGCGGCGATCGCGTCAGGCTGTTGCTCTGCCAGGTGTTCGATGCGCTGGTGAATCGTCAGCCGGCGTTCATAGTCGGTATGTCTGTCGTTGAAGCCGAGCAGAAGCTGCGCTCGCTCGCTGGCGGGCACGATATCAAGCTGATCGACGGGCATCTGCGGCGTCTGCTCCAGCGCATCGAGCACACTTTCCATGGTCCATTGCATGTAAGCGCAAATGCTTTGCGCACTGATACCTGCGGTGGTTTGTGCAGTAAAGCCAAACGCTTCGCCCAGATCATCGACGCTCAGTACCAGCGGGTAGTTGCTGCGCTCCTGAGCATGCAGCACCTCAATGCCCTGCCATGTTTCACCGGAAGCCTGCGCTGGTGAACTGTGGCGATAGTTGAGCAAGGCGTTGAACAACGGCGTCGGCGCTTGCACCCCGCTGCAGCGCTGAGCCAGTGCCAGTGGTGCGTGTTCATGGCGCATCAGTGCGGTCAGACGCTGGTGAGTTGCCCGTACTGCTGCTTGCACGCCTTGATCGTCCAGATCGAGACGCAGCGGCAAGGTGTTGATGAAGATGCCCAGCGCTCGCTCCGTGGCCTCGGCACCCAGCAGGCGCCCCATCAGTACAGTGCCGAAGACAACCCGTGATTGTCCGGCAAGGCCTGCCAGCACCCGTGCCCAGCCCAGGTGAAACAGGCTGGCGACGCTTACTCCCAGGGTCCGCGCCTGAGCGCGCAAACGCTGGCACAGCAGCAGATCAAGCGTGACACTGTGCTCTTCGAGCTCATCGCCGTCACCGCTCAAATCCTGCAGGCTGTAAGCCAGGGTCGGTTCGTCGAGGTCGCCGAGCATGTCGCGGAAGAACGCTTCATGCTGTTCTTCGCTGACGCCCAGCAACGCCTGCCCGACATAGTTGCGGAACGGTACAGGTACACCCAGCAGCCCGGCCTGCCCCAACAGGCACGCCTGTATTTCATGACGCACTACTTCCAGCGCACTGTGGTCCATGGCGATATGGTGGAACAGCAGCGTGGCCTGCACCCCCTGACCTTGCGCCGGCTCATGGCAGACCAGACGCATCAGCGGTGCCTGGCCCAGCACCATGGTCATGCCTTCGGCGCTCGGCGAGGTATCGACCTTGAGTTCAGCGTGACGCCAGACCACTTGCACCGGGGTTTCCAGACCGTTCCAGTGCACTGAGGTGCGCAGAATGTCATGCCGGTTGATGACGGTTTGCAGCGCCTGGGCGAATGCCTTCAGACGCGCCTGATCAGAAAAGGCGAATTGCACCTGCATCACATACGGGTCGCCCTGAGTGGCGGTAACGTGATGGTACAAAATGCCTTGCTGCAGCGGAGCCAGCGGGTAGATGTCCTGCACATTGGCGGCACCTCCCGGTATTGCGTCCAGCAGTTGGTCGATGGTTGCCTGATCAAGCTCCACCAGCGTCAGCATCTGCGCAGTGATTTGCTCGCAGCCCTGAGGGATGCCATTGGCGGGCAACGTCAGTGCGCCGCGTTTGCTGTTCTGGTAGTCGCCTTGTTCGATGAGTTCTATCAGCGCCGGCTTGTGCTCGCGCAGGTGCTCCAGCAGACCGTTTTCGGTCAATGCACGGCGGTTGCCCTGCACCACCAGTTGTCCATCCTTGACCGTCAGGTGAATAGCGTGAGCTTTGAGTGCCGCCAATAGTTCGTTGATGCTCACAGTATTATCTCCATGCTCTCTGTGATGGCTGCATAGCCTGCCAGCGTAGGTTGTTCGAACAGCGCCCGGACATCGGCCTCGATGCCCTCCTGGCGCAGGCGCGCAGTCAGGTTCACCGCCAGCAGCGAGTGCCCGCCCAGTTCGAAAAAGTTGTCGTGTCGTCCGACTTGCCCGACTCCGAGCAGCTCGCTCCAGAGTCTGGCGAGCAAGGCTTCGGTTTCGCCTTGCGGTGCTTCATAAGGGCGGGTCAGTAGCGCATCGCCGCCCGGCGCAGGCAAAGCCTTGCGGTCCAGCTTGCCGTTGGGGCTCAGCGGCATGGCGTCCAGGTGCACAAACAGTGCCGGCACCATGTAATCCGGCAGTTGCGCACGCAGCACCTCACGCAGTGTCTCGACCGGCAGCGGCGTGCCGGTGTAATAGGCAACCAGCCGCTGGCCGCCCGGCTGCTCGTCGCGAACCAGCGCGACGGCCTGTTCAATCCCCGGATGACGGGTCAGGCAGGCTTGAATATCGCCAGGCTCGATACGCAGCCCGTGGATTTTCACTTGATCGTCATTGCGGCCGAGGAACTCGAGGTTGCCATCCGCCCGCTGACGCACAAGATCGCCACTGCGGTACAGCCGGTCGCCCGCCACAAAGGGGCTGTCGATAAAGCGCTCGGCGTCAGCTTGCGGCAGGTTCAGGTAACCGCGGGTTACCCCGGCACCACCAATATGCAACTGACCGATAACACCCAAGGGCACAGGCTGGTCATAGGCATCCAGTACATACAATCGCGTGTTGCTGATCGGGCGACCGATAGGCAAAGCACTTTCCGGCACAGCCTGGTCGGGTTCCAGTGTCCAGACACTGCAATCCACCGTGGTTTCGGTCGGGCCATAAACGTTGTGCAGGCGTGCCTGCGGCAGTCGCTTGCGTAACTGCTCGGCCAGGGCGATGGTCAGCTCGCCACCGCCGCAGACGATGTCGGTCAGGCTGAGGCACTGGCTGCTTTGTGGCAGGTCGAGAAACTGCTGCAACAGCACCGGAACAAACTGCACCACGCTGACCTGACGCTCCTGAATCAACTGCGCCAGATACGCAGGATCGCGCTGGCCGTCAGGGCGGGCCAGCACCAGCGGGATACCGCTGCTCAACGGCCAGAAAATCTCCCAGACCGAGGCGTCAAAGCTGATCGGCGTCTTTTGCAACAATGCGCTGGCCGCTGTGGGTGGGCACAGTCGCGAACTCCACTGCACCAGATTGCTGACGTTACGATGCTCGACCATCACCCCTTTGGGCGTGCCGGTGGAGCCCGAGGTGTAAATCACATACGCCAGATGATCCGGCATCAGGCCGGGGACACGCGGGTTATCAGCGCGCTGCATGTCCCAGGTCGAGCTGTCCAGGTCGACCCGCAGGGTATGTTCATCGTCGAGCAGATTGCGCGTGCCTGCATGCACCAGCAAAGCCACCGGTGCACTGTCCTTGACCATGTATTGCAGGCGCTCGCGCGGGTAGCCCGGGTCAAGCGGCACGTACGCGCCACCGGCCTTGAGAATGGCCAACAGGCCAACGACCATCGACAGGCCGCGCTCGACACAGATCGCTACGCGATCATCGGGCCGCACACCCAGATCGATCAGGTGATGGGCCAGACAGTTGGCCTGTTCGTTGAGCTGTCGATAGCTCAGTTGCGAACGCCCGGCGCGCAGGGCAACAGCCTGCGGCGTGCGCACTGCCTGCGCCTCGAACAACCCTTGCAGGGTTTGTTGAAGATCGTGATGAACCGTCGTAGCGTTGAAGTCGACCAGCGAGCGCTGGCGCTCGTCGGCGTTCAGCACAGAAAGATGCTGCACAGGCAGATCCGGCTGGCATTCAAGCGCATCAACGATGCCTGTCAACGTCTGTTGCACATAACCACAGATACGTTGCGCACCCACTTGAGGTGGCACGGTGACACTCAGGCGCAGGCTATCGCCCAGGTCATCGACGTTGAGGCTCAACGGATAGTTGGTGTGCTTCTCGCTGGCCAGAATCTCCAGACCGCGCCACGCGTCGAGTTGCGCATCCTGACGGGCCTGGCCTGCGGCGTGTCTGTAGTTGAGAATCGCACTGAACAACGGCAAGGGCGCGGCCACCCCGCTCCAGCGTTGGGCCTGAGCCAGAGACGCATGTTCATGACCCAGCAGCGCCGCAAGCCGGGCGTGAGTAGCGCGTGCACTTTCACGTATACCGACGTTACCCAGATCAATTCGCAGCGGCAGTGTATTGATGAACATGCCCATGCCGCGGTCGGCACCCGCACCGCCCTGCAAACGACCCAGCAGGACAGTGCCGAATACCACCCGGTCAGTGCCGGTGGCCGCAGACAGAACGCGCGCCCATGCCAGGTGAAGCAGGCTGGCGACACTGACCCCAAGTTGCCGAGCCTGGCCGCGCAGGCTTTGCAGCAGCGCGTCAGGCAGCACCTGCTGCGCTTGTTCGATGGAGCGGCCGTCACCCTGCACGTCGCGCAGATCGAATGGCAGCGTCGGCGCGTCGATATCGCCCAGTTGCTCGCGGAAGTAAGCTTCGTGCTCCGCTTCGCTGACACCCAGACGCGCCTGCGCCACATAGTTGCGATAAGGCACGGCGGGCTGCATTGGACCGGGTTCGCCGCGCAGATGGGCGAGCATTTCCTCACGCATGACCTCAAGCGCAGTGGCGTCCACCACGATGTGATGGAACATCAGCGTTGCTGAAAGGCCAGAGCCCGTCTCGTCCGGGCAATAAGCCAGGCGAATCAGCGGCGCGCAGCTCAGGTTCAAGCGTGCCGAGCCTGCGGGCGCATCGATTTGCGCTAACGATACACGCTCGACAAGCAGATCAGCCTGACGCCAGACGACCTGTTGCGGCGTGTCGAGTCCTTCCCAGACGATTGCCGTGCGCAGGCTGTCATGTCGGGCAATGACCTTGCGCAGCGCGTCGGCCACCGCCGCCAGGCGCTCCGGGCTGTCGACGTTGATGCGCAATTGCAGCAAGTACGGGTCGCCCTGCTCGGCGGTCAGGTGGTGATAAAGAATGCCTTCCTGCAACGGTGCCAGCGGGTAGATCTCCTGCACGTTGGCCGCGCCGCCAGGCACCGTGGCGACTATACGCTCGATGGTCGTCTGATCGAGCTGTGTCAGGCTGAGCAGATCCGGCGTGATGTGTGTGCAACCGGCTGGAACGCGGTTGGCAGGCGCAGAAATTTCACGGCCTTTGCCTACCGATGCGGCCAGAGCGGCAACGGTCGGCTGGCCGAGCAACACCCGTACATCGACGCTGAGGCCCGCATTGCGCAGGCGCTCGACCAGGCTGACCGCCAACAGCGAATGACCGCCCAGTTCAAAGAAGTTGTCGTGCCGTCCGACTTTCTCCAGACCCAGCACCTGCGCCCAGAGACCGGCCATGATGGTCTCTGTTTCGCCTTGCGGTGCCTCGTAGGCCTGCCCGCTCAGTTCTTCCAGTTCAGGGTCCGGCAAGGCACGGCGATCCAGCTTGCCATGACTGGTCAAGGGCAGCGTGTCCAGGCGTGTAAAGGCCAGCGGCACCATGTGCGCGGGAAGGCGCGCGCGCAGCGCTTCACGCAGGACATCGGGGGTGACGGGTGAGTTTTCGGTAAACCAGGCCAGCAAACGTTCGCCGCGCACCAGCACCACGGCATCCTGGACCTGCGCCTGACTGGCCAGGGTCGCCTCGATTTCGCCGAGTTCGATACGCATGCCGCGAATTTTCACCTGATCATCGTTGCGCCCCAGGTAATCCAGACTGCCATCGGCGTTCCAGCGCACCAGGTCGCCGCTGCGATACATACGTGCCTGCGCCTTGTCGCTGAACGGGTCGGCAATAAAACGCTCTTCGGTCATCTGCGGCCGGTTCAGATAGCCCCGTGCAACACCTGCGCCGCCGATGTACAGCTCACCGATGACACCCACCGGTACGGGCTGTAACTGCCCGTCCAGTACGTAAACACGGGTATTGGCAATCGGACCGCCGATGTGCAGCGCGCCACCCGGTTCTACCACGCCCGAGGTGGCCACCACGGTGGTTTCGGTCGGGCCATAGTTGTTGACCACGGCGAACCCCGGGTCGCTGTCAAACTGACGCAAACGGTCGCCGCCGATCAGCAGCGTGCGCAGCGTCGGGTGCTGACGAGGGCGTCTGAATGCCTGTTCAGCCACCGGAGTCGGCAGGAAACTGACCTGAAGTGGCTGTTCCAGCCACCAGTCGAGCAACTCATCCACGTGTTCGTTGCCGACCTGTGCCGGCGGCAGATGCAGCACGGCACCGGCACACAATGCGGGCCACACTTCCCAGGCCATCGCGTCAAACCCGAAACCTGCCACGCTCGCCGTATGACTGCCAGCCTGCAGGTCAAACGCCTGGCAATGCCAGTGCACCAGGTTGACCAGCGTGCAATGTTCAACCATGACGCCTTTGGGCTGGCCGGTTGAACCGGAGGTGTAGATGACGTAAGCCAGATTATGCTCATCAAAGCCCGCTACCGACGGGTTGCTGGCGCACGCCTCAAGCCAGTTGATCTGCTCGATGTTCAACTGCGTTGTATTGCCCGCCAGATCGCGCGTCGAGTCTTCGGTCAGGACCACGCGAGGTGCGCTGTCCTCCAGCAGGTAAGCAATTCGCTCCGCCGGGTAGACCGGATCTACCGGCACGTAGGCAGCTCCGGCCTTGAGCACCGCCAGCATGGCGACCAGCCGCTGCGGGCCACGGTGCAGGCACAACGCGACCCGTTCATCTGCTGTGACACCCAGGCCGATAAGATGGTGAGCCAGGCGATTGGCTCGCTCGTTCAGCTGTGCGTAAGTCAGGACGTTGCCGCCCTGAATCACCGCAGGACTGTCGGGGCGGCTGGCTGCCTGCGCTTCGATCAGCTCATTCACCGTGCAATGCTGCGCAAAGCCCTGTTCGCTATCGTTGAAATCGAGCAGCAAATGGCTGTGCTCTTCGGCGTCGAGAATCGAAACGTTTTCCAGCTTCAGTGGCCGCGCCTCTTCCAGCGTCTCCAGCAAATGCGCCAGCGTATTGAGCACCCAGCCAGCGATGCGCTCGGCGCCCATGCCTTGCAGCGCCAAGACATGCAGGTCGAAGCCTTCGCCCAGATCGTCCACGCTGAGCGTCAGCGGGTAGTTGCTGCGCACATCGCCGCCGAGCACCCGCACGCCTTGCCAGAGACCTTCACCGTCCTGTGGCTTTACGTCAGCACTGTGGCGGTAATTGAGCAGTGCGCTGAACAGCGGCGAACCTGATGCAACGGCACTGCAGCCTTGAGCGAGCACCAGCGAAGCCTGTTCATGAGCGATCAGTGCAGACAGCTTCGAATGGACGGCTTTGACGGCCGCCCGAGTGGTCAGCGCCGTATCGACCCGCAGCGGCAGGGTATTGATGAATACGCCAAGCGCCTGATCAGCCCCCTCGCCACTCATGCGCCCCAACAATACGGTGCCGAACACCACGTCCCGACGATTGGCCAGCACCCCGAGGACCCGCGCCCAGGCAAGATGCATCAGGCTTGCAGCGCTCACACCGAGTTGCCGCGCCTGTTCGCGCAGTCGCAGGGCAAGGGCGTGATCAAGTGACCGTCGATCCTCCTCGATGCCACTGCCGTCGGCACGCACGTCCTGTATGCCAAACGGCAAGGTCGGTTCTTCGACATCACCAAGCATTTCACTGAAAAACGCGCTGTGACTGGCCTCATCGCTGGCCAGCCGCACTTGCGCTACATAATTGCGATAAGGCACCGGCACCCTGAGGTCAGAACGCTGGCCGAACAGCAACGTCTGCATCTCGCGGCTGACAATTTCCATCGCGGTGTTATCAAGAACCAGATGATGGAACAGCAAAATGGCGACTGTTTCTCCGCTTGCCGGCTCATGGGCATGCACCAGACGCATCAACGGTGCCTGTGACAGGTCCAGTCGATGGTGGCGGGCGTCAAAGCGCCTTTGCAGGCGGTCGATGACCGCCATTTCTGTTTCTTCGGCATCGAACTCGATAGCCTGCACGGTCAGTTCGGCGTTGCGCCAGACCACTTGTTGCGGACTTTCCAGCCCTTCCCAGGCCACCGAGGTGCGCAGAATGTCGTGCCGGTCGATAACGTGCTGCAACGCATCGGCCCACGCGCACAGACGCTGCGGCGTGTCGAATGCCAGACGCCATTGCAACAGGTACGGATCGCCCTGCTCGGCGGTCAGATGGTGATAAAGAATGCCTTCCTGCAACGGTGCCAGCGGGTAGATTTCCTGCACGTTGGCCGCGCCGCCCGGTACGCTGGCGACAATCCGATCAATGGCCGATTGTTCAAGCGAAACCAGGCTCAACATCTGCGGTGTGATCCGGGTGCACCCTGGCGGGATAAGGTTTGCAGGTGCCTTGAATGCCTGAGCATCGTTTTGCCAAGCGGCCAGAGCAGCCAGTGTCGGCTGGCTGAGCAGCGCATGCACATCTGCCGTCAGCCCCGCCTTGCGCAGTTGCTCGACCAGGTTCACGGCCAGCAATGAATGACCGCCCAATTCGAAGAAGTTATCGTGTCGCCCTACCCGCTCCACACCCAGCACTTGCGCCCAGATGGCCGCCATGGCGATTTCCACCTCGCTCTGAGGGGCCTCGTAAGCTTGACCCAGCAGGTACGCCGGGTCCGGGTCAGGCAGTGCGCGACGGTCAAGCTTGCCGTTGGCCGTCAACGGCAGTGCGGCCAGACGCGTGAACGCGCGCGGCACCATGTAACCCGGCAGTCGTGCTCGCATTGCAGGGGTCAGTGCGTCGGTGTCGACCGCAGACGTTTCAGTGAACCAGGCCAGCAGGTGCAAGTCGCGAATCAGTACCACCGCATCCTTGACACCCTCCAGGCTGGCAAGCATCGCCTCGATTTCTCCCAGCTCGATGCGCATGCCACGAATCTTCACCTGATCATCGTTGCGCCCCAGGTAATCCAGGGTCCCGTCGGCGTTCCAGCGCACCAGATCACCACTGCGGTACATACGCGCTTGTTCGACATTGCTGAACGGGTCGGCGACAAACCGCTCTTCGGTCAATTGCGGCTGGTTCAGGTAACCGCGCGCAACGCCTGCACCACCGATGTAAAGCTCACCGGGAACGCCCACGGGCATCGGTTGCAACTGCTCATCGAGCACGTAAACCTGCGTGTTGGCGATGGGGCCGCCGATGTGCAGCGAGCCATTGGCCAGTACCTGGCCCGAGGTGGCGACTACCGTTGTTTCGGTCGGACCATAATTGTTGACCACGGCATAACGGCGGTTATGAACGAATTGACGAAGGCGGTCGCCGCCGATCAGCAGAGTGCGCAGGGTCGGGTGTTCTTCGTCCTGACTGAAGGCGTACTCAGCCACTGGGGTCGGAAGGAAGCTGACGTCCAGTGGCTGGGCACGCCACCAGTTCAACATCGCTTCAATGTCCTCCCCGCCGTCCTGAACCGGGGCCAGATGCAGGGTTGCGCCCGCGCACAGGGTCGGCCAGACCTCCCAGGCCATCGCATCGAAGCCGAAGCCGGCGAGGCTGGACGTATGACTGCCCGCCTTCACGTCGAACGCATCGCAATGCCAGTCAACCAGATTGGCCAGCGTACGATGCTCCACCATCACGCCTTTCGGCTGGCCGGTGGAGCCCGATGTGTAGATCACGTAAACCAGATTGTCACTGCTCAGCCCCGCCACCTGCGGATTGTTGTCGGGCCCCTGACTGTCTGCGCAGTGGTCCAGCTCGATCAGCGGCATTGCCAGCGGTGGCAGACGGTCGATCAGCGTTGATAGCGTCAACACCACCACCGGCGCACTGTCGCTGAGCAGGTAATGCAAACGTTCGCGTGGGTGTGACGGGTCGATGGGCACATAGGCAGCGCCCGCCTTGAGGACCGCCAACAGCCCGACCAGGGTTTCCAGGCTACGGCGGGAAACGATGGCAACGCGGTCGTCAGGTCGGACGCCCTGGTAGATGAGGCGCTGAGCCAGCGCATTGGCCTGCCGGTTGAGTTGCGCGTAGGTCAGGTGTTGCCCCTGATAAACCGCTGCCACCGCATATGGGCGGGTCCGTGCCTGTTGCTCGATGCGTCGATGAATCAATTGCTCTTCGGCAGCATTTTTTTCAGTCTGATTCCAGGCCTGTATCTGCAATTGCTCAGCTGGCGCTGAAATGTGGAAGTCTTGAAGCTTGAGCGTCGGGTTTTCAAGGCCCTGCTCCAGTATGTGCAGCAGACGCCCGGCGATGGCCTGGGCCTCGGTATCTTCGATCCAGGCGCGATGGTGGACCAGATGCAGCGCTGCATCGTCGTTGTAGCTGTTGGTGCGCAAGTGGATGGCCAGCGGCGTCGCCTCATAGCCATTGGAGACTTTTACCGTGTGTGCCTCAGCCTCGCCGTAGCAGTAACCGTGGTCTTCCAGCTCGTAGGACACCGAGACTTCGAACAACTGCGCGCGCTCCTCGCGGGATAACTCCAGGCTGCGATTGAGCTCGCTCAGGGGGAAACGTTGATGACGGAAGTCGCGTTTCAGCGCGTCACGTACCTCGACCACCAGAGCACCGAAGTCCAGCCCGTCGGCGAAGGCCATGCGCACCGCACTGACCTGGGCGAAGTGACCAAGGGTGGCCTTGAAGCGCGCGCCGTTGCGGTTGAGTAACGGCAAGCCCACAATCCATTCTTCGCGTTGCGCCGTACGCGTGAAATAGACATGCAGAACCGCCAGCAACACATGAAACGCCGAAGCATTGTGGCGCTCGGCAAATTGCTTCATACGCGCATGCAATGCCTGGGGAAGTGCCTGCACCCAGGCATGGGACGGCGCCGGGTCTGTCGCTCGGCGGTTGTGATAGCGCGATACCAGCAACGGTTCCGGCAGGTTACGGTATTTTTCCAGCCAATAGGCCTTGTCCAGCGAATAGCGCTTCGACGCATGGTACTGCGCATCGTCAGCAATGAAGGCGCGGTAGCCTGGCGCACTGAGCTCAAGGCGCTCACCTGCCATCAATGCGCTGTAAAGCTCGCCAAGGGACTTGAACAACTGGCCGAAGCCCCAACCATCAAGAATAAGATGGTGGGCCTGGCCCACCAGCCAGTGCTGATCCTGGGCAAGACGGATCAGGCGGAAATCGATCAACGGGCTGCCATCCAGTGCGTATGGAAGCCGCATGTGGTCATTGACCAGCGCTCGCGCTGCACGGGTCGGCTCGGGGTGATCACTGAAGTCGTGTAACGGTAGGGTCAGCGGCATGACAGCAGCGTATGACTGAAGCGGCAAGCCATCCGCCCCTGCTCCCGGCATCAGCACTGTGCGCAGGCTTTCGTGAGCGGCAACCAGTTGTTCCAGCGCTCGATGCAGATTCGCCGGGTCAACCGGCCCGGTCAGTTGCAGGTAGCCGCCGATGTTGTAAAGCGGAGAATCGCCACGGCTGATCTGGTCAAGCCAGATATCACGCTGAGCAGCGGTCAGAGGGAAAGTTTCAGCGGCTGAGGCAAACATGGCTCAAGGTCCTTCTTGACAGGTAGGCCGCGGATTAAGCACTGCCGACCTGCCTATGTATGGCCCCTTAAACCCGGACAGACCCCGGAGACTGGCTTATAGCCACTCTTCATCGCTTATACATGTTTGGCAGGTTGAAAATCTGTCCCCGTTTTCCGTTACAGACGCACGACAAAAGCTTTGGCTGAATACCAAAGACCCAGTCCAGTCATCAGGCTTGTCAGTTATTGCAATCAGTAGTTACCGCGCGGCAGTCGACCAAGGTCCTTTTTGCGCGGTCGGAATCAGGAAAGCTCAAGATGAACACGGCGCAACATTTCGAATACAGCGACGATCCACGCTTCTATCTGCAATTGGCTCAACTGGTTTCCAGTACCGGTGCCGCCACATTTTCCGAGCAGATGTTGCAATTGGTGGATGCGCTGGTGCCTATTCACGGGCTTGACCTCAGTGAATGGACACTGGACGTGCGTCAGAGCAGTATCAGTCGCATCAATCTGCTCGGCGGCGCCGGCCTGCAGCACGATCCTCCGAGCCCCGAAACAACAGACCATCCTCTGCTATCAAGCATTCTGGACATGCAGGCACCGTTGCTGGTCCAGCTCAAAACCCCGCTTGACGCGCAACGCCCACAGCAAAACACTCACCAGTGCAATCTCGTTTCCAGCAGCGGTGACCGTCGACGGATCATCTGCGTTTATCGGTTGACTTCCCTGCGCGCGTTTTCCCTGACCGAGCTTTCATTACTCAAGAGTCTCTCCGACACACTGTTGCCGCTGGTCGAGCATCATGCGCAAATCCTTGCCCAGGCAGGCCATCGCAAGCCCCGTATCGAGCCGGAGCCCGGTTCTCTGGATCAAGCTTTCAGTGGCAGGCTGGCACAGGATTCAGTCACTCTGTCTGCACGCGAGCAGGAGGTGTGCCTGGGTTTGCTGACCGGTGGCACTGTGGCCGAAATGGCGCAGCGCCTGAAGGTGAAAAACAGCTCGGTGGAAACCTACCTCAAGCGCGCCACCGCCAAACTCGGCGTCAGCGGCCGGCACGGTCTGGCACGCTGGATGGCAGGCGGCTGATACTGCCTGACGCGATGCAGATGCATCATGCAAATGCTGAAAAGGGCCTGTTCCGGCCCTTTCCCCTGCCCTGACCCGATCTCAATCAAGCCGGAAGGCAATCACACTGTCACCCAGTGTCGTACCAAGCGACCCGTGGCCGCCAGCCGCAATGATCACGTACTGTTTGCCATCACTGCCGGTATAGGTCGAAGGTGTCGCTTGCCCTCCAGCCGGCAATTCATGCTCCCAGAGTACGTCTCCGTTATTCACATCGTAAGCGCGAAAGAAGTTATCCGCTGTCGCCCCATGGAATACCAGACCGCCTGCAGTAACCAGCGGACCACCATGGGCGACCATGCCCATCGGAAAACCGACTGGAAAACGCTCCTGCATGAAGCTGGTCTTGAGGTTTTTGGTGGTGCCAACCCGGCGTGTCCATTCGGTTTTGCCGGTGGCCAGATCAACCCCCGCCAGGGTTCCCCATGGTGGCGCGGTGCAGGGAATGCCAAGGCTGGAGGCGAACCTTGAGATGCGGATGGCGTAGTCACCGTTGAAGTTTTCGTTCCAGTACGGCTTGCCTTCCTGAGTGAACAAACGCTTTTGCGCGTCCTGATCGGGTCGCTTGATCAGGTTGTAGATGTAAGCAAGGCGTACCGGTGTTGCCATCAACAATTGGCGGTCAGGATCAACCGCCACCGAGCCCCAGTTGAACACACCGATGTTGCCGGGATAGATCAGCGAGCCCGCCTCCGTGGCAGGTGTCCAGGGATTGCCGTCATAACGAAGTGAGTTGTAGGTAATCCGGCAGGCCATCTGATCGAAAGGCGTAATGCCCCACATGGACTTCTCGGTCAACGCCGGGGGGATGAAGTTAAGCCTTGAGACCGGCTGGGTCGCCGCGAAACGCTCGCCCGCAACACCGCCTTCGGCGCGAACGCTGACCTGATCAACAGGCACTATCGGCTCGCCGGTCAGGCGGTTGAGCACGAAGATATTCCCGACTTTGGTCGGCAACAGCAACGCAGGCTGCCTGTTGCCTTCTTTTCCCACGGCAAGCAGCGACGGTTGTGAAGGGTTGTCGCGATCCCACAGGTCATTGTTCGACGACTGAAACTTCCAGCGCAGCGCACCTGTTTTCAAGTCCAGCGCCACCAGTGCATCGCGAAACTTCTCGGTATTGCTGCCGGGGTCACGCCGGGTGCCGGTTTCGTCGGGCGAGGCATTGCCGAAGGGAACGTACACGAGACCGTTTTCAACATCGGCGCTCAGGGTTGCCCAGGTAACAGGTGTGTCTTGCGGATAGTTCTGGTCGGCCGCTATGGGCTGGGTAATGTCCGGGTTTTGCGGATCGAAGTTCCACACCAACTGGCCAGTCATGACGTTATAGGCGCGGATGACGCCGGACGGGTTGCCGTCGTCGTAGCCGTTATCCATCACCGAACTGCCAATCACGATCAATTCGCCTGCAATCAGTGGCGCAGAGGTCTGCATCAGCGCGTGTGGACGAATCTCGCCCATATTGACGCTCAAGTCGATCACGCCACCATTGCCGAAATCGCCGCACAATTTACCGGTGTCTGCATCAAGCGCGACCAGCCTGGCATCTGCGGTGGCAGTAATGATGCGTTTTGCGCATTGAGCGGGCTGTGGCACCTGGCCAGTCGAGCTGGATGCAGCGGAATAATAGCTGACGCCCCGGCAGGTCTGATGCTGCTGCAGGTAAGAGCGTTTTTTCTCAGGCGTGTATTTCCAGGCCAGTTCCCCGGTCTGCGGGTTCAACGCGTGCACTTCGTTATGCGGCGTACATACATACACCCGGTCGTTGATCTTCAGCGGCGTCGCTTCAAAGGTGTACTCGCCCGCATCCTTGCCTGCGTCACGCAGGTCGCCGGTGTGGTACTCCCAAGCGACCGACAGCCTGCCGACGTTCTTCGGAGTGATCTGATCAAGACTGGAAAAACGCTGACCGGCAGTAGTTCCGCCATACGCTGCCCAGTCCTTGCCTGCCGACTCGGCGCTACGGGTGGGCGTTGCATTACTGATCTGCCCTTGAAGCGGGTAAGGGTCATGAAACATCAGCGCAACCACAATCACCAGCATCACCCCTAGCGTACTGCCAAGGAAGGGATGAAAACGACGTTTATCGAAGCTCGAGCCAGCCTGATAAAGCGGCCGCACCACCCAGGGCAGCGCCAGCCAGAGGCCGATCAGCGCAAACAGGTCACCGCGGGGGATCCATTGCCATTTGTCAAAGCCGACTTCGTAGATGATCCAGATCAGAATCCCCCACATAAGCAATGCGTACAGGGTCAGCGCCGACTTCTTTTTCAGAAAGATCAGGGTTGCCGTGGCCAGCAAGACCAGCGCAATGATCGAGTAGGCGGGAGAGCCCCCGGCAGCGACCAGTTGCGCACCCATGAACAGCAGAATAAAACTCAGTATCGCGATCACGATACCTGTCACTTTCAGAATCATCGTCCTTGTCCTTTCTTGTTATGACCTTGCGCTGCAAAGCTTTTTCGACGCCACGCCATCCTGCGTGTCGATTCAGTTTTTGCGCGTCGCGTCATCCAGCGCAAGGATGGTATGGGCGTTAGTGACGGTGGTCGCCAGGGTATTGATCACACCTGAGCGCAATGCACCCAGCGTGGCGGCTGCTTTGGTGTTTTCGCTGGCGATGGCCACTACATCCGGGATACGAAACAGCTCTTGCACGGTCAGGCCGATAACCCTGCCCTGAATGGCGTTGACTGCCGGCTGGCCGTGAATATCGATGAAATCATAGCCCATCATATCGCCCACGGTACCGGACAATCTGGCCTGGGCAATCTCCTGCGGAGAAAACCAGCCCATACGCACCATGTTGCTGTTTTCGCTCATGTCACCGATGCCAATCAGCGCCATGTCTGCGCGGCGGGCACGGTCCAGTGTGGAGCGCACAGTGTCATTGCTGATCAGAATGCTGCGCAGCTCGGGGTTGGCCACCAGGGCAGGCGCGTACAGGCTTTCACTTTCGCCACCGAAGCGCAGCGCCAGACGGCGGCAGATATGATCGGGGTTCATGTATTCGCCAGCCTTGAGCGAACCGCCAATGGCGCAGACAAATGTGCAGTTGCGCGTGACCGGCAAAAACACGTTATCCGCCACTGCGCCGACATTGCGGCCCATGCCCACGGCAACAATCATTCCATCGCTCAGGGTTTTGTTCAGGTAGTTGGCAACCAGGCTGGCGACCGCCGAACGTTGGGTGTCGGGGTCGCTGTGGTCGACTGCTATCAGCGCCCTGTCGAGCTGAAAGCGCTCTACCAGCGCCAGCTCCAGCTCGTTGTTCATTGCCGGGTGCTGCAGCACGCGCACTTCGACAATACCTTCATCGCGTGCGCGCTTGAGCAGGCGGCTGACTTTTGCGCGCGACAGGTCAAAGCGTTTGGCGATGGCTTCCTGAGTGACGTTCTCAAGGTAATAGAGCATCGCGACTTCAGTCATAAGATCGATGTCGCTGGCCATGCGCTGGGTACTGTCACTCATGTGGACGAGCTTCCGTTTCGACGTCAAAGGCGCATTCTCTCTACTCCCGCCCTGTGCCGTCTACTCACTATTGGTGCCCGTCACGCTCTATCGCGTTAATACGCTCGACCTTGGCGCCGGAGCGGGCCGCTTCGAACTCCGACTCCAGAAACGATTTGACGATGCTTTTCGCCAGTTCCGCACCGATCACTCGTGCACCGACGGAAAGAATTTGCGCATCGTTGCTCTTGCGTGCCCGCTCTGCCGAGTAAGTGTCGTGAGCCTGAGCTGCACGAATGCCAAAGACCTTGTTGGCAGAGATGGCCATACCTATTCCGGTACCACAGACCAGCACGCCAAGCCGCTGCTGGCCAGCATTGATCGCCGTGGCGACCGCCAGAGCAATGTCCGGATAGAGCACTGGCGCAGTGGAATGCGTGCCGAAGTCAGTCACCGGATAACCCAGTGACTCGATATGGCGCTTCAACAGTTCCTTGAGTTCATAACCCGCTTCATCACATCCGATAGCCACCGGGAAAGGTGTGTTCATGGCATCAGGCTCCGCTGCCGAGTTCTTATTGTCTGACCAAATGTTCAATCGGTGAAATTCCGATCAGTCATTTCTCGGGCATTAGCGACGTACTGTCAAGCGGCTTTTTTGCCTGAACACTGAGCAAAAGCTCTCATTTACGATAGGAGGCGCCAAAAATCGATACTCCAAAACTTTTATATGAAAGAGATTGACTGATCAGAATTTCATTTGATACACATATGCTCACTGAGCAACGCATCAGTGCATCTAATAAGAATTCACAGCACGAGGACACGCCAATGGCTACGCCATTACTGCTCCAGGCTGAAAATGTCACCAAGGCTTACGCCGGTATCCCCGCCCTGCGTGACGGGCGTCTGTCATTACGAGCCGGGAGCGTGCATGCCCTGTGTGGCGGCAATGGCGCGGGCAAGTCCACCTTCCTGAGTATTTTGATGGGCATCACCCAGCGCGATGCCGGGACCATCCTGCTCAACGGCGAACCGGTGCAGTTCAGCCGTCCTGGCGACGCCCTCGCAGCCGGAATCGCAATGATCACCCAGGAACTGGAGCCGATCCCCTTCATGACCGTCGCCGAGAATATCTGGCTGGGCCGCGAACCACGCCGGGCCGGGTGCATCGTCGACAGCAAGGAACTGAATCGGCGCACCCGCGAGCTGCTGGAAGAACTGGAGTTCGATGTCGACGCTACCAGCCCCATGCACTTGCTGAGTGTGGCGCAGATACAGCTGGTGGAGATTGCCAAGGCATTCAGTCACGACTGTGAAGTGATGATCATGGACGAGCCCACCTCGGCGATTGGCGAGCGCGAGGCGCAAACCCTGTTCAAGGCCATTCGCCGACTGGCTGCCCGAGGCGCCGGCATCATCTATGTCTCTCACCGCCTCAGCGAGCTGGCGCAGATTGCCGACGACTACAGCATCTTTCGCGATGGCGCTTTCGTCGAAAGCGGGCGCATGGCTGATATCGACCGGGCACACCTGGTGCGCGGTATCGTGGGCCAGGAGTTGCAGCGCATCGACCACAAGGTCGGTCGTGAATGCGCCGCCGAGTGCTGCCTGAATGTCGAGAGCCTGAGCCGCAACGGCGAATTCGAAGACATAAGCCTGCACGTGCGTCACGGTGAAATTCTCGGCATCTACGGGCTGATGGGCTCGGGTCGCAGTGAGTTTCTCAACTGCCTGTACGGCCTGACCATTCCCGACTCGGGCAGCGTCACCCTGCAAGGCAAACCCATGCCGGTCGGCCTGCCCAAGGCAACCATCCGTGCAGGCGTTTCACTGGTCACCGAAGACCGCAAGGACAGCGGCCTGGTACTCAGTGGCAGCATCCTTTCCAACATCGCCTTGTCGGCTTACAGACAGCTGTCGAACTGGTCGCTGATCGATGCGCGCAAAGAGCACAAGCTGGCCGAAGACATGGTCAGACGCCTGCAGATCAAGACCGCATCACTGGACCTGCCCGTTGCGTCGATGAGCGGCGGCAACCAGCAGAAAGTGGTCCTCGCCAAATGCCTTTCGACCGAGCCGGTCTGCCTGCTCTGCGACGAGCCGACCCGAGGCATTGACGAGGGCGCCAAACAGGAAATCTATCACCTGCTGGATCAGTTCGTACGCGCTGGCGGGGCCGCCATCGTGGTTTCGTCGGAAGCACCGGAACTGTTGCGCCTGAGTGACCGAATCGCTGTGTTCAAGGGTGGCAGGCTGGTGACCATCAGCAGCGATGCCGATCTTTCCCAGGAAGTCCTGCTGAGTCTTGCCTCATGAATGCCAAAACCATTATCGCCCCTTCTACCACTGCGCCGCGCAGCCGCCTGCGTTTGTCCGTCGATCGCTTTGGCCTGCCGCTGGTGTTTATTCTGCTGTGCCTGGTGATGGCCTTCGCCAGTGAGTATTTCATGACCTGGCGCAACTGGATGGACATCCTGCGCCAGACCTCGATCAACGGCATTCTTGCGGTCGGCATGACTTACGTGATTCTGACCAAGGGCATCGACCTTTCCGTCGGCTCTATTCTGGCGTTCGCCGGGTTGTGCAGCGCGCTGGTGACGACGCAGGGTTACGGCCTTCTGGCTGCGGTCAGCGCCGGTATGTTCGCCGGGGCCATGCTCGGTGTGGTCAACGGCTTCATGGTCGCCAACCTTTCAATCCCGCCGTTTGTGGCCACCCTGGGCATGCTCAGTATCGCCCGTGGCATGACCTTCATCCTCAATGACGGCAGCCCGGTGACGGACTTGCCCGAAGAGTATCTGGCGCTGGGCATCGGCAGGGTCGGCCCGATTGGCGTGCCCATCATCATCTTTGCCGTAGTCGCGCTGATTTTCTGGATGGTCCTGCGCTACACCACTTATGGCCGCTATGTGTACGCCGTCGGCGGCAACGAAAAGAGCGCGCGGACCTCCGGGATCGGTGTGCGCAAGGTGATGTTTTCGGTGTACGTGGTTTCCGGGCTGCTGGCGGGACTGGCTGGCGTGGTGTTGTCCGCCAGAACCACCTCCGCCCTGCCCCAGGCCGGTATGTCTTATGAGCTGGACGCCATCGCCGCGGTGGTCATCGGCGGCACCAGCCTGTCAGGAGGCACCGGCAGCATCGTCGGCACGCTGTTCGGCGCATTGCTGATCGGGGTGATCAACAACGGCCTGAACCTGCTCGGCGTGTCCTCCTATTACCAGCAGGTCGCCAAGGGCCTGATCATCGTGTTTGCGGTGTTGATTGACGTGTGGCGCAAGAAAAAACGCTAGGTTCTGTACGAAAAGTCGGCGAGCGAAGGTCAGGCAAGGCAAAAACAGGCGAGGAAGCGGAGTCTACGTGTTGTAAATGAGCATTCCGAGCCTGTTTTTAACGCAGCATCACCGAGCGCAGCCACTTTACGTACAGAGCCTAGGCCTTTTCCTCTGTATGAACGACTGATTACAACAATAACGAGGTTCTCATCATGAAATTCGGTACATCCCTGGCCGCTGTTGCGGCGCTCTCCCTGCTCGCCAGCAGCATCACCCTGGCCGCCGATGGCAAAACCTACAAAATCGGCGCGGCGGTATACGGCCTCAAGGGGCAGTTCATGCAGAACTGGGTGCGTGAGCTCAAGGAGCATCCGGCGGTCAAGGACGGCACTGTGAAAATCACCGTGTTCGACGGTAACTACGACGCACTGACCCAGAACAACCAGATCGAAACCATGATCACTCAGCACTACGATGCGATCATTTTTGTGCCCATCGACACCAAGGCAGGCGTCGGCACCGTGGCAAGGGCGATGGAGAACGACATTCCGGTGATCGCTTCCAACACCCGGGTTGCCGGCAACAAAGTGCCCTACGTCGGCAACGACGATGTCGAGGGCGGTCGCCTCCAGGCACAGGCCATGGTCGACAAGCTCAAAGGCAAAGGCAATGTGGTGATCATTCAGGGGCCGATTGGCCAGTCGGCACAGATTGATCGGGAAAAGGGCGAGCTGGAAGTTCTGAGCAAACACCCGGACATGAAGATCATTGAGAAGAAAACCGCCAACTGGTCACGTGCCGAAGCCCAGACGCTGACCGAAGACTGGCTCAACGCGCATCAGAACGGCGGTATCTCCGGGATCATCTCGCAGAACGACGACATGGCTCTCGGAGCCCTGCAAGCGGTGAAATCCCGCAATCTGAAGCCTGCGGACGTGCCGATCACCTCCATCGACGGCATGCCTGATGCGATTCAGGCGGCGAAGAAAAATGAAATAACCACCTTCCTGCAAGACGCCCAGGCGCAATCCCAGGGCGCACTCGATGTCGCCCTGCGCGCCCTGGCCGGGAAAGACTACAAGCCGCAGTCGGTGATCTGGCAACGCTACGCCAAGGACGTCAAATGGGGCGACGGCACGGACAAGAACTACATCCTGCCCTGGGTGCCGGTCACCGACGCCAACGCCGATGCGCTGTATCAACAGGTCAGTGGCGGCAAGTAAGCCAAGCGTCGTAGCGCAGATTTGTGACGCGGAGCGTCACGAAAGGCATCCCCACGCGGAGCGTGAGGAACGAGAGGTGTCCCTGCCGGCACCGTTCGCTCCAGCGTGGGAGCGCAGCTCTGGGCGCTCTGCGTCCCATCTTGTGTGTGCGGCAACACGCAGAGCGTGACGAATCATCAATCAACCAGCGCTACAGGAGTCATTTTCATGTCTGAATTCTGGAACAAGGCCTTCAATCTCAATGGCCGTTGCGCGGTCATTACTGGCGGGGCCGCAGGGATTGGTCTTGCCTGTGCCCGCCTGCTGGTCGAGCGAGGCGCGCGGGTCGCACTTCTGGACCGGGACCTGGCAGTGGTCGAAGTGGCTGCCAGCCTTGGCAGCGGGAACATCGGCATCACGGTCGATCTGCGCAGGATCGATCAGGTCAACAGCACCATCGACACCGTGTTCGAGCATTTCAAGCGCATCGACTATCTGGTCAACAGCGCCGGTGTTGCCGTGCTGGACAAGGCTGTCGATGTCAGCGAAGAGGCTTGGGATACCACTCTGGATATCAATCTGAAAGCCAGCTTTTTCGTGGCGCAGGCCTGCGCCCGGCACATGCTCACCCAAGGCAGCGGGCGCATCGTCAACCTCGCCTCGCAGGCCGCCGTAATCGGCCTGGACCGGCACGTCGCCTACTGCGCAAGCAAGGCTGCCGTGGTCGGCATGACCAAAGTACTGGCCATGGAGTGGGCACCGCACATCAACGTCAATGCCATCTCGCCCACCATCGTCGAGACCGCGCTGGGCAAAAAAGCCTGGGCGGGCGAACTCGGAGAGCGGGCCAAATCGCAGATCCCGGCAGGCCGCTTCGCCCAGCCGGAGGAAATAGCCGGGCTGGCCCTGTACCTGCTCAGCGATGCCGCCAGCATGATCACCGGCGAAAACGTGGTGATCGACGGCGGCTACAGCATCCAGTAATTCACTTTTCTGTTGCGAGGTTTATCGTCATGTCCACCGTCATTGAACGCACTGCCGAACAACTCTCTCCCGTGATTCCGTCCACCATGCAAGCGGTGGTTTGCTATGGCCCGGAAGACTACCGGCTGGAGACCGTCGATGTGCCGACGCCAGGCCCCGACGAAATCCTCACCAAGGTAGAGCTATGCGGGATTTGCATGGGCGACATCAAGACCTATCGCGGCGCTCCGTCATTCTGGGGCGATGCCGAGCAGCCCCGTTACGTCAAGCCACCGATGATTCCGGGCCATGAATTTGTCTGCCGGGTGGTCGCACTCGGCCCAGGTGCAGAAAAGCGTGGCGTGCAGATCGGCGACCGGGTGATTTCCGAGCAGATCGTCCCATGCTGGGGCTGCCGCTTCTGCAACCACGGACAATACTGGATGTGTCAGAAACACGACCTGTACGGCTTTCAGAACAACGTGCAGGGCGCGATGGCCCAGTACATGATCTTCACCAAAGAAGGCATCATCCATAAAGTGCCGGATTCGATTGCCCCGGACGAAGCGATCCTGATCGAACCGCTGGCCTGCTCATTGCACGCGGCAGAACGAGCCAATGTCGATTTCGACGACATCGTGGTGGTCGCCGGTGCGGGCACGCTGGGCCTCGGGATCATTGGCGCAGTGCGTATGCGCAACCCGAAAAAACTCATCGTGCTGGACATGAAACCCGAGCGCGCCGCCCTCGCCTTGCGCATGGGCGCTGACGAGGTGTGGAACCCGGCCGAGGTCGATGTACTGGCGAAGATCCGTGAGATCACCGGCGGCTACGGCTGCGACATCTATATAGAAGCCACCGGGCATCACAAGGCGGTCAATCAGGGCCTGGCGATGCTGCGTAAACTCGGGCGTTTTGTTGAGTTCAGCGTGTTCAACGACGAGGCCACGGTGGACTGGTCGATCATTGGCGACCGCAAGGAACTGGACGTACTCGGCTCCCATCTGGGGCCCTACATGTACCCGCGTGCCATCGACTTCATCGGCAATCGCAAGATCGACATGCGCGATGTCGTCACGCACAAATTCCCCCTGGCGGAGTTCAAGGAGGCGTTCGCGGTCATGGAGCGTGGCGACAAATCATTGAAGGTCGTTCTGCAACCTTGACCCACCCGATCCTTATAAAAAGAACACAGGAAATCGCGTTATGAACCGAGTGATAAACGACCCGGACCAAGTGGTCGAGGACATGCTGCGCGGCATTCTGGTCGCGCACCCCGAACTGACGCAGAGTGACAATAACCCTCGGGTTATCAGCAAAGCGCGGCCTTCCGTGCAAGGCTCCGTCGGCATTGTCACGGGTGGCGGGTCGGGCCACGAGCCGGCCTTTCTCGGCTACGTCGGCCCCGGTCTGGTGGACGCCGTAGCGGTCGGCGAGATTTTCTCCTCGCCCACTGCGAAAAGCTTTTTCGACGCCTTCCGTGCCGCCGATCATGGGGCTGGAATCGCCTGCCTTTACGGTAATTATGCGGGCGACAACATGAACGTGAAGCTGGCGATGAAAATGGCCGCCAGCAAGGATCTGCAAGTCCGCACCGTGGTCGCCAACGATGACGTAGCCTCGGCACCAAAATCCGATATCGCCAAACGTCGTGGCGTGGCCGGGGAAATTTTCATGTGGAAAGTCGGTGGCGCTGCCGCCGCACAAGGTTATGACCTGAATGGCGTAATTAGAGTCGCGCAGAAAGCCGTGGATCAGTGCCGTTCAATAGGTATCGGTCTGACGCCCTGCACCATTGCGGCGGTCGGCAAACCCAATTTTCAGATTCCGGACGGCAAGATGGAGCTGGGTATTGGCCACCACGGCGAACCGGGCATCGAGGTCATTGCCATCGAGTCGGCAGCCGCGATGGCCGAGCGCATGCTGGCACCTATCCTCGCCGACCGCGACTTCAGTGCTGACGACAGCGTTGTCGTGCTGGTATCCGGTCTTGGCGCAACACCTGTCATGGAGCTGTATATTTTTTACGCCGAAGTCGAAAGCCAGCTCAAGGCCAAGGGGTTGCATATTCATCGCTGCTACGTCGGCAATTACTTCACATCGCTGGAAATGATGGGCGTAACCCTCACCGTACTGGGCCTGGACGCCGAACTGAAAACCCTGATCGACCACCCTTGCCGCTCCATCGGCATGACCCAGACGGAGTGAACCATGAGCCAGCATTTCTCCACCCATGACGGCACTGCCATCGTCACTGATCTGGTCAGCGTGATCGTCGCCAATCGCGAATACCTTAGCGAGGTTGATGGCGCGATTGGTGACGGCGACCACGGCATTAACATGGCCAAAGGCTTTGCCCATTGCGGCCGGACCATTGAAGGCCGGCAACTGAGCCTTGCCGAAGCACTGGATGAACTGACCCTCAGCCTGATGGAAGGCATCGGCGGCTCCATGGGGCCACTGTACGGCAGCCTGTTTATCGGCATGGCCGATCAGGTGCGCGGCCGTGAGCAGATCGACGCTGCCACCTTCGCCAGACTGCTGCGCGGTGGCCTCACTTCATTGCAGGACATCACCGAAGCCGGCATCGGCGACAAATGCCTGATGGACACCCTGATTCCAGCCGTCGAAGCTTTCGAGCAGGCCCACGCCCGGGGTGAGTCATTCAGCGCAGCCCTTGACGCGATGAAAAGCGCCGCATCACAAGGGCGCGATTCAACCCGTGACCTGGTAGCGAAGATCGGCCGAGCGAGTCGCCTGGGCGAACGATCGCTTGGCGTGCTGGATGCCGGCGCGGTGTCGTGTTGCCTGATCCTGACGCAACTGGCGGATTCAGTGCAGCCGAGGCTGAAAGTCAGTTAAAGCATCGCGGGATCAAAGCTCGAATCGAATCCGCCGCTCGCGGCGCTGTGCTTGCGGCAGCGCCTCACCGCGCCGGACCGCAGCAAGCAGTTGCTCGACGCCCACATGGATTGCATCGGCAGGCACATTGCACGGCTTGAAACCGGAGGCGTTGTCGAGCCCTTCGCGATGCGCCCGAATGATTTTGACGTCTTGTTGAATGACGATGTGCGTGTACAGATGGATGAACGGACGCAATATCCGTAGAACCCAGGCCGGCATTGGAAAACGGTATGCAATGTAGGTGTAAACGCGCGACTGGCGATCATCGACTGGCGTGATCTGGCTCACGATCAGAAAGCCTGAGCGTGCCCCCCAGAGGTAATCACAAAACGTCACATTAGGCGCGAGAAAACGATCCGTATGCACAAGCGGCTCGGCGTCCGGGTTGGTCAGCCATTGCATCATCCCGATCTCGTCGACTTCGTCGTGATAGACAACCTCAATGCTCTGCGCCTTGCAGGAGAGCGTCGCTTCCATGGTTCGACCGCTGCTGGAACGAAAAATACCCTCGTGAACGAATACCGTGTGCGGCACGTCCAGAAAATTCTGCACCAGACTGCCGACATCGGCGTCGAAGGTGTTGATCATGAAATAGGATTGCCACGGCCGCTCGCCATAGGCCGGAAGCCGAAATATCGGTGTTTCGCGAGCATCGCGTGTGCCGGTGTAAACCCAGACCAGGCCGTCCTGCTCGCAGACGGCAAAATGGCGCTGCCGGTAGCGATAGTCAGGCGACTTCGCTGCGCCCTGCCTGGCGTCTACGCTGGGAATATGTACCACTTGACCGTTCGCGTCATAGCGCCAGCCGTGATACGGGCATACCAGACAATCATCCTTGATTTTGCCGGCTGACAGCCTTGTGCCACGGTGCACACATTGGTCCAGCAGCGCAGCGGGCTGCCCATCGCTGCGGCGAAACAGAACGATATTCAGGCCGAGTATCGTGGCCCGGTATGGCTTGCCTTTGCGCAGCTGCTTTTGCGTGCACGCCACATACCACTGCTCACGTGTGCCGTCGCCATGGGTATCGGTTTCACTGCTCAACGTTGTGTGCATTCAGATCCGTCCGTGATTGCAAGAAGCGCCTCAGCCGTGTCCAGACGGCTGATCAATGCACGCGGCTTGACGTCGCCTGCACGAATGCCCGTCGACTCTGCAGCGCGCTGCAGCAAGTCTGCGAGTTTTTGCGCCCCGCCACAGACAAAACGCATACGCACCGGACCCAGCTGACCCAGTGTGCGCGCGTGTGCATAGTGAAAGGAACGCTGCAGGGCCATTTCAATATCGTTGGCCAACGCAGTGCGGCAAATGCTTGCCAGCGTCGTCGTTGAGGTGCACAAAAGGACCACATAATGCGGCAGTGTGCTGCTGGAGTCGGGTATCAGGCATGCGCTGTCGGCTGCGTCCATGCATTGCGCAAGGGCTCGCTCGACCACTTGCTCATCGAGCTTCTCGCCCACCAGGTCACAGGTACTTGCGCAGCGCCCGACAAACTCCACACGCGGCGTTCCGGCGAGTTTACCGACTACGCGCACCCGGTCACCCAGTGCATATCGGTAAAGACCTGCACCGGTAGTCAACAGCACTTGCGCGGTTTCCCCCATGCGCAGGGAGTGAGCCTCTTTCGGCACCCCGTCGTCCCCGATGAATTCCAGATAATGACTGCCTATCGCCAACGGGCAGCCAGCCCCTTCCCCGAACGGGAGGCTGACCACACCTTCGGTCGCGAACAATCCTTTGGCTACCCAGCGCGCCTGAGGAAAACGCACAGCCAGTTGCTGGGCGTACACGCGACTCGGCCCGTCCATCCAGGAACTTACCGCCGCCAGACGAGGCCACAACTCGGTGAATACCCCATGAGCAAGCGCGTGGCGCAAGGCTTTCTGGCGGGGTACCGGCAACCTTTCTTCAAGCCAGGCAACTATCTGCCGACTTTCGAGCATTTCAGTGTCGAGCAACGGTTGTAGCAGGCTGGTAAGAAACGTCGGGCTCCACACGCTGATAAAGCTCAACCCGGCATCTGCAATCAGGGCGAGCAGCGTTTGCCTGCGCCAGTGCGCCACGTCGCTGGCCAGTTCAGGAATCAGCAATGTGCCGGCCAGCCCCGCGATTGCACTGCCTTGCAGATATTGCAGATCGCTGACACTGCCGATCGGTATGCCGTTGGCCGTCATTGCAGGCTGCTGCAAGGGCGGCGACATGGACCAGTACCCGCTGCCATGGCTGACCTCCGGGACCTGGCGGTACATATCCGCCAGCCATACCGTCAACGAACCCTGCAATTGGCCAAGGAATTCCTGCGTATAGGGGATGTGTTTCTGCAGTGCACTATTGCCACTGCTGCGCTCGAAGAACAGCGGCGGACTGGCGGTCAGTATCGGCCCTTGTTCCTGCTGCGCACGCTCGATCCAGGGCTGCAGTTGAGCATAGGTATGAATAGGTACCCGCTTGCGAAACTCTTCAGCATCGCGGATTCCGGCAAAATCATGGGCTTGGCCGAAGGCGCAGTCACGGTTGGCCGACAACATACGCATCAATAAACGCTGCTGAGATTGCTCGGGCTGCTCGAACAGACCTTGCCAGTGATCGAGCGTGGCGTGAGCACTGTCCATGAACGAGCGCCACAAGGCCCTTTTCACCTCTTCACCCGCCTGCATCAAAAGTAGGTCTTGTCGAGCTGAGTCAGGTCATCGGGCAGTCGCTGCGGAGGCATGAACACCTGCAGCCAGCCGAACCATAAAGGGCGGGTTTCCTTGAGACTGGATGCCGCATGCATGAGCTGCCAATGCATCTGTGAGTGGCGGTGGTGAGTCAGGTTGTAGTTGAAGTTGAGGAATGCCCAGCGGACCAAGCGTGGCGCGCGCATGTTGTAGGCACCTTCGACGACATCTATCGGGGTGCGCATGTGATAGACCCATTGCAGCGATGACCAGGAAAAACCGAATGCGATATAGGCAATCAGTACCACTTCCCAGGACCAGCCAAACAGGTAGGCGCACGTCAGCCAGACGGCAATGCCGGTAATGACTTCCTTGCGGATGCGCTGAAAGTCGCTGATCGAGAAATCCTTGAATGCCGCAGCGTATGTATTGACCTCACCGCTCTGCGACCATCGATCTGCTATACGTGGCGGCAGCAAGGGCAACAGCAGGCTGCCGACGAACGCCGCCAGCCAGATACCGCCGAGCACCGCAAAATAGTATTCCAGCCGTTTACGCAGCAGCGATTCATCCGGCATGGCAAAATCGGCCAGTTCGGCACGTGTGCGGTTCCGTGAGTGGTGCCCGAGGTGATTGATGTGGATCAGCGTCGCGGACGCCCCGAACAGGGTCGAAGCCCACCACATCATCAGGTAATTGAGGGTTTTTTCGCTGTGCGCAAGGCTGTGAAACGCCTCGTGCATCATCGAGAACACACCCTGCATGACCAGACAGAACGGAATCAGGACCAGCCATTTCCATGAACCTGCGCCGGTGTGGGACAGCCAGGTGAGCGTAGCGCCCCAGAATAGCGTCTGAAGCGCCAGTACAGCCAGGTTGGCCTTGTCGAAGCGGCGTGCCGGGGAAATATCCATATATATCTGCGCCTGAATGACCACATTCGAAAGCCCCGAAGTATACCTGCCGGAACGTCAGTATGGTTATTCGGCAGTTTCAAGCCTGCCGGAGTCTGGCACACTGTGCGCCTTGACATCACGCTAAGCCGAGCCCCATGTCGCTCTTCAAACGAATTCTGTCCAGACGCTCGGCGGCCATGCTTTCCCCGCAGGTAATCGCGCACCGATCAATACGCTTCACCTTCGATGCCAGTATCCCCCGCTACTGGCATGACGGCCGGACGCACACCACGCGCTTTTTCGATTGTCTGTCGTTCATGTTTCCCCAAGGGGAAAAAATCTTCATCGAGAGTGTGGTGCATTTTCGCCACAAGCTCGACAAAGGCAGCGCTCTGGAAAAGGCCGTCGACGATTTCGTCTATCAGGAAGCGTCGCACATCCGCGAGCACCGTGCCTATAACCTGCTTCTGGGCGCACAGGGCGCACCGGTCGAAAAACTGGAACGCATGCTGTTGCGGCGCAGAAAGGAAAGCGAGCGATTACCAGCCAGCTTTCGTCTGGCACTGACGGCCAGCCTTGAACACATCACAGCAATACTGTCCGAGCAGATTCTGCGAAACCCGGCATTCATGGCGGGCGCCGACCCAACGATGGCCCGCCTGTGGCGCTGGCACGCAATGGAAGAGATCGAGCACAAGGCAGTGGCCTATGACGTGCTGTGCAAGGTGGAACCTAACCCGCTGCGGCGTTACCTGCTTCGCTGGGTAGCGATGACGAGCCTTTCGGTGTACTTCACTTTCGACCTTACTTACTTCACCTATCACCTCGTGCGCGGGGACCGGCAACACCGCAACTGGCGCGAATGGCTGCGCCTGCAGTGGTGGTTGTTCGTCAATCCGGGCCTGCTTTCGCGCATCGTGCCTGCCGGGCTGTTCTGGTTCGTGCCTGGCTTCCATCCTGACCGAATCGACACACGTGAGCTGCTCGACAACGCTCGCCAGGCGCTTGATGAACAGCGCTGAAGGCAGCTTCCGGGATCGGCTCGTATGAGGACGATCTGGGAACCCGAGGGCTTCGAGGAATGGCAAATGCATTTCCCGGCTACAGCGTTCGTGCGTCATCCTGCGGAGCTGGACTGGACCGATCTGTTCCTGCAGCGCTGGCAAGCGCCCTTGCCCGCCCTGCCAAAAGCCACCCTGGTCGTGCTGGTTGCAGGTCTTTACTCGGAATTCATCCTCTACTGCAATCGCGCCTGTGCCCGGTCCCTCACCTCTGCGGGGCACGATGTCCTGCGCATGCCGGTGCGCTCTTCGCGCGGTGTGATTGAGCAAGGCAGGCACATTGCGACCCTACTCGGCAGCAGACTCAAGCCAGACCAGCGCTTTGTGGTGCTGGCTCATAGCAAGGGTGGTCTGGATACGCTGGCAGCGCTGTCACAGAACAAGAACCTGCTCGACGCCTGTGACGGCATCGCTCTGGTGCAGCCGCCCGCAGGACCATCGCCGATCATTGATACGCTGCTGGGCCACGGTGCCGCCGGCGCTGGCAGAAGTTACCGAATGGACAGATTCCGTCAGGCGATGATCAACAGCGCTCCGCTGGCTGCTGGCACCCGGGACATCAGCAGCAGTCGCGATCCACAGGTTGCCAAAATACTCTCTGCCCTGCCCGACAAGCTGCACTGCCTGCATGTCGTCAGTTGGTCCGCTGCGCGCCGCTCGCAATTCGATACTCACCATCAGCGCCTGAATGCGTTGCGTCCCGGGCATGCGCATGACGGTCAGTTCTATATGGAAAACCTGTCGTTGCCAGGCGTACCGCAGATCTGCCTGCCGGATCTGGATCATGGTCAGCCAATACTGGGCGGCGCAGGCTTTGACCCGGCGAGATTCTGGCGAACATTGCTGGACGTCCTGCACCAGACACGTGCGCCAGAACGCTCTACACCAGATAGATTTCGAAGCCCGGAATACTCGCCGCACAAGCCTCTTTAAAGTCGGCTGCGTGGCTGCCGCAGGGTGCCGTGTAAAGGTCCATCGGCAAGGAAAAGGCGTGATAACGATGCATTGCTTTCCACAGCGGGTCCTGGTCGTACAGGCATAATTGCATCAGCGAATAGTCGTTGCGGACCTGCTTCCAGGCAACATCCAGCAGTGCGCAAAACACCTCGGGGTCACGATGGCGAACCTGCAGATGGGTCAGGTAGATATCCCGCAGGGCCTGGCCAGGCGCGGCGATACCCGGTCGGCCTGCCAGAGGTGCGAGCGCATTGTAGCCAAGGCGCAGTAACTGCTGCGTCAGGGGCATCTGTTCGACGACGATACGTTTTATCTTCCCGGCGTCCCAGGGCGCGACGCAGCCAAGCAGGTTGTCGCGGTCATCGACAGCCAGCAGAAACGAGTCAATGCCGAAATCCGGCCACTGACTCAGCCTGCGCTCAAATTCCGCCTCGCTGAACACACAACCGAACGATTGTCGGGATGACTCGCTATCGAGAAACGCCCTCAGCGCATCCAGATACCGGGGAGCTGCGCGTACCACCCTCACCTTGGCGCTCGTACGGGGAACTCTACTCAAGCCACGCTGGCCGTACACTGAGACGTTACTGTAGCCACGCCAGTGTGCGAGTTTCAGCGGGTTTGCTCGTCGTCCTCGCAGCAGCGACCGGGTCGCCAGGGCGTTGTTACGGATGATGCAGCAATAGGCATGCTGCACGCCTGTTTCACGGGAAAGATCCGCGAGACGCGCCGCTACCTCGGCCATCCATGCCCCGGACAGTCTGCGATCCGGCGTCAGTCGCAGATCGCCCAGATATGCGACCGGCTCTACACCACCGTGCAGGTAGCCATCACGCACCACCAGGCTCGCCGCGCCGCGCAGCTCACCGTCCGGGCTTTCGGCTATCCAGGTGCGCTGATCGTCGGCATGACAGCGATGCAGGGCGAAGTAATCCGGGCTGCGGTCAAAACGCAGCGGCATGCTCCCGCGCATCGTGTGTCGCCGTTGAAAGTCGAGAAGTTGCGAATTGTCCGCCGCACCGGCCTGACGAATCAGCACGCCGAACACTGCTCGGTCATAAACAGCCGTCGAGCCAGCGGCCGCAGGTTTTCGGGGGTGAGACGACACAGGCAGACCAGTTCATCGCCCTCGGCGTAACCAGGGTTCTTCTGCAGGAAATACTCGACTTCCGGCAGCTTCGCGTGATTCTCCGAGATCAGTGCAAGCTCCGCGCTGAGGCGGCCCTGCGGTGTCTTGAATGAAAGCACACCGGTTGCCGGGTCGTAGGCATCGCCGAAACGCGTATGTGCCAGGTGATTCATCAAGGCCTGGACACGAGGCGCTGTCGAATGACCCGCACGCGGTGCGTAATCCAGTACCATTGCCCGCAGATAGCGATAGGTTCTGTGCCCCTTGCAGATCAGAAACCAGTACAGGGGAACATCGGGAGCCTGACGCCACAGGTCGCCCACCAGTCGTGACCAGGCGAATGCCAGTTGCTGGCTGCCCCAGTGTTCAGGGGTGATGATAGTGTCCCCGGAAAAAACGAATTTGCAGGGCTGATTGTCCCAGCTCATTTCAAACAGTTTCAGCGTTGTGAACCCCATAATCGTGTCATGGGTGTCACGCAGAACGACGCAATGCGTCTTGTCGTCAAGGTCCTGCTCGAATCGAGCCCGGCAGGTATCCTGATAGCAGGCAGAATAAATCTCGAACATCCGATCGATATCATCTGATCGTAAATCGGGGCGCCCAACGGCGGTCGCGCACAAACTCATGGAGGCCTTCGATGTATGGAAACACAATGACCGGATTCTGAATTGCCGGGCCGCCGAGGGCAATCAGTCTCTCCGCACAATGTCCCGTTTCTTCTGAAATCATCGCTGCGCACAGCCTGGCCTGTCCGGGTGTTCGCTTGTGCACGTACTGAATGAACCAGGCTTCGCATCCATGCATCCTCATCACTGCGCCACGTCCAGCACTGATCGCCCCGTTACCTGGCTGTTGGTCTACCTGCTGGTCACCGGCCTGCTGTACTTTCTGGTGACACACGTTCCAATGGGCGCTGTCAGGCTCGTCGAGCCAGGCATCGTCGACCTTCATATGCCCTTGCTGCCGTTCACGCTGCCGCTGTATCTCAGCTATACGCTGGTGATGCCAGTGCTTGTGTACATGGGCCGTAAGTCCTCATGGCTGCTGCCGGTTTTTTTCGCTGGCGCCCTGGCCGCCGGGCTGTGCCTGATCAGCCACCTGTTCTGGCCGACCATGATCCTGCGTCCTGAAACCGGGTCTGCGTGGCTCGACTGGCTGTACCGGCTCGATGCGCCACTGGCGGCCTCACCCAGCGGGCATGTAGCGTTGCCCGTTGCAATCAGCGTCGTCATGGGCGGTTTGCAGCTGCGATCGACCTGGGTATTTGCCCTCTGGAGCGCGGTGCTGATGCTGACGGTGATGACCACCGGGCAGCATGTCTTCACCGACATGGTCTATGGTCTGATCATCGGTCTGGCATGCGGCATGACGACTCTGGTCCTCAGGCGCTGTGCGGTGGACATGCGCACCCTATCGGCAATGCTGCTCGAATGGCTGTGCATACTGGTCACGATTCGTGTCGCGATTTACCTCGCAGACTGGCGCTTCTATCTGCTGACGGTGCTCGTCGTGGCGGCAAGACAGCACGCGTTGTTCGTGCTGTATCACGATGCAACCCACTACCACCTGACTCGACAGCGCAGTATCAACGACTTTCTGATCAATCTGGCTATCGGTGTTCCAGGCCTGGTGCCGATCGAATTCTACCGCCCCCTGCACCTGGACCATCACCAGCACGCGGGTACCGAACAGGACCCGGAACGACGCTTTCTCTATTACCGCCAGCCTTGGCATTTCCGGCCGTTAACCGCGAAGCTGCTGGCCAGACAACTGTTGGGAGACTTGCTGCTGATCAATACGCTGCGCAATATTGCCGCCTACAAGGCCGCAGGAGGCGCGCCGCCAGCGATCACCCGCCCGCTGACTGCGGCAGCGCTGATCTGGCTGATGATTGTCGCCGCGCTCATCTGGCAATGCTCGGCGCAAACGTTCGGTTTGATAGCGATGCTGTGGTTCCTGCCCTTGATTACGGTCGGCACCCTGCTGCAGAAAATTCGCAGCATGGCCGAGCATAGCGGCGGCCCCGGCGTCACACCTGGCTGGGAAGAATGGACATACGCCTGGCGCGTCGGTTGGCTGGGGCGGTTTTTTATCTGGCCCTACCACATCAACCTGCACTTGCAGCACCACCGAGCCGCCAGCATACCCTGGCATGCCTTGCCCTCTGCAGTTCGAGCCGAGGAAAAGCTCATGGCATCCCGCTCGCTTGCCTCGTTGATGTGGTCGAGGCTCAAGCAGAAATACTGATACCTGATTGTACGAGCGTCTTCTTCAATGTTTACTCATGAGCTGAGGCTCATGAGCCTATACCGATAACACCCCATTGTTGACCAAATGACAGCGCTATAAGGTGATCCGGACATCACGCTGAAGGTGCGCCTACAGCGCATTTGTCCGAGTTTCACCGAGGAACTGTTCATGAAGACCCGAGAAAAGTCACCGTAGTCATCGGTGCCGGCTCCATAGGGCAAGCCATTGCCCGCCGTGTCAGCGTGGGCAGACCGTCGGCCTGAGTTACATCCCGCATGACCTTGTCGCCGAACACATCGAAACCGGACGCCTGATTCAGGTGCTGGAAGACTGGTCGCCGACGTTTGCCGGCTTCCACCTCTACTACCCGAGCAGACGCCAGGCATCGCCCGCGTTTGCCCTGTTGCTGGAGGCATTGCGCTACCGGTGATTCATTAAATAACCGAAACGCGCAGCACCGCAGCCACCACTCATTGTGTTTGCACGCGCAGCCTGGCGGGCTCGCGGCTTTTCTCGGCGTAATGCCGCGCGCGACGTAAAACATGCTGGGTGGCTCTGTGCGCTTCCTCCTTGTTGAATTCGACATGCGCTTCCAGCAACTGCTGAGCCTGTTGAGGTTGATGTTGCAGGAGGGCCTGAAGAATGCTGCCATGCTCTTCGTAGGTTGCATCGACCCTGGAAGCGCTGAACTCAAGACGCCGGATAGTCCGGGTCTTCTCGGTTATCTCGTAATGCAGCCTCGCCATTTCCCGGTTACCCACGGCCTCTACCAACGCACAATGAAACCGCTCGCCCAGTCCGGCCAGGAGATCGGTGTCCCTCAATCGCTCATGTTTCGGCACCAGCCAGGTGCGTATGAGTTCGTCGATCAGCGGCTCGACGCTCAGGTCCATCAAGCCCAGCCTGCCAAGCGCCTCCAGTTCAAGCACCACACGCACGTCGTACAGCTCTTCGAAATGCCGGGGATCAAAGGGACGTACTTGCCAGCCGCTTCGGTAATAAACCTCCACGTACCCTTCCTGCTCCAGCCGGAACAATGCCTGCCTGACCGGGGTACGACTGGCCTGAACGCGTTCGGCCACTTCACCTTCAGTAAATCGTTCGCCGGGTAATAGGCGAAACTCGGAAATGTCCTCTTTGATCCGGGCGTAAATCCGCTCCGATATGTTTTCCGGGCGTTCTTTCGACTTTTTGGCACATGCTGTCTGCATTGATGATTCGTCCTTGTAATCCGGTTACTTAACGTTGGTCATGACGATCTGCGGCATTGCCGGAGGCCCACCAGCGCGGAAAATCTGCAATGCCGTCAATCACCGCATCCACGTTTTGCCTATGGGCATCAAAAAGTGCCGGATCATATTTTCCGGTACGCACCAGCAGGCTGCTGGCACCAACGGCTTTCGCCCCGGCGCAGTCCGTCAGCACATCATCGCCCACTACCAGAGTGCGGCTGGCGCAGGTATCCAGCTTGCGCAAGGCGGCGTTGAAGAACATGGGTGACGGCTTGCCCATGACCAGCGCCTGAACCTGCGCTGCGGCCTCAAGACCGACGATGAAAGCTCCGCAATCAAGGCGTTCGCCGTCGTGATCAAACCAGAACAGGTTTTTTTGCAACGCAATAAGACGAGCGCCGCCCCGCAGCATGCGGAAACAGCGATTCAGCGTGGCGTAATCGAATGCCTCGCCAATATCGCTGATGACCACCACGTCAGGGTTTGTATCGTCTGTAAGAATGCCGTTGAAGGCCGCTCTGATCGAGTCGGGCACCAGCAGATGGCACTTGAGTTGCGCATGCTGTTGCAAGTAGCCCACACAGGCCGTTGTAGCGGTTTGAATTTCGTCGGGGGCCACCTCGATTCCGGCCCGACACAACTCTTGCGCCAGATCCACCGGCATCTTTGCCGTGGTGTTGGTCAGCAGTTGCAGGCGCAGCCCTTGAGCTCTGGCGAAACTCAGTGCCTCGGCTGCACCGGGTAAAGGCTGTCCCTTGAGCATGAGTGTGCCGTCGATGTCCAACAGCAGGCTGTCAAAATGCATGGATAAGCTCCCTGTGGCTGAAATGATCGGGGCAGGTTTCACAACGCGGCGGTCAGCCATTGGCGAATCTCGGGCAATGTCAGTTCAGCGTTGGCAGGACATGGCAATGGCGTGCTGCTGGCATCCAGTACTACACCACGCAACCACGGGTCAGAGGCACACACCGTGTGGTCGCCACCTTTACGGCTGAGGCGGACACAGTGCTCTGAACGTGCCGCAACCAGTCGGGACCCTCTTGGAGCCTGCCAGTAGCAGGAGCCCGTCCAGCCTTCAGGGAAACACTGCTCGCCCGGGTACTCGAACATCGTCCATTCATGTCGAAAAGGCTGCGCAAGGCTTTGCCGCCAGGCTTCGGTGACTGAACGGGGGTCATGCCCCGACATCGCGAGCCGCGCCTCATTGAACAGCAGTAGACCGTTGTCTGCCGGATGAAAGACTACTGCGCTTTTTTGCATATCCGGCACGCCCGCCGAGTCATAGACCAGCCAGCCCTGACGCTCGAAAAATGCATTGGGGTATAGGTCGTGATGGACCGGGGCCATGCCGTGATCCGAATGAGCGACGCAGCGTACCTCGCCACCCGCCGCATCCATGCAGCGCTGAATCAGCTCGTCGACCCAACCCGATACTTCATCGAACAACTGTTGCCCGACCTCGCGCATGCGCTCACTGGCCCAGTCTGGCGTAAGGTATTTGAGCAAATGATGCGAAAGTAGATCGACCACCGGGTAATAACCGATGACTCGCTGTGCATCACCCGCACGGACTGCGCCGACAATGTCGCTGCAAAAGCTTTCATGCATCTCCCGCATCAGTTCCAGCAACAGCCACTCCGCTGTGCCCTGCCCGCCTTCATCCAGCCGCTTGCCCAGTTGTCCGCTGCGATACAGCACGGTCAGGTCTCTGGCCACATAAGCCTTGCTTTTGTCGCTCTGCAAATCCAGCGCCTGAACCTCTTGGCAGCCGAAACTGACCACACTTATCCGGTCCTCGACACATACGGCACGCAGCGCAATCGCCTTGCAAACGTTGCCAGGCCCTTTCTCCGGCAGCGGCAAGTGCACCGTACTGCCCAGCGGCAACCAGCAGGGGGCACGGCCATCCTCCTCTGGCCAGTCGAGCATTGCGCCGCCCTCGCGCGAGCTGACCCTGGCAGCCATTTCCAGCCTCTCGATGCGCAGGTGCCCGCCGTTTTCGATCAACTCGGGAGGTACGGAAAAGCCCTCATAGACACAGCTTTGCCCGAGCAATGCGCTGCCCAGCCTGTCCGGCTGGACAAAGGGCACCGCGCACAGGCGAAAGGTGATGCCTTGGCGAGCCCATTCGTCCCAGACCATATCGATATCGCGCGGCCAGGCCTGAAAGGCATCCGCCACGGCCAGACAGTTACGAGGTGTCGGCGCGGGGACGAGATAGCCGGTCAAACCGTGCTCGCTGACCTGTGTTCCGCTGAAAATCGACAGCAATGATGGCGGGGTTTGACAATTGGGCGACAACGGCAACAGCGGGTAGAACGGCCAGCCCGCAGAGGGCTGCTCAGGTTTTCTTGTCCGATAACGGTTGACCAACTCCCACGACAGCCCGTCGATCAATAGCCATATCAACGGATCAACACCTTTCATGAAGCTATCCGCCGTTGAGCACCGTGCATTGCCCATCGGGCCACCACTGCAACACGCTGCTTCAGTTGCGCCAACGAACCGCTATTGGGCAGTACGTAATCCGCGTCGATCCGGCGCATCTGTAGGTCAAGCGCGCTGTTTTCCACCACACTGATATCGCCGCGCTGGCCAAGACGCGATTGCCTCAAGGATGAATCGGCCAGCACTTTGATTACCTGAAAGCCTTGCTCATACAGATACGGCCAGTCGACGGTGTCATCGCGCAGGTCGTCATTGATGACAACCTGCGCACGCGACTGCAGCAACCGCCGTGCGAAGTTCTTGACCAGCGACTGACTGTCCAGAACCCTTAGTTCGCGCGCGATGCACTCCAGCAGGCGCTGGTTCTGACTGCCGCTTGCCAGCTCCACCCCGGCCTGTTCGTAGAACAGGCCTTGCAACTCATACAGTGGCTGGGCCAGCTTGATGACCTCTACCGACAGCCCGGCCTCTTCGAAATGCTCACGCAGCAACTGAGCGGTTGTGCTCTTCCCTGAGCCGCTGGGGGCCACCAGCGCCAGACGCAATTGGGTAGCGTGGTTCATGGAATCTCCTTGTCTCAGGCGCTGATGAGTTCACGCGCCACGCCGACACGACTTTGCCATTGCACGCCGAGCAGCCCCCGGACGATCTGCGCTGGCACGGTATCGGTCAGCGAAGTGGCGTCAAGCAGGCCGTGCCAGGTTGAGGTCACGAAACGGTGCGGCCACTCGAAGAGCGTGGGCGAGTGGATTTGCTCCAGAATCGCATCGCGGCCCATTGCATGGATCTGCAACTTGCCCCGCGCCGCGACATTGGGCAGTACGACTGTTTGCAGCCAGCCACAGCCTTCAGGACTGGCCTTGAGTGCGGCGCGCATGGTTTCAGGCATGCACAGGCGTTTTTCGGTGTGTGCAATCGACAGGTCATCAGCCACCGCAGCCAGATCGAGTCGCTTGGCCAGTTCGGGGTGTGTACGCAACGTGCCGACACCGACATGCGGGTAGTCCGGCCAGCCACGGGCACGAACCCGACCGTCGATACAGTCCAGCAACAGCTTGTCACCGGAAAAGTACAGATACCCCTCGGACAGCACCAGGTCCAGCATGGTAGTGGTCTTGCCGGCCCCCTTTGCACCGCCGATGGCAACGATTCCACCGTCCGGCCCGACCACTGCCGACGCATGCATGATCACACTGCCTTTGGCCTGCTCGACCAGCAGGCCGTAGTAGCGCACCAGCTCGATCAAGTGAATGAATGCGTTTTCGTCGCCGTGAAAATCAACAGTGTGACGTGCCCGGTCAATCCGGTAGCCGACCTGCGTATCGGCATCCCAGGCGTAGTCCAGACCGGTCTGCGGGTCGTGGCCACGCAGAACACGCAGGGTAAAACCAGGGGCATAGGTTTCGCGGATGATGTCGGGGGTGACGCAGAGGCCAACCCACTCCGGTTTGAAAGCGGTGCTGTCGTGCAGCCGGACCCTTAAATCGACCGTTGTCTGGCCGTCGTCCGCGACTTCAGCAAAGTAAGGTGCCAGGAACACTCGCAGCCGCTGGGCCAGTGCGGAGCCCGAGGTCTGATCATCCAGTTCGAATCGATAGCGTCCATTGCAAAGATAGCGGCTCATGAGTACAGGCTCTCCCGGGTGGTGATAAAGGGCGATGGCGAGTGCAGAAATGCAAAACGGTCGGCCAGCGGCCAGCATTCCTGGCGACGCTCGTCCAGAAACGCGTGCAGACGCGTCATCAGCTCGTGCAGATCGGCGTTAATTGCCTGAGGGTCTATTACGCCTCGGGACTTGAGAAAACGCACTTCACCGCGTGTCGTACTTACCGAATGCGCAGCTAGCGGCGTGCAGGTCTCGAACGTGATCACGAACAGGTTGCCGCTTTGCACCGATTCGCACGGCGCACTGAATGCATAACGTCGATACTCGCCAAGTGCCTGCAATGTGCTGTCAACGCTCATGGCCATGGCCTCCAGCGTCGGTGAGCCCAGCGCCAGGTGCTTCACCGTGCCCGACAAGCTCCCGGGCGCACTGCGAAACAACTGCACGATGGGTTCATTGACCGCCAGCTTGCGTTTGCGGCTGCAATGCTCGACCCACACATAGCCCCCGTCCTCATCCCGGGCGGCGGTCACCTGATGATCCCAGACCTGAAACTCGTCACCGCACTGACTGGTGAACGGCGCCATTGCCGGGCTGAAACTGGCATCAAACCAGGCCTCGCCGAGCATCCGCGCATGGCAATCAGGCGCCAGCTCGAAGGACTCGACATACGTCTGCTCGGTAGTGGTGTAGCGACATTCCCAATTGTTGATCGCCAGGTGGTTACGTTCGAACGCGTTGCGCAGCGCCATCAACAGGTTCTGCGGGACTGCGGGCTGCTCGATCTCAAGCGGAGGCTGTACGAAAAGCGAACGATGCACATCAATGCGATTCAGCAAGTGACTGATATACACGTGGTCCGCCTGTAACGTGATGACCGCAAGCGGGATGGCGGCTCCGGACAGGTTGTGGCAAGTTTCGTCGCCCAGATCACCGTTTTCATCATCAAGAAGCATTGCCCCATCGGCGTCCCAGCGGGCCAGAACCCGGTGGCTGCCTCGCAGGTCAGCGACCGCGGTCAGCTCGCCCAGCAATGCCGTGTCCGCAGCAATGGCATACAACGTGTGGTCATCGCTGCCGAACGGCTCCTGATGGCGGATCTTCCAGCTACCAAACACAATAGCCGTTTGCGTGGTCGTGGATTGCGACATGATTATCTCCCCGGCAAAGTGAATTCAGAGCCGACTCGCCTCACGGGCAAAGTCGAGTTTCGAATAGAGATCCTGCTGAAACGGCAGGTTTCGCTCCGCCAGAAAATCGCGCATCACGTTGGATACGGTTTCAAAGTCTTCTTCAACTTCACGTAGCGTGTGCAATGTCCTGCTGCGGCAATACTCGACCTCGACCTGAGCAAACTCTGCGCTGCCGTCAACCATGCGGCAGACATCGAAATACGCGCCAAAACCATTGCCGGTCCTCAGCGATTCGAAATTGATGTCGATCCTAGTACGCCTGAACGGCTTGAGCCGACGCAGATTTGCCGAGGTCATCGAGCGGGCGTGATTTTCGATATTGGCAAACGCTACCGGCTGATCGGTGTTGAAGTCCTCACGGCGCAACTCTGCGTTTTCGAGAAACCATTTGCGCTTGACCGCCATCAGCCCGTCAGCCTGAGGAATAAACGAGATGTAACCGGTTTCGAGCGGGTCACCCGTCACTTCGAAAATGTGCGATTCATAGTCGTAGGTCTGAAAATCACGGTCGATTTCCAGCACCAGGTCCTTGAAAGCGCCCTCTCCAAACGCTTTGTGCATCGCGGTAGACAACTGCCACATGTCAGGTATCTGAAACGAGGTGAATTTACGTTCCAGCTCCATTTCCGGCCGCCAGCGCACGTACCAGCAGTCATCGCTGAGCATCGGTTGCGAAGCGGCCACGCGCGCCGCGGCGGATCTGGCCAAACGTTGCCAGGCCCTCCAGGAAGCACGTTCTACCGGTTCGACATCCATAAGGTGCAGGAACAAGGCCCCGGCTTCGCCCTCATGGATATAGTGATAAACGCTGCATTTACCGAGGTGATGCGTCACCGCCAGAGTGGCCATCAGCGCCTGATCGGACGGCCGACGGTGAAGCGTCGGGTCCAGCACATGCATGCGTGAACGACTGTCTTGCGTACGCTTGCGCTGCCCGGCATTGAAGACTTGAAAGTCGAAGTCCTTCATCGGCATCGGTACATGCATGTGATGGGCATTGGAAAGCCACTGCGCATGCAACGTACCACTGGGGATGAACAGACCGTTGTCCGAGTGACGGGCTCGAGCAGCCTCTGTGTCGACAATGGCAACCAGCGCAGAATCAAGGCTGCCGTTGAGGGTGTGCGGATCGAAGAACAGCAGTGAAATATCCGTAGTCATTGTAGCTCCCGTACTTCGTTGACAGCGTGAGGCAGCGCCTTCGGGCTCTGACTGAAAGTGATCCGTTGTCCGGCCAGCCCCTGTTGATACAGCGCCTCGGACTCCACCGCAGGTATGCCGTGTTCACGCAAGAGGATCGAAAGATGACAAAGCATGGACGCCTGCTCGAAGACAAAACCGCGCGCGAACGGCAGCAACGCCGCCAGTGCCGCGTAGGGGCGTGGCGAGACCACAATGGCTTGTCCGTCATGAGCACGCAGTTGTCGCTCAAGCTCCTCCAGTTCAGCCCCTAGAGAGCTGGACGTGGGGATCGAATTGATCGACACGGTGGCCGAGATACTCAGTTCTTCCAGTTGCCGCCCGGCAGTTACTACAACCACCGGCCCGTCGGCATAACCCGGAGAAATGAGTCGGATTTCCGTTGAGTCCTCTACCTGCACGAACGTCGACAACGGCGAGAAATCAATCAGGTGCAACTGCTGCCCGGCCCTCACCCACTCCAGTTGCACCGAGCCCAACAGTTCGCCGGCGGCGTGAGTAATGCTGTGCAATTGCAGGGCATCTGCCGGGCCAGTCGGGTCGTGCGCTACCAGCCGGGCGCGTTGCGTCCCGGCGATGCCGCGATTGATCGCCAGCAAGCCTTCCGATGACCATTCACAGGTCGTCGAGCCGTCATCGCACGCCTGAGTGATGAGCCCTGTTTCACCTTTCAGAAACTCGCGGACCACAAAACACACCACCCGCTCATCACTGAGCTCAAGCAGGCGCTCACGCAATGCGCCACGCTCGAGGATCTGCTGGCGTACCTGATCGGAGAAGTCCAGCACGACCTGATCGGTGTTGAGTCGGTCCAAAAGCAACTGGCTCATCGCTGGCTCGACCAGCCCCTGACGGTTTGCCTTGACCAACAGCGCCTGACCTGCCGAAACGTCGTGGGTTTGCGCGAACAACGCCAGCGGGCGGCGTTTGCTTCGGAAATACTGCGCAAAGGCAGGCAATGGCCGGAAATCCATCAGTGCTTCATCACTGGCGATATACAGTTCGGCCCATTCCAGGACCGGCTCCAGGCTGCGTGCTTCGCGCAGGCTAGTGACGGGCCTTGCCTGGAGCAGCCAGAGTTTCTGTTCATCCGCCGCCCACTCGATATCGGCGGGCAGCCCCAACGCCGCAGACGCATTGGCTGCCAGTGTCGCCACCTCCAGCAGCAACGCCTTGTGCGGCTCCAGCGCGGGGTCACAACCCAGCAATTGCTGGTCGCTGACGCGCGCCGACATGCCCTTCTCTACCCCGGAGACCATCGCTTCGCCCAGCGATGCGACGGTTTCAATCAGCGTTACTGCCTCCCCGCTCAACGGATCATGGCTGAAGGCTACGCCTGCGAAGCGGGCCTTGACCATGCGCTGCACGATCACCGTCATCTCTACCGGCGTTTCCAGCATCGACGCTCGCAAGCGTTCCAGAATGGCCTGGCGGGAAACTCCGGAGCGCCATACATCGAGCACCGTAGCCTTGAGTGCCGGTAGCCCCTGCACCGAAAGGTGTGTGCTGAAAATCCCGGCAAAACTGTGCTGATTACCATCTTCGATATTCGCCGAAGAACGTACGGCAAGTTCGCTGCCGGCATCAAAGCCCGTTTGCTCAAGCAGCGCCTTGAGATGGCTGTCGGCAGCCTCACTCCATTCAAACTCGGCCAGCCGGGCGATTCTGTCCATGTGTTCGTCAAGGAAGGCACCTGCGGTGATCCGCACGGTTTTCAGCGTGTCTTCAATAGCCTTTTTGCGGTCTGCGAAGTCGTGCCAGAGCACGCGGTAGTCTGCATCGTCCAGTGCGCTCAGGGGCGGCACCGGCAATGTAGCGGCAAGCTGTTGCAGGGTTGAGTATTTACTGGACACGACGGCCTCCTGCTATCAGTGGAAGGTCAGTGGCCCTTCTAACAGGCCCACTGGCCAGTGCATCCGGGACTGCATCAACCTCCTCCTGGGCTGCCAGAACCGGAAACGGCGCAAGATTGGGCACCACCAGCGGCTGTGGGCGTGGCGCCTTTTCGAAATCCATGAATATGCGTGACGCAAAGGCTTCGGTCGCGCCCTGGTACTTCCCGGAATACAGCTCGATATCGCCTTTGACGTTCCAGAACATCATTTGACCGATGTTCATGCCGGGGTAAACACGGATGCGGTTCAACGCATACAGCTGCAAGGTCCAGCGTCCGACGAAACCGATGTCGCCCAGCGGGGCCGACAGGTTGATGAACATTCCCAGTCTTGCAATCGAGGAACGCGCCGCATAAGTGGGCACGAAATGGGTGCTGCCCATGGTTTCTATGGTCGAGGCCAAGTACAGCTTCATGGGCTGCAATTCATAGCCTTCGGGGCCGATTTCGATGGTTCGGGTGGCCGCCTCGGTGCGCACATCGATCACATCGTCTTCGTAGACCTTCATCTGGTCATGCAGGCGGAAGTTGTAACTGTTGGGGTTGACGTTCTCATGGGAAAACGGACTGATGACGATTTCACCCGAACGCACACGATTTTCGATTTCACTACCGGTCAGTATCATGGTCAATCCAGAATGATTTTCGAGGGCACGGTGCTCTTGGAGCCCAAGTAGCGTCCCGCATAACAGGTGGTCAGGCCGAAGTTTGCCCAGAAGCAGACCTTGGCCACTTTGGTGCCGGCATAGACCCGCACCGGCTGGGTAACGACAATCTCCAGGGTCCAGCTGATGGCCGCGCCGGTGTGGCCGAGCGGCGCACTGGTCTGAATGAAAACGCCACAGGACGCCGTGGAAACGTTGGCGTAAAGCTCACTGGCAAAATCGATACCGCCGATCTGCTCGGCCGTGGCGCCCAGGTAAAAGCGGTTGGGGTACAACACAAAGCCTTCGGGCGGAATATGATGCTCGACCACCTCCAGCTCCCCGTGAGGATCGATGCGGTCGCTGCGGTACTCCAGAAGCAGATCCGCCAGGTGACAGCCGTAGGAATTGACCTCTACATGAATGGGGTCGAAAGGCTCGATGACGACACTGCCGACCTCGCGCATTTTCACTATTTCAGAACCGGTCAGCATCATGGGTTCAAGCCTCCTGATCCAGAGACGCCACGGCGCGTGCCTGTCCGTTCGCACCGTACAATTCGGCCCGCATGCTGCGCGCGCCCCAGAGATAACCTTCGGTGTTGCAGGCGGCGGCCGAGCCTGGCAGGCGCTGAGCAAGGCGTCGGGACAAGGTGCCCAGGTGATAGCTGGGCACCTGTTGAAAAAGGTGGTGCTCCCAGTGCCTGTTGATATTGCACGGTGCAAACAATCCTCGTTCCAGCCAGCCCGGACTGACGCTGCGTGCATCGCGCTTCACGCTCCGGGTCGAGAGCCCGGCATGCTCCGACAGACTGCGAATGCGCAGAATCGGCGGAAGAAAGAACACCAGCGGTGCCAGCCAGTACAACAGCACGCCCGGCCAGACACTGAAAGCGCTGATGAGCAGCACTGCACAGGCATAAAAAGCCAAAGCCTGATAGCGCTCGGTGCGCGTCGCGGGCGAAGGGCTGGTGAAAAGCCCGATCACGCTGAAACTGTCCATCGTGCGTAACGATTGCAGGGTCGACAACCCGCTGATGTCGCGCAGCAAGGCCTGCCAGAACAACCCCGAACTTGGCGGTGCGAACGCATCGGCGTAGTCCGGGTCGGTCGGCGTATTAAGGTGCTTGTGATGGGCAATATGGTGAGCCCGATAACGTGACGTGCTCAATGTCAAAGGGAACGTCAGAAAGACGTTGGAGATCAGGTCGTTGCGCCGCTTGTCACGGCTGATCAGCAAATGCGCCGCGTCGTGCATGAGCACCAGCAACGCGTGCTGTCGCGTCGCAATGACGACTACGGCGATAATGCAAACCAGAGTCGAATCGCTGACTTCAGCCAGCGTGACTGCGGCGACGATCACCGCCCACTGCACGCCTATCTGCAATGCCTGCCGCCAATTGCTGAGTTGCTTGAGATCCGAGGTCAGTGACAGGTTGTCACGTGCCAGCGTAGCGCGCTCGGAGCGTCGGTCGTAAGCGCCACTGTCCATCGTGTCGAGTTCGATTGTGTCTTCCATCTTTCATCTCCCGTTCAATCGTTGAAAGGGCCTGCTAACCGTGCATTGCCGCTGATTTCGCGACAAGCTTGTCCAGGCTGAGCCGCGCATCGGGCGCATGAGCCAGCCAGTAATCCACCGCTCTGGGTAAAAATATTTCTGCGCTGGGTGCCGGGTGCCGGACATTCAACGGGGGTCTGACCAGATCGCTTTCGGCGTACACGCCATAGATCTGTAACAGGCGCTCGAAATAGCGGAAATCCCGGGTTGAAATACCCTCCGGCCGCCATGCAACCAACGAGCGCTTGAGGAACGCCCATTGCCGACTGCGCAGGATCGGTGCCGGCGTCAACGGTGCCACGCCCGCTTCCTGTCGCGCATGGTCGACACGCGACTCGATGATGCGGATTACCTGCTCATAAGGCAGGCGCGCATCTCCTGCCGACGCCACAACCTCGCGCGCGTCTCCACCTGCGACGCAATGACTGACCAGGTGGATCAATTCGTCGACCACCCAGTCGATAGGCACCAGGTCAAACAGCCCTTCGCGGTTGCCGACCAGAAACGGCGGTGAAAAGGAATTGATGAAGCGGATCAACGGATACAGCCCATGAAAACGACTGATTGCGCCGTCGCTGGTAGCGCCGATGACCAGGCTGCAACTGAACACGGAAATCGGCATTTGCCTGCCGAAGGTTTCGCGTAACCCCCGCTCGGCAGCGGCCTTGCTTTCCTCATAACCGTTGCGATAGGTCCATCCCTCACACTGCGTGAAAGCCGTGGACACGTAGATGAAGTGCGGCTTGCGCACCAGTTTCTGGACAAAACCGCAGAACAGCTGCGCACCTTCGACATTCAGCTCATGCATCTCTTCGAACGTCTTGTCCCAGGCCACATCGGCAGCGAGGTGGACCGCCGTGGCGCTCTCGATGGCTGGCATGGTGTCCGCCAGCGCATTCAGGGAAGCGGCATCTGTAAGGTCGGCGATCCGGCACTCAAGCCGCGAGCGGCTGTCCGCCGGCAGGTCTTGCAGGCAGCGACTGGCAGCTTGCCCGGAACGACACAAGGCTATGACATGCGACTCCGGATGCTGACTGAGCCAGTCGCGTACGAACCAGGAGCCCAGAGCGCCGCTGGCACCGGTGATGATCAGTGTCGAACGCATATCAACAGCCCCCTGCCGCAACCCGCTGATGACGGCAAGCGAGCAATTGATTGCGTATACCGTCGAGCATCTGGATGTTATTGGCGCGAATCGCTCGTTCGCCTATGGGGTGCAAAACCTCGGCCAGCGACGGGATGCCAAGGTCGAAGGTGACATTCAGGTCCACATGCAAGCCATCGGCGCGTTGTATCAGCAGCCACTCGCCGTACCAGACCTCAAGGTCGCCATCGGTCTGTTTGAACTCGATGCGCTCGTTCGTCACCAGCCAGTCCTGCTCGGTCCAGGTCAGCTCGCTGCCGTTAATCAATACTCGCCACGTACTGGAGACATATTCACTCTGCCGGGGGTGAACGATCACCTCCAATACATCACTCATGAAGTCGGGATAGCGGGCGAAGTCCGAGAGGATCGGCCACACTTCGCCAGGCTCGAAGTCACCAAGAAGCACGCTGGTTGATACATCAGGCATAGGAACTCTCCGTCATTGGATGGAACGATAGGCCGCGTCGACGGCATCACAGAAACTGTTGATGCCCTGTTCGAGGTCGTCCCGGGTGATGGTCGCGTCGGGATAAACCCGCAGTACCCGGGTTGCGCTCAGGCAGAAAGCCAGCAGCACATTGCGGTGTGCGGCCTCGATCAGGGTCTGCGCCACATAGTTACTGGAAGTGAACTCCACACCGATCATCAGGCCGCTACCGCGTACTTCAGCCACCGCCGGGCAGTCCTGCAGACGTTTGCGCAGGATTTCCATGGCCACTTGCCCCAGCTCATTGACGCGTTCGCAGAATGCGGGATTGCTAACCACGTCGAGCACCGCGTTGACCACTGCCCCGGCCAGGGCGCTGCCCGCATAGGACGAGGCATGCACAACCGGATCACGCGCGGGTGCGCCGAACCGGCTGCTGTCGTAAATGGCGGCGGCCACCGGGAACACGCCGCCGCCCAGGGTTTTGCCGAACACGATGATGTCGGCTGGCGCTCCGCAGACCAGCGACCCGCTGCGCCCCAGGCCTGATTGAATCTCGTCATGAATCATGAACGCGTCATGCTCGCGACATAGCCCGGCAAGTTCTCCCAGAAAGCTCAGGTCCACCGGCCTGATTCCGCCCTCTCCCTGAACAGGCTCGGCGATTACCGCAGCAATATCGCCTTCTGCCAGTGACTTGCGTGCAGCGTCCAGATCACCGGCATTGATGAACACCACATCTTCGGCATGCATCAGCGAGGCGTGGCCCCTGTAGCCATAGCTGACCGCCAGCGCGCCGCTGGTACGCCCGTGATAAGCATGAGTCAAAGCGATGATTCGCCGCTTGCCGGTCTGCATGCGCACCAGTTTGAGCGCCGCTTCGATGACCTCCGAACCACTGTTGCCGTACAGCACGCCATTACCTGGCCGACCGACACTGGCCACCAGGCGCTCAGCCGCACTGAGGCTGGGTTCGTTGGCCAATATCCGGCTGGAAAGGCCCAGCGACGTCACCTGCCGCGTTAGAGCAGCGACCACCTCGGGGTGCCGATGGCCCAGCAGATGCAGGCCGAACGATCCAAAGTCCAGCCAGCGCCGACCGGTGTCGTCGGTTATCCACGAACCCTGGGCCGAGTGCTCGGCTGCGGTAAGCCCTGCCATTCGCAGCATCAGGCCTTGCTCACGGCCGAATACCGCCCCGTAACGCTCGACAAACGATGATTTGCGCACCGGCACTGCAGGCGCGGTCATGACATGACTGTTCATAGAGACCTCATCAAAGGAGCCAGAAAGGCAGCATCGCGTCCTGCCAGGCGGCAGGAGCGGTCCCAGTCACGCAGGGTCCGCAGGACCTGGCCCTGAGTACCCGGCAGCAACGGGTTGAACAGCTTTCCGGGAAAGGCTTGCAGAACTTCCTTGAACAGGTCGATCAACCGGCTTGCCTCATCAATGCGGTCGGCATCGGTATCCGTGGGGACGCCCAGCCATTCGACGGCGACTGGCCCGGAGTGAGCAATGACGTCTGTGAGCCCGTATTCACTGAACAAGGCGAACTGGTGTAACTCGTCCGGGGTGTCGGCACCGGCGAGTCGGCAGTCAATGTCGACCATCAATTCAGCCAGCTTGATTCTCAGCGCATCCACCACTTGAGGCTCGTTCGCCGCGCCTTCGAGGTCTTCCAGATAGGCTTCAAGCTCGGTCATCAGCAACCAGGCCACCGATATCAGCTTTTGCGCGTAAGGCCCTGCCGGGTATACATAGCCGCCACTCAGCCGGGGAAACCACTGGCGACCGGCTGCCTGTGCTGAAATTGCAGTCATGCGTGTGCTCCCTGCATCGGGTTGTGATCCTTGAGTGAGAAGCTGACGAGTCCGGCACGCGCAGCGCGCAGAAGACAGGCGGAAGCCTCAGGTGATTGCTCGGCAAGATCGATCGGGCGGGTGCTGGACAGCTCTGGCACATCCAGACGTGCCAATAGCGTCGCCTGTTGATCGTCGGTGAGCACAAAGTCGACCCCCGGCAAAAACGCACTGGCGGCGGAACGCTCGATACCTGGTTTTAACGCGGCATAGTCCGCTTCGCAGGCAAAGGTTTGCTCGGCGAGCTGGGTCAATTCACACAATTGCATGAGGCCTGCCCCCTGCAATCCATTGCGGCAGGCAGGATAGGCGCGTTGCCACAGCTGCCCGATGGCACGGGCAAGGCCGTCGTCATTCAGCATGCCGTGCCTGTTGAGCGCGCGGTCCCATCGCAGGAGTGTCCACTTGCGATTGGAGTTGACCCAGCCGTGGCTGGCCAGCGTCGCGTTCATCAAAAACAGTGCGGCGTTGCAGGCATAGGCGGCGGCCGCGCGGTATTCGCCGCTGCGCCAAGCCAGCACTGAAAAGCAGGCGCTCTGCCGGAAGTCATCGAACGCTGCCACCGACCAGATCGAACTCAAGTCCTTCTGACTGTCCAGATAAGGAAGCGACTGATCGGTCGACACCGCGCAGACCAAGCGCTCCAGGTACTTTCGCGATACCGCCTGCTGCTTGTCCCACTGCTTGAACGCAACGAGTTTCTGTGCGGTAGTTTTGTGTGCGTCCGTCGCCAGTTGGGAGAACGCGTTGTGAACTTCTTCGCGGGCAAATGCCACCACTTCCATATGGTGTTCATTGTGGTAAATCTGCGAGGCCATCGATTGATCGGACTGCCGATCATCGGTCACACATATCAGGTCTATATCACTGGCCGCATTAGCGATGCCATGTACGGGAGAGCTGCTGATCAGCGCCAGTTGTGCATCGGCATACTGGCGTTTCACAACCTCTTCCAGTTCAGAAAAAGCAAGTTGGCGCGAGGCCAGAAACTGCAGGGCGTTGCCTGAATAAAAAGCACGAAAATCCATGTACACCTTCCACTCGATAACGGTGACTTCATTGGGGCTGCTATTCGGCTTGCCGAGCAACCCCCTGCCTGATCCATGACCATGAATTACTTTGTCGTCGTTAACGCGAGCGCTGACGCAATGGAACAAGCCCCCATTACTTCACGATATTGTACCCAGCAAGTGGCGTGCCACCGTTATTGATCATCGTGTATTGGCAAGGTGCCAGATAATCGCCAACGCCGGTCTGAAGCGTGACCGAAAGATCAGCAAGCTTTTAAATTCACTGACTTTTTTTCGTAAACCTTCGAAATATGACAACTTTAATATATGTATCGAATTATGTATAAGCCACTTTTAAAAGTAGCAAAGTGCTATCCATGTTTATTATTTCAGGGCACGTAAGCAACTGCACCACGCCGACTCAATAGCGTCGAAATCGCACTGTTTTGGCTTATCGTCTTGTATACATGTTTATTAGATCACTGCCGTTAAGTTTGTTCAGCCGCCTGATAAAGCAGTGGCACGAAGCTTGCTCAAACTCTGCTCACACTTCGAAGCCAGGGAAGTTCAACGTGGACACACTTCTTGCACAATTAGCCGACGACACCAACGACACCTTCTATACCGTTGACCCGCGCTGGATCACTCGGAATGCGCAGCAATTCAGTGGCTGTTTTCCAGGTACCGTGCTGTATGCAATGAAGGCCAATCCACTTGTGCAGGTACTTGAAGCCTTGAGCCAGGGCGGTATCAATCATTTTGACGTGGCGTCGCTTGCAGAGGTGCAGACGGTACACAACACGCTGCCCAACGCAGTTCAATACCTGATGAACCCAGTGAAGTCCCGCCATTGCCTGCACGAGGCCTACTATCGGTATGGCGTGCGTTCATTTGTGCTCGACAGTGAGGAGGAACTCTCGAAGTTGCGGGACGTGTTGCCCGAGCGCGACAGCACGATCAGCCTGTTCGTGCGCTACGCACCCTCCGAGTCGACGGCGGTTTATGACCTCAGAGGAAAATTCGGGGCAAGTCCGGTGTTAGCGACGCAACTGGTGCATCAAGTGGCGTCCAGCACCGACTGGTCACTCGGGCTGTCATTCCATGTCGGTTCGCAAGCCATTGAAGACGGCCCGTGGCTCGCTGCCCTCAATGACGCCGATGCCATTGTGCGCGACACCGCCGAGCACGTCAGGCACCTGGATATCGGTGGCGGGTTTCCGGGCAATTACCTGAACTCCATGGGCAATACGCCAGACCTGGTTGGCAGAGTCTGCGAGCATATCCAGACCAGCCCGACACTGAAGGACCTGAACCTGATCTGCGAAGCGGGTCGTGGCCTGGTCTACGGCGGCATGTCGCTATTTGCTCGGGTGCTTTCAAGACGCGAACACAGTGTTTTTTGTGGTGCCGGTATTTTTGGCGGTTTGCTCTCAGCCCAGCAGTGGCTGCAATTTCCCGCACGCGTGTGGCGGGACGGCACCCCTTACACCGGTGCAGCGGAAAACACGTTCAATATCTTCGGCCCCACCTGCGACAGCATGGATCGCCTGGCCTTCCCCTACACGCTCGCCAGCGATATCAGGGAAAGCGACTGGCTGGAATTCCAATCGACCGGCGCTTACTCGGTGTCCTTGCGCACCCCGTTCAACGGGTTTTACGCCGACCGCATCATTTCTCTCCCTTCCTGAATGCCTGAAAAGCGATCTGCCGCCATGCTCATAAAAGCCTATTTGTTCCTGCTCGCAGGAATTGTCGCTGAAACAGTGGCGACCATAGCACTGAAGGAAAGTAACGGCTTCACCCGCTGGGTCCCGGTTATTGCCTCTATCGCGGGCTACGGGCTCGGAATCGTCTGCCTGGGGTATGCACAACGGGACTTGCCCATGTCCCTGATCACCTCCATGTGGTCAGGGTTGGGCATTACGCTGATCACTGTCATTGCCGCGTTTCGCTATCAACAGGTGCCCACGTTAATGGCCGTGAGCGGTATTGGCCTGATCATCGCGGGCATCATTCTGGTCAATCTGGCCAAGGAACAAGTGGCCTGACAGCGTCTGGCTGCCAGGCTGATACGTCGGTTCAAGCGAAGTCAAAAGGCCCTTCGAAACGGCCTATTGGCAACCAGTGGGTAATCAGACCAGTGTCGGCCTTCCAGTGGTGCAGCAGCAGCGCTGGAGGCTCGACATAGGAAGCGTCGGCAGCCTCCGGGTGCAGTTGCAAGGCAATGGCCGTCGTTGTGCTCGGTGCCGTACACATCAGCGTGCCGCCAAAGCGCAGCTGCATGAAACGGTGAATATGACCGCAAACGATTCTCTCGACAGCCGGGTATCTGGAGACAACCTCGGCCAGCCGCTCGCCCCTTTCACAGCGATAGGCGTCGATGCAGTGAATGCCACTTGAAAACGGCGGCTGGTGCATCATGATCAGCGTTGGTTTGTCAGGCTCCAGCGCCAGCGTGCGATCCAGCCATTGGGTGGCAGTATCGGTCATATCGCCGTGGTGCTGTTCGGGCACGCTGATATCCAGTCCGATGATGCGCATCGGCGCGGAACCCGAGTCGACGAAGCTGCAGTTTTCCTCATTGATGAAGTAATTGTGCTCCGGGAAGGCATTACGCAGGTTCTGCCGATGATCATGGTTGCCCGGTATCATCAAAAGCCTCTGGCGCAGCGGCTGCAGTAGCTCTCGGGCCATTGCGTACTCCTCGGGCCGCCCCTCGTCCACCAGATCACCGCTGAACAGAATCAGATCAGGCGGCGGATCCAGGGCGTTTATCGTGTCGACGGCAGCCGCCAGCATTGCATTCGAATCGACAACGCCTTGATAAAGCAGCCCTCTGGGCCGTACATGCGTGTCAGAAATGTGCGCTATCAGCATTCCATTACCTCAATCGTGTCCAGGTCGCTTATTCACTTGTGCAGTGAACCTGCAACGACCGGGCCAGACTTCGCCCCGGCCATTACTGAAGCGCGGCAGCGATTGAGAACACCGCAGGCTTTAAACCTCGGGAAACAACGGTTCTCCCAGATTGAGCATGAGCCGATTGGCCCAGGCGAATATCGAGATGGCGTGAATCAGGTCCAGCACCTGCGCATCGTCCAACCCTTGCTCGCGCAGTGCATTGATGTGCCCGGCGTTGAGCGAGGCCGGTTCGAGCGTCAGGTCGATGGCGAACTGCACGATGGCTTTTTCACGCGCGGTCGTACCTGCCGTATGGGGGTCGGCAAATATCTGGGCGATAACATCATTGCGCTTGGCCAGTTGTTCGAAGCGTTGCGCATGCACTGACGCGCAATAGACGCAGCAGTTGATTCGCGACACGACGGTGCTCGCCAGTTCCCGTTCGGCGCGCGACAAGCCACCCGGTGCGTACATGATCGCGTTGAACGCCTGTGAACGCTGGCGAAGGATGTCTGGGTGATGTGCCAGGGTCAGGTAGTAATCCGAGGTCTTGGCCTGCGGATGGCTTTCTTCAAGCACCGCAACCTGCCCGGCGGTCGCGCTGTTCAGGTCCACGGTTGGCAGCCAGGCTTTCCAGCCCAGTACCTGATTGGTGAAACCCTCAATTTCAATCAGTTCGCTCATCAGACTGCTCCGGCAGACTTTAACGCATCCAGCCCTGCGGCCAGACGCACTTGATAGGACAGGAATGCGATCAATTGCGCCAGCACCACGATTTCAGCGGTGCTCAGGCCCTCATGTTGCAGGGCCTGCAGGGCGCTTTGATCGCCGTGTACCGGAGACTCGATCAGGGTGCGGGTAAAACGCAGGATCGCAGCCAGACGCGGGTCCTCCAGCAGATCGATTCGGCTGGCGCTCACATCGGCCAGTACGCTTGCCTGCGCGCCAGTCGCCTGCAATTGCGAAAGATAATGCTCGCTGAGGGTCGGTTGCAGGCTCAGCAGGGTCGCGTAATAAGCAATCCAGAGGCGCTCACTCAACGACAGGTTGTGCTCCAGCGTCGGAGCAAAAAACAAATCCTGGCTACCCTGGGTGGCCAGTGCGACCTTGTCCCGCGCGTGTCGAACTGTGTGCAGCGGACTGCCCGGCGCAATGCCCAGCAGGCTATCGAGAGTGTCCGGAGACGTTGAATGTTCAGTGATCGATGTCATGACAGGTCCTGCAATGCTGTGGTTGCATGCGCGCAGCCGCTTCAAGAAGCGGCGCGTGAATGAAAGGAGATCAAGGCTGTTCGGTAACCATGATTGCCGCCGTGCGGTCACTGACCAGCGGCTCGACCTTCAGGCCTTTGCGCGCCGCCCAGATGTTCTGGTAGTGGAACAGCGGGATGATGCCGACGTCGTCGCTGACCACCTGAACCGAGTCCTGAAGAATCTTGCGCCGTTTGGCCTCGTCGAATTCGGCGGTCGAATCAGCCAGAGCCTTGTCTACCAACGGATTGCTGTAATGCCCCCAGTTGGACGCGCCCTGCCCCTTGCTGCTGTCGACCGTGGTCAGAATGTTGGTCAGGGCATATGCCGCTTCGCCGGTCCCGTTGCCCCAGGCAATCACACTGATCACCAGTTCATTCTTGTTGGCCTTGCCCGCGTACACGGCCCACGGCAATACCTCCAGCTGGACCTTGACGCCGATCCGCGTCCAGAACTGCGCCACTGCCTGCATGACTTCCGGCGCTTGCGGGTAACGGTCGCCCGGGACGTGCACGGTCATTTGGAAGCCTTCGGGAAAGCCTGCCTGCGCCAACAGGTCCTTGGCTTGCTTGACGTCGTAAGGGATGTTCTTGATCTGCGGGTTGTAACCGAAGGTGTTAGCCGGCATCCATTGGTTGGCCTCGGTAACGGTGCCTTGCATGATGCGTTCGTTGATGGCCGGGCGGTTGATCGCCAGGGACAGCGCCTTGCGCACCCGCACATCCAGCAGCGGGTTTTCGGCCAGCGGCTTGCCTGCGTTGTCACGAATGAACTCGTTCGGCCCGGCACGGAAGCTCGGTTGAATGATCAGCGCACGCAAGCCCTGATAGGCGAAAACATTGACACTCGGCGTTTTGCGCAGACGCTCCACATCGGTGGGCGACACCTTGTCGATCACGTCTACATCACCCGCCAGCAATGCAGCAGTACGGTTGGCAGCGTTGGCAATGAAACGAAAATCAACCTTGTCCCAGGTTGGTTTCGCGCCCCAGTAGCTGTCGTTGCGGGCAAAGATCGTGCGATCGCCAGGCACGAACGAGACAAACCGGTAAGGACCGGTGCCGATCATGGCCTTGCCCGAGTTGTAATCGGCGCTGCTGGCGGTCGCACCTGCATGGCGGCTGACAATGTAGATCGAATCGACGTCCGGCAGCAGGTTGGCATTGGGCAGACGGGTCTTGATGATCAGCGTGTGCTCATCCTTGGCCTTGACCGATTCAACGGTGCGCATGGCACCTGCGTAAGACGCGACGCTGCCGGGCACGCTGCGGGCGCGCTCGAAGGAGAACACCAGATCGTCGGCGGTCAGCGGCGTACCGTCCTGCCATTTCACGTCATCGCGCAGGGCAAATTCCCAGGTGGTGTCGTCGACGACCTTCCAGCTCTTGGCGAGGCCCGGCAGGGTCTTGTCATCGCGGCGGCTGACCAGCGATTCAAAGGCATGCAGCGCCACCGAGCGGTCGCCGGCATAGTTGTTGAGCTGAGGATCGAGCGACGATACCGGGTCGGCATAACCGATACGCAAGTCCTGCGCCGAGACACTGCCAGCGGCCAGAACGAGGGCCGACGCTAACAACGAACGAACGAGTGGTTTCATGGGTGATTCCTTGTACGCAATGGCAGAGGGTGACGAGCTTCAGGCGCTCGTTCAGCGTTGATCATTCAGATGGCACGCGCTCTGGTGGTTCGGCGAAACCTCCCTCAGCGCTGGAACTTCCTCGCGACAGCGCGCCATGGCGTGCGGACAGCGAGGGTGGAAATGACACCCGGTTGGCGGGTTCAGCGGGCTGGGGATTTCCCCTTGGATCGCGTCATAACGGGTACTGCGAATATCAAAGCGCGGGATCTGCGCCAGCAGGGCCTGGGTATACGGGTGATTGGCACGCGCAAACAGGTCATCGACCGATGCGGTCTCGACCACACGGCCCAGGTACATCACGACCACGCGGTCGCACAGGTGCTCGACCACGCCCAGGTCATGGCTGATAAAAAGATAGGTCAGCCCCAGTTCGTCGCGCAGGTCCATGAACAGGTTGAGAATCTGCGCCTGAATCGACACGTCCAGAGCCGCCACCGACTCGTCGCACACCAGCAGTTCCGGTTGCACCGCCAGCGCACGGGCAATCCCGATGCGCTGACGCTGGCCACCGCTGAACTGATGCGGATAGCGCTGACGCAATTGCGGGCTGAGCCCGGCACGCTGCAATTGCGCACTGACGTAATCATCTGCGCCCTTGCGGTCGGTCAAGCCGTGCAACAGCGCACCTTCGCCGACGATCCGGTCGACCCGCAGGCGCGGGTTGAGGCTTGACGACGGGTCCTGAAAAATCATCTGCACTTTCAGGCGCAGCGCCTTGCGCTCCTGCGTCGTCAGGCTGTCGAGCGGCTTGCCGTCCACCGATGCGATACCTGACGAGACCGGCAGCAGCCCGGCGACCATGCGCCCAAGGGTCGATTTGCCACAGCCCGACTCGCCCACCAGCCCGACCACCTCGCCACGCATTATCCGCAGGTCGACTCGGTCCACCGCATGGGTCACCGGTTTCGGACGGGTCAGGTGCAGTCGCTGCAGCAGTCCTTGAAGAGAGTGTTCAGCCACTGGTTTGCCGAAGGCCTTGCTGACCTGGTGCAGCTCGATAAGGGGAATCAGATCACTGGGCATCGGCAGCTCCCGGATGAAAGCAGCGAACCGTCTGGCCCGGTCCCGCCTCGTGGGGTTCGGGGTCGGTCTGTACACATATCTGCGACGCTCTGGAGCAGCGCGCCGCAAAGGCGCAGCCGGCAGGCATCGACAGCAGGTCCGGCGCCATGCCGGGTATCTGACGCAGGCGCTGGCCACGCTTGTTGCGACTTGGCAGGCTATCGATCAGCCCCTGTGTATAAGGATGTTGCGGGCGATCCAGCACCTCGGTGACCGGGCCTTGTTCGACAATACGTCCGGCGTACATCACTGCCACGTCATCAGCCAGCCCGGCAATCACGGAAAGATCATGGGTGATCCAGATCAGTGAGGTGCCCTGCTCACGTACCAGCTTCTGCACCTCGCTGAGGATTTGCGCCTGAATGGTGACGTCCAGAGCAGTGGTTGGCTCATCGGCAATGATCAGGTCCGGCGCATGCAGCAGCGCGATGGCGATCGCCACCCGCTGGCGCATGCCGCCAGACAGTTGATGCGGGTAGGCGCGCAGGCGTTCTTCAGGGCTGGCGATGCCCATCAGCGCCAGAGTACGACTGGCATGCTCGCGGGCCTCGCGCCTGCCGAGCGGGCTATGCGCGCGCACCGCTTCGACCATTTGCGTGTCGACCCGCAGCACCGGGTTGAGGGTCATCATCGGGTCCTGAAAAATCATCGCCACCCGATTGCCCTGAATACCGCGCAGTTGCGAGGCAGACAGTTTGGTCAGATCACGTCCTTTGAACAGCACCTGCCCGCCACTGATGCGCCCCGGCTCATCGACAAGGCCGAGAATCGAAAACCCGGTGACCGATTTACCCGAACCCGACTCACCGACCAGGCCGAGAATACGCCCCGGCTGCACGCTCAAGGACACATCACGCACCGCTGGCAGCACGCCTGCGCGGGTATGGAACGAGGTGCACAGCCCTCGCACATCAAGGGTTGGCTGTGCTGACACTTCAGGCAGGCTCATCGCTGCAACCTCGGGTTGAGAACATCACGCAGACGGTCACCGACCAGATTGATCGCCACAATGGTGATCAACAGCGCCAGCCCCGGAAACAGGCTGATCCAGTATTCATTGCTGAGCATGTACTGAAAGCCGTTGGCAATCAGCAAGCCCAGCGAAGGCTCGGTCACCGGCACGCCCAGACCGAGAAACGACAGGGTCGCTTCCAGGGTAATGGCGCGGGCGATTTGCAGCGCGCCGATCACGATCAGCGGTGGCAGGCAATTGGGCAAAATGTGGCCAACCACAATACGCAGCGGCCCCACGCCCTGCCCGCGCGCCGCATCGACGTATTCACGGCGGCTTTCGGTCAGCGCCTGACCGCGTGCGGTGCGCGCGTAATAGGCCCATTCAAGCATTATCAGAGTCAGCATCACGTTGCCGACGCCCTTGCCCAGCCAGGCAAGAATCATCAGAGCCATGAGAATCACCGGGAACGACAGCAGCAGGTCGACCAGACGCATCAGCAAAGCATCGAGCCAACCGCCGACATACGCAGACACCAGCCCGAGCAGCGTACCGACCACTGCCGCAATCAACGCCGAGCCAATGCCGACCCACAGGCTGATGCGCAGGCCATAGATAATCGCCGAGACCAGATCGCGGCCCTGTCCGTCGGTGCCCAGCCAATAGGTATAGCCGCTGTCCATATTGAGGCTGCCTGGCGGCATTCGCGCATCCATCACGTTGAGCTGCATCAGGTCGTAGGGGTTCTGCACCACGATCCAGGGTGCCAGGACAGCCACCAGCACAATGACCAAAAGGACCATCAGGCCTGTCACCGCAGTCGGTGAGCTGAAGAACTCGGTCAGCACCCGCCGCCATGGCGATTGAGCCTGCAACAGCGTGCTGCCGATCGGGGCTTTTTCAATGACATTCATCGGGAGGCCTCGATGCGTACGCGTGGGTCCAGCAGGTAATACAGGCCATCCACGATCAGGTTGAGCACCACGAAAATCACCACGACCACCATCAGGTAAGCGACCACCACCGGGCGATCAAGCATGTTGATGCTGTCGAGGATCAGCTTGCCGGCACCGGGCCAGGCAAAAATGCTCTCGGTAACCACGGCGTAGGCGATAGTCGAACCCAGTTCCATGGCCAGCACCGTCACCACCGGGATCATGGTGTTGCGCATGACGTGCATGCACATCACACGCATCGGCGAAAGGCCCTTGGCCCGGGCGAATTTGACGAATTCCTGAGGCAGCACCTCACGCACGCCCGCACGGGTCAGGCGCAGCACCAGCGAAATCTTGAACAGCGCCAGGTTCAGCGCAGGCAGTAGCAGATGTTGCAAACCGTCCAGCGTCAGCCATGACCATTGCACACCCAGCCATTCACGGGTTTCGCCCCGACCGCTGGCCGGCAGCCAGCCCAGCGTGATCGAGAACAGCATGATCATCATCAATGCCACCCAGAACGCCGGCAGCGAAAAACCGACGATGCTGGCAGCCATCATCAGCCGGGAAAGCGGGTGCTCGGGGTACATACCAGCGAACATGCCCAACGGCACACCGATGACTACGGCCAGAAACAAGGCGCTGAACGCCAGCTCAAAGGTCGCGGGCAAGCGCTGCAGAATCAGGCGCATGGCATCTTCGTGGTACACAAAACTTTGCCCAAGATTGCCGTGAACCGCGCCTTTGAGAAAAATCAGGTACTGCTGCCACAGCGGCTGATCCAGCCCCAGGTGAGCGATGGCCTGCAGACGTTCGGCCTGATTGAGGTCTTCACCCACCAGAATGTCCATCGGGTTGCCGATGGCATTGAGGCCGACGAACACCACCACGGTCATCAACAGAATGACCAGCAACGACTGAGTGAGCCTGCGCAGCGCCCAGCCGATCATTGGCGCAGCTCTTCGGCGGTCGGCTGGCTGGCCACCCACTCATCGCCCAGCAGCTCCGGTTCGGCGTAATCGAGCATGGTGTCGAAATGCAGCGCGATGTCCTCATTGAACAGCTGCCCGACCAAGGCATGGGCCAGACGCTTGGAGCCTTCGCTGATGGCAGGAATATCCCCGGATACCGCGCCATAGCTCAGCGCTGCCGGGTAACTGAAGCAATGGATATGGTTAAGCCCCGGACAGGCGCCGGGGGTCTTTTCCTGAAACTCGAAGCAATTGCCCAGATCCGGCAGCACCGCCAGTTCGCTATCGGTTTCACTTTGCGGCGCTTCGAAACGATCCTGCCAGACGCGAATCTGCGACGAAAACGGGGCAAATTCAGGGCGCTGGCGGAAGTCGGTACGAAACCCGGTGGCAAACACCACAAAATCGGCCTCGATACGCGCTTTGGGCGTGTTCAGCCACACGCCGCCAGCCGGGTTCTGTTCGACTGAAAGCACCGGGCTGTCGAGCATGAAGCGGGCTCTGCCCGAACCAGACACTCTGAGCGTACTGCCGCGTGGCGGTGGCACTTGCTGGGTGTTCAGGTAGTGACGAATGCGCCATTTCCAGATATCCGGCAGGCGCCAATAACCGTGAACCATGCCCGGGTTACCGACCCCCTTGCCTTTGTTGATGCGAGGCAGCTCGGCGCGCCGGATGAGCAGGTCAACCCGCGTTGCGCCCGCTTCAAGCGCAGTGGCGGCGCTGTCCATGGCCGATGCGCCACCGCCAATGACTGCCACACGTTTGCCGGCGAACCAGCCATCTTGCAGGCCCGCCGCCGAATGCGTCCACAAATGCTCCGGCAACTGCCGGGCGAAATCCGGCACCCAGGGGCCGCCCAGACCGTCACGGCCCGTGGCGAGCACCACATGCCGGGCCAGCAGGAATTGTGTTTGCACAGGCGTCACGATATCCAGTTCGATAAGGCCGTCCGTTCTGGGTGCGACCCGGCTCACCCGGTGTTCGTTGCGTACGTCCAGCGCCAGCACCTTGCGATACCAACGCAAGTATTCGGCCCATTGCAGGCGTGGAATCTTGTCCAGTAATGCCCAGCCGTCGATACCGAATTGCGCTTCGTACCAGGCGCGGAAGGTCAGCGCAGGTAGCCCCAGCGCCGGTCCGGTCAGTTGCTTTGGCGAACGCAGGGTTTCCATTCGCGCGGTGGTTGCCCAAGGGCCTTCGAAACCGGCCGGGGACTGATCGAAAATCACCGCCGCCACGCCGAGGTTGCGCAGTTCTGCGGCCAGAGCAAGACCGGCCATGCCGCCGCCGATGATCGCCACATCAAGCACTGCCTGCCCGGCGCTCATCCTGGCTTTGACCCAGGGCTTGGCGGGCAGATCCAGCCAGGCCAGATCCTGCTGCAAACGAGCTTCCAGGGCCGCCAGACCGGCGGGTGCATTTACATCGGACATTGATCGGTACTCGAAAAAATGTTCGGGCCACAAGCCCAAGCGGTGACTCAAACACTTCAAGAATCATTCCAATGTCGCATTAAATGAATTCTTTAAGCCCTTGAATGCTTAATTCGAATAGTAAAAGGCGCTTTTTATTCTCGCAATGCGCAAAAAAGCATATTGATATTCCTGAATGGAATTTTAACGGGCTTCGCGTGCGGTGCCGTGGGGCGTCACGACACGCATTGCACCTCTCGCTCACTCGGCATAAATGCTCTGCAACAGGGCATCGTGCGCGCTGGCTTCGTGCATGATCATTCCCGGCAACAGGGTTTTTGCGCTGTCGGCAATCTCATCGATCAGCGCGCTTGCCACATCGGACAACGGGCTGGCGAAGGCTGAAATCAGACCGAAGAAAAACGGGATGTTGCAGGCGATTGGCCGGACCACTACACCTTGCAACGGCACGCCGATGGCGGTGAAAGGATCGACCAGCGCAATGCCCAGCCCGACTCTGGCCATTTGCATGGCGATCAGGGACGTATTGGTGTCAAGCATGCGCGGCGGCTGACCGCCCGCGTCCTGAAACGCCTTGTCGATGCGTCGACGAAAGCGATACGGGTTGGCCATGGTGATCAGCGTTTGCTGACGCAGCAGCTCCATCGACAGCACTTCATGGGTGGCCAGCGCAGAATCGGCGGGTAATACCGCCACGCAAGGCGCTTCGCCGATCCAGTGGATTTCCAGGCCGCGATGCTCCAGCGGCAGGCTTACCGCGCCCAGGTCCATGGTTTTCGACAACACCGCCTGAACCACATTCTCCGGGGACATGCTCTGCAACTGGATCTGCTGCGGACGCAGATGCTCAGGCAAGCGCGACAAGGCCGTGGGCAGCAAGCCAGCCGCCAGGGCCGAGATCGCTACCAGCTTGATCTGGTGATTTTCTTCCTGGGCAATATGCTGCGCACGTTGGCGGATATTCCGTACGCCCAGCAACGCGCTCTCCACTTCGCCATACATCATGAACGCTTTGTGGGTAGGCGTGACCTTCGGCCCGCTGCGCTCGAACAAGGCAAAGCCCAATTCCTGCTCAAGCTCCTGAATGGCCCGTGTAACCGATGGCTGAGAACGGCCGAGCATTTTCCCGGCAGCAGTGACACTGCCTGCCGACATGACCGCCGCGAAGGCTTCGAGCTGACGCAAATCCATAAGCATGCCTTGATCGATACATAGCCAATGAGGAAGCGCGACGCAATGCGCCCTCTGTTCAAAGCGCGAAAGTCTACACGCTGATGGAGCACTGGGTGAATGAACACCTCACCCGGCGATCATTACCCGGTTTCGGCCTTGTTGTTTGCCCAGATAAAGCGACGTGTCGGCACGATTGAGGGTTATCTGAAAGGTCTCGCCCGCGGCAAGGGTTGCCATGGCAAGGGTTGCGGTGACCGCAATGCTGCGTTCATCGATCTGACCGGCCTCTTCGGCGATACGCCGCCAGATGCGCTCCGCCACCCGCAGTGCATCATCGGGCGCGGTGTCCGGCATCAGCACCAGAAACTCCTCACCACCCCAACGGGCAGCCATATCGCTGTTGCGCACGCTTGAACTGATGACTTCGGCTACCCGCTGCAACACCGCGTCACCGGTCTCATGTCCGTGGAGATCATTGATCTGTTTGAAATGGTCGATGTCGAGCAGGATCAGTGAAGCCGAGAACCCCTGACGCCTTGCCTCCAGCTCGCGTATGCGATGCAGCACTCTCCTGCGCGTATAAAGGTTGGTCAGGCTGTCGCGGTTGGCAATATGAAACAGGCTCAGTTGCATCGACGACGTGAAACGTACCGAGAGTGCGGTGGCATAAATCGACAGGACGGTAGCCGTCAGCACGTTGACGATACCGAACGCATCAAGCACGTTCTGGCTAAGGCCGGATCCCTGCCCCATGTGGCGGCGAAAGGCGAAGCATCCGACCAGCGACAGGAGTATCGCCAGGCTATAGGCAATGCGTCTGATAGCGACCAGTTGAAAGGTAAAGGCAATGATCGGGATCACGCAGAACAGGTAGTAGCTGAAGTTGCTTTCCCAGCCCAACTCCCATGTCGCGAGCAGTGCATGGCCGATGATTTCCAGACACATCAGCTGTCCGGCCTGGCGATAGCGCTGTCTGCGGATCAGGTAAAGGCAGTTGATGTAGAGCAGCGTGCTGACGATGTTCGCTACCCACAGGACCTTCATGCCCAGCCCCAGGAACACCACCAGCAAGACACAGTGAATGCCCAGCGCGACATACACGATCGGAGTGATGTGTTTCCAGAACTGGATAGCCGTGTCCTTGAACAGCTGGGTGCGGTCTTCCGTCGGGAGGGTCATCATCACGTTATCTCGAAATGCAGGTGGAATATGACCATGAGCGTGGGGTGAAGATCATGATGTGTTGTCGGCCTGAACCGACGCTGCTTGATACGGCGGCTCGATAATATGTTGGTTTGCACAGCGCAAACGCCGTGGCATGTGCCGAAGGAGTCAAATGGACATCACTGATGGCAAGTAGTGCAATTAGATGCCTGATTTTCCTGAACCACTGGCAGCAGGCACGGGCCTGCACATCAGGCTCGTTGGCGAGATCGGTAAGGGATGACGGCTTTTCTTCAATTTGCAGTAGCGATCCCGGTGTTCTGGAAATACTATCGGGACCGGACATTGTGTTGATCGCGCTGCGCCCATCAGCCCGCCAACACGCAGGCAGCCCTGAATGATTCAGAAGGAAGCGTACTGATGGAACGTCTCACTGCAAAAGACTTTGCCCCTGAATTGCTTGAGCTTTACGACTACTACGCGCACGGCCGGATCAATCGACGCGAGTTTCTCGATCGGGCTGCGCTGTTCACCTTCGGCGGCCTGACCGCCAGCGCGCTGCTCGCTTCCCTCAGCCCCAACTACGCGCTGGCCGAACAGGTGGAATTCACCGATCCGGATATCGTTGCCGAGTATGTGTCCTACCCCTCACCCAAGGGGCATGGTCAGGTTCGTGGCTATCTGGTACGCCCGGCAAAAGCCACCGGCAAAGTACCGGCAGTGGTCGTGGTGCATGAAAACCGCGGTTTGAACCCCTATATCGAAGACGTTGCCCGCCGTGTGGCCAAAGCCGGTTTCATCGCGCTGGCACCTGACGGCCTGTCCTCGGTTGGCGGCTATCCGGGCAATGACGACAAGGGTCGGGAGCTCCAGCAGACCGTTAACCCGGAAAAGCTCATGAACGATTTCTTCGCTGCCATCGAGTGGCTGATGAAGCATGACGCGAGCACCGGCAAGGTCGGCATCACCGGTTTCTGTTATGGCGGCGGCGTGGCCAATGCTGCAGCCGTGGCGTACCCGGAACTGGGCGCTGCCGTATCGTTCTATGGCCGCCAGCCCAACGCCGAAGACGTGGTGAAGATCAAGGCGCCAGTCATGATTCACTACGGCGAACTGGACACCCGCATCAACGAAGGATGGCCCGCGTACGAGAAAGCCCTGAAAGCGGCTGGCACGACGTACGAAACGTACATCTATCCGGGCGCCAACCACGGCTTCCACAATGACTCCACCCCGCGTTATGACGAAGCCGCGGCCAAACTGGCCTGGGACCGCACATTGGGGTGGTTCAACAAGTACCTGGTTTAAGTTCTGGTTGAGCGGCGCGGCGCAGATCGGTGACGCAGAGCGTCACGCAAGGCATTCCCACGCAGGGGCGTGAGGAACGATAGTTTTGTAACTATCGTGCCCATGCTCCGCGTGGGCATGCCGTTCTGGACGCTCTGCGTCCTCTCTATAGCGCCCTCACCCGTTCCAGCAGTACCTGTAGTGGATGCTGCACCACTTTGCCATCCTGGCGCTTGACCTGGCTGCGGCATGAGTAGCCATCGGCGACCAGTCGACCTTCACCGCCATGCCGGGCCACCAGCGGCTGCCAGGACTGACGATAGATGGTGTCGCTGGTTTTTGCGTTTCGGGTTTCATGCCCATAAGTGCCGGACATGCCACAGCAACCGCTGGCCAGTACATCAAGCCTGAGCCCGGCGCGAGTGAAGGCTTTCTGCCAAAGGCCGACACTGGCAGGCTCGTTGGTCTTTTCAGTGCAATGCGGCAGGAAGTAGTACGTCTCTTCCGATGCCCCATCACGACCTTCCTCGACCGTGGACGCCAGCCATTCCTGCGGCAGCATGACCTCGGGTACATTCTCGCTGCCCAGCGTCTTGCTGTACTCCTGGCGATAGACCAGGGTCATGGCCGGGTCCAGACCGATCAGCGGAATGCCGTACCCTGCCAGTTTGCCAAGCGACTGGCTGTTGAAACCGGCAGCCTTTTCGAACGCGGCCAGAAAACCCTGCACGTGCAGCGGCTTGCCATTGGGTGCGAACGGTGCGAGATAAACCTGGTAACCCATACGCGAGATCAGTTCCAGCCAGTCTGCCGCCAGCGGGGTTTCAAAGTATCGGGTGAACGCGTCCTGAACCAGCACCACCGTACGTTTGCGCTCCTGCTCGCTCAACGCGGCCAGACGCTGCGGCGTGGCAATGCCGACATTCCAGCGCGCGCAGGCCGCGCGAAAGTCCATCAGGCTGAGCAATGGACTGTCGACCATACCGGCGACATGCTCAAGCAGGTAACGCACCGGTTTTGCGCCCATGATCGCGTTGTACAACCGGGGAAACCGCGCCAGGTGCGGAATGCTGAACTCCAGCGAGCCAATCAGGTAATCCTTGATCGGGCGCAGGTAACGGCTGTGGTACAGCTCCAGAAAACGCGAGCGGAATTCAGGTACGTTGACCTTGACCGGGCACTGCCCCGCGCAGGACTTGCAGGCCAGACAACCGGCCATGGCATCGTAGACTTCATGAGAGAAATCCTTTTGCCCCGCTACTCTGGCCACACTGTTGACAGTTCGCTCGGCAAGGCTTTTCAGCACATTGGCATTCCGCGCCCTGGCGCTGGCAGTCAGGACGTTGACATCCTGCTCGCCTTGCAGGCGCAGCCACTCCCTGACCAGCGAAGCGCGGCCCTTGGGTGAGTGAATGCGGTCACGTGTGGCTTTCCATGACGGACACATGGCATCGTCGGTGTCATAGTTGTAACAGGCACCGTTGCCATTACAGTGCAGCGCGCTGTCGTAGCTCTGCCAGACCCGTTCGTCGATCGTGCGGTCCAGGTCGCCACGCAGCTTCACCTCGTCTACCAGGGTCAGGCGCGCATCGGGCACCGTCGCCGGTGTGGCGATCTTGCCGGGGTTGAGCTGGTTGAACGGGTCGCACGCGGCCTTGAGCGCCTGCAACGCAGGGTACAACTCGCCAAAATATTCAGGCACGTATTGCGAACGCAGGCCCTTGCCATGCTCGCCCCACAGCAGCCCGCCGTAGCGCTTGGTCAGCGCGGCGACGGCGTCAGAGATCGGACGAATCAGTGCCGCCTGCGCCGGGTCCTTCATGTCCAGTATCGGTCGCACGTGCAGCACGCCTGCATCAACATGGCCAAACATGCCGTATTGCAGGCCGTAGCTGTCCAGCAGCGCCCGAAACTCCTGAATGTAATCGGCGAGGTTTTCCGGTGGCACAGCCGTGTCTTCGACAAACGGCTGCGGCCGCGCTTCGCCCTTGACGTTGCCGAGCAGCCCCACCGAGCGCTTGCGCATGGCGTAGACGCGGTTTACCGCAGCGCTGCCGGTTGCCAGGGTATGACCGAGGCGCACCACCGACGTGTCTTTTTGCAGATGAGCGACGAATGCATGGACGCGCTGTTCGACTTCGTCCAGTTCATCACCACTGAACTCGATCAGGTTGATGCCCAGAGTCGGCGTCGCCGGGTCCTGCGGGAAATACTCGGCCACGCCGTGCCAGACGATATCCTGCATGGCCAGCATCAGCACTTTGGAGTCCACGGTCTCGATGGACAGCGGCTTGTGCGCCATCAACGCCTTGGCATCCCGCAGAGCGTCCATGAAGCCGGCATAACGAACGTTGACCAGAATCGAATGTTTGGGGATTGGCAGTACGTTCAGCCTGGCTTCGACGATAAACCCCAGCGATCCTTCGGAACCGCAGAGTACGCTGTTGAGGTTGAAACGGCCGTCTTCCTCACGCAAGTGCGCCAGATCGTAACCGGTCAGGCAACGGTTGAGCGGCGGAAAAACGTCCTTGATCAATTGCGCCTGCGTATCGGCGATCTGCTGCGCACAGCGATACACATCGCCAGCACGGTCAACACGCGCTTGCTCGCTGGCCAGCTGCTCAGCGCTGAATGCCTGACTGTTGACGTAGGAACCACCGAGCAGCACGGTCGTCAGTTCCAGCACATGGTCACGGGTCTTGCCGTAGGTGCAACTGCCCTGCCCGCTGGCGTCGGTGTTGATCATGCCGCCAATCGTGGCGCGGTTGGAGGTCGACAGTTCCGGCGCGAAAAACAGCCCGTGCGGCTTCAGCGCTGCGTTGAGCTGGTCCTTGACCACGCCGGTCTGCACCCGCACCCAGCGTTCCTCGACGTTGATTTCAAGGATATTGTTCATGTGCCGCGACAGGTCGACCACCACGCCGTCGGTCAACGACTGCCCATTGGTCCCTGTGCCACCACCACGCGGGGTCAGCACCACCTGCTTGTACTCGGGCCGCGCTGCCAAGCGGGCGACAATTGCCACATCGTGGCTGTCCATCGGGAACACCGCAGCCTGCGGCAGGCGCTGATAGATGGAGTTGTCAGTGGCCAGCACAGTACGCGAGCCGAGGTCCCTGGCTATTTCGCCGCGAAAGCCGCCCTCCACCAAGGCATTGAGGAAACGATCATAGTGACCGACCTGCTCGGAGGTCGGTTTCAACAGCGCAATCATGGTGGTCTTCCTGGCTGACTAGGCGTTTTATATGCAAAGCACGTATGCTTCGAAACGCTCGTATGCATGGCGTTATCAACGGTTATCGTGATTCTCCGGCGTGTCATGCTTCAGTGCAAACGTAAAAGATGCCGTTTTTCCATGAGTTTTATGAATGAACACCAGAAGACTGACGCCCTCCATGTCTTTGTTGCTCGCTTTCGAGGCGGCCGCGCGGCATGGCAGCTTCACCAAAGCCGCAGACGAACTGGCCTTGACCCAGAGCGCCGTCAGCCGCCAGGTGCAGGCGCTGGAGGCGCAGCTGGAAGTCGAGCTGTTCAAGCGTGATGGCAGGCGTATCGAACTGACCACTGCCGGTGCGTTGTACCAGCATGAGCTGGCCGCCGCGCTGGGCCGCATCCGCAGTGCAACTCTGCAAACCATCGCGCACAAGGCCGAGGGCGGCACGCTGCATCTGGCCGTGCTGCCCACCTTCGGCTCCAAATGGCTGCTGCCTCGGATGAATGACTTTTACACCCGGCATCCGGGCTATGTGGTGCATATTCACTCACGCATCGTGCATGCCGACCTGACGCCTGCTGCCAGCGAAATGAACGCGATCATCTGTGCCGGCAACGGTAACTGGCCCGGTTACATCGCCCACCCGCTGGTCAGCGAAAAACTGGTGGTCATTGCCAGCCCTGCCGCGCTTGCCGGCTACCAAGCGATGACTCCGACGCAGGTCGCCCAGCATTCGTTGCTGAGCGTGGTGTCACGGCCCAATGCCTGGTCAGACTGGTTCGACAGTAATCGGCTGGACCACCACATCATGCGCCCCGGCCCGAGTTTCGAACTGACCTCGCACCTGATCCAGGCTGTGGCGGCGGGCATCGGTATCGCACTGGTACCGCGCATTCTGGTGCAGGACGAAATCAACAGCGGCGAACTGGTCACCCTGTTCGAGCCGCTGGACAGTGGGCGCAATTACTACCTGGCGTACGCGACGCGCTTTCAGAACCTGCCATCGCTGTGCGTGTTCAGGGACTGGCTGCTATCGACACCGTTTCCCGACCCTTTGTAAAACCTGCCCGCAACAGGAGCCGCTGTGCGTATCGAGCCCCTTCCACCCTTGCAGAACCTGATCGCCTTCGAAGCCGCCGTTCGGCACGCTAGTTTTACCCGTGCCGCCAGCGAACTGAACCTCACCCAGAGCGCGATCAGCCGTCAGGTCGCGCAACTGGAGGAATTTCTCGGCCGCGCGCTGTTTCGTCGCGAGCACAAGCGTATTCATCTGACGGTGGCCGGGCAGGTTTACGCCGAGCAGATCCAGCGTGTGCTGACCCTGTGTGCAGAGGCCACGGCACAAGTCATTACCCATAGCGGCGAACAACAACTGACCCTGGCTTGTTCCAGCGGCGTGGCCGCACTGTGGCTGGGCCCTTTGCTGGGACGCTATCGCGATGCCTTCCCCGCCGTGGATATCCGCCTGCGAGTGGTCGACGGGCTGGATTCTCTGATTCGCGCGGAATTCGATCTGGCGCTGTATTTTTTGCGCGAAACATCACCGACGGGCCTCGACAGTCGTTTGCTGTTCGCCGAATCGGTAAATGCCTACTGCTCGCCAGACTACCTGGACGGCCAGCTGCTGGAACCTGCACAGTTGCTGGACCACTGCCTGCTGATGCTGGAAGACGGGCAACGTCAGTGGCTGTCCTGGGGAGACTGGTTCGGCCGTCAGGGCGTTGATGCGTCGCTGATACGCAAGCGCATGACCGTCAACCTGTACCCCGTGCTGGTCGACCTGGCTGTCGCCGGGCACGGCATCGTGCTTGGCTGGCAACCGATGATTGACCGTCACGTGCAGTCCGGTGCGCTGGTGCCGGCCTGCCAGAAAAGTGTGGGTGCAATAGGCGGCTATTACCTGCTGACCCCCAGCGGCAAGACGCCCCGGCGCGCTGCGCGAGCCTTCGAGAAATGGCTGACAGATGAAATAGCCACGCTGACACCTCGCCCCTGACGCTTGCATGCATCTGGCGCATGCAAACCTGCGCAATAAGCGTTTTCTTAAAATCGGCCCAGCACCTACTCTCGACTGAAACGGGCAAAAAGACCTGACTCAGCCGCACTTACATCAACCCTGCCCCTCAATCAATGCAGCCACTGCAGGGGGCCTCCCTGCGTGTATCGCATGCAGGAGCCTATCCAGTGAGCACATTACGATCCTCTGCTTCACGCACCCATGAACAAAAGGCACGCCGCGCGGTGACCGCTACGGTGATCGGCAATGGCCTGGAATGGTTTGACTTCACGGTCTACAGCTTCTTCTCGGTGATCATTGCCAAAGTGTTCTTCCCCACCGGCAGCGAGCTGACCTCTTACCTGTTGGCGCTGGCGACCTTCGGGGTCGGCTTCTTCATGCGTCCGGTGGGCGGTATTGTTCTGGGAATCTACAGTGACAAGCGCGGGCGCAAGGCGGCTTTATCCCTGACCATCCTGCTAATGGCGCTGGGGACGCTGATCATCGGATTGACGCCCAGCTTCGCGCAAATTGGCTATCTGGCACCGCTGCTGATTGTTCTGGCGCGACTGCTGCAAGGGTTCTCTGCCGGTGGCGAGATGGGCAGTGCCACCGCATTCCTGACCGAGCATGCTCCGCCCGGCAAGAAAGCCTTCTACTCCAGCTGGATTCAGGCCAGCATCGGCGTCGCGGTGCTGCTCGGCTCTGCGCTGGGTGCCATTCTGTCCAGTTACCTGACCCAGGCGCAGCTGGAAAGCTGGGGCTGGAGGGTGCCATTTCTGATCGGCACGCTGATCGGGCCGGTCGGCTTTTATATTCGCAGCCGGGTGGATGAGACGCCTGCCTACAAGGCCGCAAAACCAGTCGAGTCGCCTCTGCGCGAAGTCATCAAGACCTACCCGCGCCAGACCCTGATCAGCTTTTCGCTGGTGGTACTGTGGACGGTCTGCACCTACGCGATTCTGTTCTACATTCCGTCCTACGCCCAACGCGTGCTTGGCCTGCCGTCATGGATGGGCTTCAGTGCGGGAATGATGGGTGGTGCAGTACTGATCGTCGCCACACCGATTGTCGGCGCCCTGGCAGACCGCAGCGGGCATCGCCCGTGGTTGCTGGGCTCGGCAATTGCCATTTTCTTCAGCGCCTACCCGATGTTCCTGTTCATCAACCAGATGCCGGGACTGTTTTCGCTGCTGGTCTTTGAGCTGGTACTCGGCCTGCTGATTTCCGGTTACATCGGTTCGATCCTTGCGGCCTTTGGCGAATTACTGCCCACCCACGTGCTGTCCACCGGGCTTTCGGTGGCCTACAACTTTGCCGTCACCATTTTCGGCGGCTTTGCCACCTTCACCATCACCTGGCTGATTGCCTCGACCGGCAGCAACCTGGCACCCGCTTTCTACATCATGTTCGCGGCCGTCGTCAGCGGCATTGGTGCGCTGCTGTATCGCGACCGTGCGCCTGCTGCCCATCGTCCCCTGTCTGGAGCTTTCCAATGAGTATTGCTGATCCTACACGCCTGATCCTGCGCAACGGTCGCCTGCTGGACCTGCAAAAAGGGCAATTGATTTCCGGCCAGGAAGTCGTGATCGAGGGTGAGCGCATTATCGACGTGCGTGCCGAAGGCGAGCCTGCCGCGGTTGGCGCGCGGATTATCGATCTGGGCGGCAGAACCCTGATGCCCGGCCTGATCGACTGCCACGTGCATGTGCTGGCTTCCAACGCCAACCTGGGCATGAATGCCCTGCAACCCAACGCAATCATCATGTACCGCGCATTACCGATTCTGGCTGCGATGCTCAACCGCGGTTTTACCACTGTACGTGATGCCGGGGGTGCCGACTGGGCGCTGGCGCGTTCGATCCAGATGGGGCTGATTCCCGGGCCGCGGATCTTCGCGTCGGGCAAGGCGTTGTCGCAGACCGGCGGCCATGGCGACATGCGCGCACGGGGCGAATTGCTGCTCAACGAACCTTGCTCGTGCTGCTTTCGGGCAGGAGCCATTGCCCGCGTAGTGGACGGCGTCGATAACGTGCGTCTGGCCGTGCGCGAAGAGCTGCAACAGGGTGCCAACCAGATCAAGATAATGGCGTCGGGCGGCGTCTCGTCACCGACCGATCCAATTGCCAACACCCAATACAGCGAAGCTGAAATCCGCGCCATCGTTGACGAAGCCGCCGCTGCGAACACCTACGTGATGGCCCATGCCTATACCGCTCGGGCGATTCGCCGTGCCATCGAATGCGGCGTAAGAACCATCGAACACGGCAATCTGGTGGATGCCGACACCGCCCGACTGATGGCCGAAAAAGGCGCATTTGCGGTGCCGACTCAGGTCACTTATGAAATGCTTGCCGAGTACGGCGAGCGCTTCGGCCTGCCAGCGGACTCGGTGGCCAAAATCGAGGATGTGCGCCAGGCCGGGCGCAACGCGCTGCTGCTGTTCGCCGAAGCGGGCGTACCGATGGGCTATGGCTCGGATCTACTGGGGGAAATGCACGAGTACCAGACCCACGAACTGAAGATTCGCGCCGAACTGCTCGGTAATCTGGCGGCGTTACGCAGTGCAACAAGTGTTGCTGCGCAGATACTCCAGCGCGAGGGTGAACTGGGTTGCATCAGCGCCGGTGCGATAGCCGATCTGCTGGTGGTGGATGGCGACCCGCTGAGCGATATCGGTTGTCTGGTCGGTCAGGGCGAACATCTGGCAATGATTGTCCAGGGCGGTCATGTGCGCAAGAACACCCTGGTCTGACGCCTGGTCAGTGCGCGTTGTGGTCCCAGATCCAGTTCCACACACCGGGCAAGCTGACAGGCTCGCCCGCCTCCTTGACCGTCCTGGCCAGTGCTGCGCGCTGCAACTGCGCACTGTCGTCGTAGAACGGCTTGTCGGCGAGCCTTACGCCAGTCTGCCCGGCACTGTCGACCAGTATCTGCAGGTACTCTCGCGCATGCCGCGCGGTGTAGCGGTTCAGGTCGTGAAAGGTCACCACCACCGGAATCACCCCGTCCACTGCAGGCAGCTCTCCGGCGGCGATGCGTTCACGTACTTGCGAGAGCTGACTGACCATGTTCGAACGGCGGCGCAGGCTGAAGTTATAGCCCCAGATCTTGCCGTCATTGGCGCTCAGGTCAGTCAGTAATACATGCAGGTCATGACGCTGGTAGGCGCTGAACGTGCGTTTGTCGTAGTTCCAGAACGGCGGGCGCAACAACGTGGTCGGCACGCCGGTAATCGAGGCGATGATGGCGCAGCCTTGGGTCAGGGACTGCTCCAGCTCCTCATCGGTCAACGAACGATGATTGGTGTGGTGCGGCGTGGCGGTATGAAAGCCGAGCAAATGCCCCTCTTCATGCTGACGATGCATGATCGCCCGCCCCTGATCACTATTCCCTGCGCCTGTGGCGCCGGTCTGCACGAAGAACACGGCCTTGATGTTCGGCTGCAACGGATTGTCGGCCAGGCTGTCGAGTACGGTGATACTGGGGTTGTAAAAAGTCGACGCACTGGGGCCGTCATCAAAGCTCAGCAGGAACCGCACTGGTGGCTGCTGCCGCAACTGTTCGGCAGTTTTTGGCGTCAAAGGGACTGGCGCGCTGATGCAGGCCGACAGGCTCGCGACGATGGCCAGTGCGCAAAGGGCCTTGAGGGCTGACTTGATCAATGTACGGGATCCTGTGGCCGGGCTGCTGAAGCCGCTTGGGAAGCGCACGCATGATCATCCACAGGCGCGGCAAACACAATCACTGCGGCGCGCAGTTTATCGGTGCCGAAACAACTCATGCGATTGAAATCGGCATGGCTTACCGGCAAATGCTGGCAGTCGATGGCCTGCCGATGCAGGCTGTGATCAATATCAGGATCGTGCAGATAGACGAAATCGCTGTCGCAATCGGTGACCATCACCCAGTGCGGTGCCTTGGAGCGTGTCAGGCGATAGCTGCTGATCAGCACCAGCGGCTTGCCGCCCTCGGCCAGTACGCGAGGCAGGTTCAATGAGCGGTTGGGCAGCGTCTCTACACCGCAGGTTAGCAGCTCATGACAGAACTGCTCATGAACCAGGCGAATCACCTGTTTCTTGTTGTCGCTGCGCACGCCGCCCAGAAACAGCGGGCCTGCCACCGACACCAGCAACTTTACGGCGAAGCCCCGTCGCCGGGCAGCCAGCGCCAGCCCTTGAGGGCTGCATCCACCGTGGCCGGAGGTCATGAACACCGTGGTCGCCTCGCGCCAGATCTGCAGTTCTTCGGCGCGATCCATCAAACGCGCAGGATGTAGAGCCTTCATCGCCATCAACAGGCAGGCAGGACCACAGGTGAACTCCAGGGTCTGCTGGTAGTAAGGCACTGAACGACTGTCCAGCCGGGCATGCTCGACGATGCGCTTCTCGTAACGCAGCGCCGGGGCATGGTCCTGGTAATAGTCGTCGACCTGAGCGAAGCGCCGGTAGCCGTTGCGTTCGTACAGCCCGATAGCCGCGTGGTTATCAGGGCGCACCTCAAGGCGCAGGTAAGCGCAGTCGCGGCCCACGGCCTGCTGCTCGGCACATTGCAACAACTGCTTGCCCAGCCCCTTGCCCCGCGCCGCATCGGCAATCGCCAGCGAATACAAACGCCCCAGCGAGGTGCCCCGATGAAACAGCACCAGCGCATAGCCGGTGAGCTGTCCGGCCTGCTCGGCGACGATCAGGCTGGCATTGGCGCGGCGAATCATCCAGTGAAAGCTGCGCGCGGTCAGACGGTCGCCGTCAAAGCACTGGTTCTCCAGAAGCAGCAAGTCGTCGACATCGGTTTCAACTGCATCGCGAAATATAAAGTCCATCTGCACCGCCGTAAAAGTTGTGTAACGAAACGGGACATTTCAAAAAGCACATGCTTAATAGAAAGGACTTGTTTCCCATCGGATCGATTACACATGTCAGCGGCACAGGTGAAGATGAACGAAGTATCTGCGCAACTTGCGCTTTCAGCAACAACCAGACGTGCAGACCCCACAACGCTTTTTGCAGCACAGAGGCAACTGGTGATTATTGTCGAACGGCTTGAAGACTGGGCATCGTACTTCCCCAGCGAAAACCTGATCAGCGCCCAGGAGTATCTGGAAAAGCCGCTGAAAGCCACGGCAGGCAAGCGTGTGCAAGTCATCAATCTGTGCCGCAGCTACAAATACCTGGGCCACGGTTATTACTGTTCCCTGCTGGCCGAAGCGCGCCAGCACAATGTCATTCCCTCGGTAAAAACCATCAGCGAGTTGACCCGCAAGTCACTCTACGGCCTGGCCCTTGATGACCTGGACAAGTTGCTGGACACCGCACTCCAGGATCATCCCTATGACGACACCGAAGGGTTTACCCTGACACTTTACTTCGGCCAGACCACACTTGAGCCGTTGAAAGATCTCGCCCGTCAATTGTTTGAAGTCTTCCCCTGCCCGATCCTGATGGTGGAGTTTCGCAAGCGCGACAATTGGCACATTGCCGGTATCAAGGCCGGTGCTCTGCCGCGCCTGCGCGAGGATCAGCAGGATGAGTTCGCCATGGCGCTGGAAGGCTTCAGCCGCAACGTCTGGCGCCAGCCCAGCTCGCGGCGCATGGCCCGCTACGACCTGGCGATTCTGCATGATCCGCAGGAACAGCTGCCGCCGTCCAACCCTGAGGCGCTTGCCAATTTCATCCGCGTCGGTCAGCGCCTGGGCATCGATGTCGAGCTGATCGAAAAGAAAGACTATGCCCGACTGGCCGAGTACGACGCGCTGCTGATTCGCGAAACCACCAGCGTTGACAACCACACCTATCGCTTTGCCAAGAAAGCCGAAAGCGAGGGGCTGGTAGTCATGGATGACTCCACCTCGATCCTGCGCTGCACCAACAAGGTTTACCTGACCGACCTGCTCAAAAGCCATGATCTGGGCATGCCTCGAACGGAAATCCTCTACAAGGACCGCCCGGAAGAACTGCAGCACGTGGCCACACGCCTGGGTTTCCCGCTGGTATTGAAGATTCCCGATGGCTGTTTTTCCAGAGGCGTGATCAAAGTCAGTACGCCCGAGGAAATGCATACGGCGACAGCCCAATTGTTCGAGCATTCGGTGTTGTTGCTGGCTCAGGAGTTTTTCTACACCGAGTACGACTGGCGCATTGGCATTCTCAACCGCAAACCGATATTCGCCTGCCAGTACTTCATGTCCAAGGGGCATTGGCAGATCTACAACCACAAGGCAATCGGTGCCGAGGTCATTGGCGAATGCCGCACGCTGGCGGTGCATGAAGCGCCGCGCGCCGTGGTCGAGCTGGCACTCAAGACTGCCAATCTGATTGGTGACGGGTTATATGGCGTGGACTTGAAACAGTCAGGCGATCAAGTGGTGGTGATTGAGGTCAACGACAACCCGAACCTGGATGCCGGCATCGAAGACGCTTATCTGCAGGATGACCTGTACAGCCTGGTGCTGGAAGAGTTCGTCCGCCGCCTGGAGCTCAAACGCCTCGGCCAGGCATGGTGAGACGATGATCCAGGGCCTGAAACTCGATGACAGCCGTTTGCTTGTATGTGATCCGCAAAAAGCTCAGGTGCTGTGGTTCAGCAAACCTGATGCAGGTGAACGCAGATTATTGCTGGAGCGATTTCACCTTGATGAGCATGCCGTTGCCTCGGCACTCGACCCGGACGAAATTTCGCGCATCGAGTTTCACCCTGATGCGTTGTTCGTCATCTGGAAACGTCCCGAGAACTATTCGGGCAAGGACAGCTTCTCGTTCGACGTTTCGTCCTTTGGCGTGCTGTTGAGCCGGGACCAGCTGGTGCTGATCTGCGATGACGAGCAACCCTTGAGCGCGCTGGGGGCTCACCGCCCGTTGGACCAGCCGCTGGATATCCTTCTGGAGCTGCTGTTCAACAATATTCATCACTATCTGGGCCATTTGAAAGTCATCAAGATGGTCGCCCGGGAATTGCAGCAGAAATTCAACTCGTCACTGGAAAACCGTCATTTGCTGCAGATGTTCAACCTCAGCGAAAGTCTGGTGTATTACATCAACGCCATCCACAGCAACGGCGCGGTCCTGACGCGCCTGCGCAATCACGCACAAGGCAAGCAATACGGGGCTGCCAGCCTGGCGCTGATCGATGACATGATCATCGAGAACGACCAGTGTTACAAACAGGCCGAGATCTATTCCACGGTGTTCGCCGGGTTGATGGATGCGCGCGGCAATCTGGTCAACAACAGCACCAACACCCTGCTGCGCAAACTGACCTTGATCAATGTGGTGTTTCTACCCCTGAACCTGATTGCCGGGATCGGCGGTATGTCCGAATTCAGCATGATGACCGCCCCGCTGCACTGGTGGGTGGCTTACCCGGCACTGCTGCTGGCGATGCTCGGGATGGGGGCGGTGATGGTCTGGGGACTGCGCAAGATGGCTCGCGCGGCCTGAGCGGTTATTTCTCCCATTCAGCCTTGGCAATCTGCAAGCCGTGCTGACCGTTATACGCCGCACGTTCGGGAGACTGCCAACCCTCCAGCAACGCGGCGTCGAGGTCGTAGATTTCGACGCCCAGCGGACGGCAGACGCTTAACGGGTCCTGCGCGTCAGGCCCCCACATCGGCAGTGACAGGTCGCCGCCCGGACAGGTCGACAAGGCGCACAGCAGGTCGATTTCCGCGAAGAATTCCAGGTAATCGCCCTTTTGCGCCGGACAGGCTTTCATGAAGTACATGTCGTCATGGTTGAGGCCGGTGCACTGGAAGATATTCAACACGTCATGCACATCGAATTCGGTCAGCCCATACGGCAACACTGCGCGGGTCAGGTTCGAATGGCAGTGATGATGAAAGTCTTCGCCGGTCAGCATCTTGTTGACGTAGGGATCACAGCGCGTGCCAAGCAAATCGTGCAGGCGGCCACCATGCTCGTCGATCCCGTAGCTGGCCAGGCTGTCATCGGTGATGGTGACCAACGGCCGTAAAAACGGCAGGTTCGACCACAGCCGGTCATGGGTGCTGACATGCGCGCCCTGCAACTGACGCGTACGCGCCGCCCACAGGCGTTCGCGAGGGTCGTTGGCATTCCACACATTGAAATCGCCCACCTGCGGGCCAACCGGTGTGGTAACACGAAACACCTGACCGGCCTTGACCTTCCAGGCCCGTCCGGTGCGGATCGGCACTTCAAATTGCTCGACGAGGGTACGCTGCTGCGCATTCGTGCGGATACGCTCGTAAAAGGCCGTATCCACTTGCAGCGCCGCGCCTTTGCTGACCTGGTAAGCGGCTGGGTAGTCTTTGTACATACAGGGCTTCTCGCTGGCAGGATGAAAGTGTTCAACCAACACTGCAAATTGCGGGCCTGTCTATTGAAAATCCCGACTGCGCACATCCAGTCCAGTCAACAGCGGCGTCAGGTCATAAAGCCGCTGGGCGATCAGGTGCCGTACGCCGCTTTTTGATTCCAGCCTCCCGAACACCTGCAGCAGTTGCGAGCCCACCAGCACCTTGCGCTGACGCTCGGCCAGGTCGCGCCAGACCACCACGTTGACCATGCCGAATTCGTCTTCCAGCGTCACGAAGGTCACGCCACTGGCGGTGCCCGGTCGTTGGCGGCCGATGACCAGCCCCGCCACACTGAGTGTTCGGTCGTTTTCCAGGCTCAGCAAGTCTTGTGAGCTGCGAAAGCGTTTGGCAGCCAGTTGCCTGCGCAGCAAGGCCAGCGGGTGTGGGCCCAAGGTAGTGCCCAGCGTTGTGTAGTCGGCCACCAGGTCTTCGGCCACAGTCGGCAGTGGCAAGATCACTTGGGTTTCTTCGCTGGGCAGGTCGTCGAACAGCGGGCGCTGGGCCTCGACCCCGGCGACTTCCCAGCGCGCCCGGTGCCGATGACCAATCAGGCCACGCAAGGCCCCGGAATCCGCCAGTGCCTCGGCGGCGCGAGCGTCCAGACCGGCGCGCTGAGTCAGGTCGGTGGCATCGGCGAATGGCCGCTTCGAGCGCGCCGTTTCGATGCGCCGGGCATCATCCTCGCGAAAGCCTCGCACCATGCGCAGCCCGAGGCGAATCGCCAGATTGCGCGTGCTGTCGGGATGATCGAGCGGCTCCAGCGAACAATCCCAGTCGCTGTAGCGCACATCCACCGGTCGGATTTCAATGTGGTGGCGACGTGCGTCCTGTAACAACTGATCCGGGCTGTAAAACCCCATCGGCCAGCTGTTGATCAGCGCACAGGTGAACGCTGCCGGTTCGTGGCATTTGAGCCAGCAACTGGCGTAGGTCAGCAAGGCGAAACTGGCGGCGTGGGACTCGGGGAAACCATAACTGCCAAAACCCTTGATCTGTTCGAAAATCCGGTCGGCAAAGTCCGCTTCGTAGCCGTTTTTCAGCATGCCCGTGCGCAGCCGTTCGCGATGCGGCTCCAGCCCGCCGTGGCGTTTCCACGCAGCCATCGCGCGGCGCAACTCGTCCGCCTCGCCCGGCGTGTAGTCGGCAGCGATGATCGCAACTTCCATGACCTGCTCCTGGAACAGCGGCACGCCCAAGGTGCGCTCAAAGACGCTTTTTAGTTTAGGCGGATAAGTGACCGCCTCTTCGCCATTGCGCCGCCGCAGATACGGATGAACCATGTCGCCCTGGATCGGCCCCGGCCGGACGATGGCGACTTCGATGACCAGGTCATAGAATTTTTCCGGCCGCAGGCGCGGCAGCATGGCCATCTGCGCGCGGGACTCGATCTGAAACACACCGATGGTGTCGGCGCGGCTGATCATTTCGTAGGTTTTCCGGTCGTCGCCCGGCAGGTCTGCGAGGGTCCAGCGTTTGCCCCGGTGCAGATGCACCAGATCGAACGTGCGGCGCAAGGCGCTGAGCATGCCCAGTGCAAGGATGTCGACTTTCAACAGACCGACCAGGTCCAGATCGTCCTTGTCCCACTGGATGATGGTGCGGTCGGCCATCGCGGCGTTCTCGACCGGCACCAGTGTGTCCAGCGGGTGCTCGGAAATCACGAAGCCGCCCGGATGCTGCGACAAATGCCGGGGAAAGCCGATCAGCTCGCCGGTCAGTGCCAGCACGCGCTTGAGGATTGGCATGTCGGCATCAAAGCCGTATTCGCGCAGGCGTTCGGGCGACGGCAGCGAATCGCTCCAGCGGCTGAAGGCATCGGCCAGGGCGTTGATCTGGTCAGGCGGCAGACCCAGCACCTTGGCCACATCACGCACTGCGCCCGAGCCGTGATACGTGCTGGCCACCGCCGTCAGCGCCGCCCTGCCCCGACTATAACGCCTGAATATGTACTGAATGACTTCTTCGCGGCGGTCATGCTCGAAATCCACATCGATGTCCGGTGGCTCGTTGCGCTCTTTGGAGATGAAGCGCTCGAACAGCAGGTTGCTCTTTTCCGGGTTCAGCTCGGTGATCCCCAGCGCATAACACACTGCCGAGTTGGCCGCCGAGCCACGCCCCTGGCAAAGGATATGCTGGCTGCGGGCAAACTCGACGATGTCATGCACGGTCAGAAAGTAGCTGTCGAACTTCTTTTCCGCGATCAGAGCCAGTTCCTTCTCGACCTGCGCACGGGTAGCTGGCGTCAGCCCCTTCGGCCAGCGTTTTCGGACACCGCGCTCGGTCAGTTCACGCAGCCACGACGTGGGTGTCTGGCCTTTGGGGACCAGCTCGTGCGGGTATTCATATTTCAATTGTTTGAGATCGAACGTGCAGCGCCGGGCAATACGCACCGATTCGGCCAGCAGCCAGTCCGGGTAATGCTCGGCAAGCGCATCCAGTGGCCGTAAATGACGCTCGCCGTTGGCAAACAACAGGTGCCCTGCTTCGGCCACGGTCGTGTGATGGCGAATGGCAGTCATGGTGTCCTGCAGGGCACGCCGACCGCGCGCGTGCATGTGCACATCACCGCTGGCAACTGCCGGGATACCCAACGATTGCGCCAGCGCCAGCAAGTCGGCCAGACGCTGCTCGTCATCCGCGCCGCGATGTAACTCCACGCCGAGCCAGAGGCGCTCGGCAAAGCGCTCACGCAACCAGCGTCCATGCGCCAGACAGGCTTGCGCGTCGCCTTCGATGTCCGGCAGCCAGATGGCCAGCAACCCGTCCGGAGACGGCTCGAAATCTTCACGCAACAACCGGTACTCACCTTTCCTGGCTCTGCGGCGTGCCACCGTGATCAATTTGCACAACGCCTCATAACCTGTCTGGCTTTCCACCAGCAGCACGGCTTTCGGCCCGTTCTCGATGTGCATTTCGCTGCCGATGATCAACGGCAGGCCGGTGCTGATGGACGCCTGCCACGCACGTACGATACCGGCCAGCGTGCACTCGTCAGTGATGGCCAGCGCCTGATAGCCGTGGCGCAAGGCACGTTCGAACAGCTCACGGGCGCTTGAGGCGCCGCGCTGAAAACTGAAGTTGGACAGGCAATGCAGCTCGGCGTACTCGCTTGTCATGCGAACCAGCCATGCAGCAGCAGTTCACCCTGCTCGCCCACGCTGCGATAGGCCCAGGCGCGCTGGCCGTTGGAGGTTTCGACCAGATAGTAGTCGCGACGTACATCGCCGCCGTCCCACCACCCTGATTCGATTCGCTCGGGCCCGGCCACGATGCGCGTGGCATGAAGTGGCAGCGGCTGGGGTTCTCGCAGCAACCAGCCCGGGCGCATACAACCTTTGGCTGGCAAGACCGGTTTGCTTGTGCTGTGCGGTTGCCAGGCGCATTCAGGGCGGTGATCGGCCTGGGCGCGCAAGCCATTGACCGACTCGTCGCCCAGTCGCGCACGCAGGCGTTCGCGCAGTTGCTCCCAGGGCAGGGTCTGTTGCACGCGCTCATCGAACAACTGCCGGTGCGCCGGAACAAAATCCGGCAAATCCTGCGCCAGCAAGCGCACGGCACGTACCGGCGACGCCACCAGCACTTGCTCCAGCCTGCCGCGAGCCAGTTCGAACAGCATCGAAGCATCGCGCTCGGCACTCAGTAGCCCGACTGGCACCACAGTCTCCGGACCTTCAACGTGCTCCAGATGCAGGGAAAATCGCTGCACACCGCTGTCGCGCCCAGCCAGAAACAAAGCCAGATCGGCGATCAGCCGCTTGAGAGGAAACAACAGGGCCTGATGCGACTCGACGTCGAAATTCAGCTCGATGCGTACATCGAAGAAGTCCGGCGGTGTGTAGCACTCCAGTGCCACCGGTCGTTCGCCAAGCAATGTGTCGAGATGCTGCAGCACGCTGGCCGGAAACCGCCGCGCCAGTGTATCGCGCGGCAGGGCCAGTACCTGCCGCACATAGCGCAGCCCCATGCGTGTCAGGGCCGTGGCGGTTTCACGACTCAGACCGATGCGTTCCAGCGGCATATGCTCCAGGCTGCGGCGCAACGCCTGCGGGCAATCAATGCTCAGCCCGTCATGCATGTTGGCCAGCATCCGTGCGGCTATCGGGTTGGGCGCAACCACGATGCGATGCCGGAAACCCTGCGCAGTCAACTCTTCACGCAAGCGTGCCTCGAACACCGGCCAGGGGCCGAACAGCTTGAGACTGGACTCAATCTCCATCAGCAACACTCGAGGGTACTTGAGGCTGACATTGGAGCTGAAACCGTACGCCCAGGCCGCGAGCAGTTGCTGCAAGCGCTCGATGTCAGCCGGGTCATGCTCGACCATAGAGAAGTTCGACACCAGCGCCTGAGCGGCTGTCAGTGACTGCCCGGCTTTCAAACCCAGCGCACGCGCCGCCGGATTGACGGCTTGCAACACGCGACGTTGAGCACTGCCGCTGATCAGCGCCAGAGGCTCATCGGGATCGTTACGACGACGCATGACGCCGTCGAGCGCCAGTTGCGGCAGCAAGACACAGGCCCAGAGCATAAGAACCTCAAGCGTCGGTCGAAAATGGAATGGGGAAAGGCGGCGCAAGCCCGCCACGGCACTTGAGCACCCGCAATTGTGCGGGTCGGGTGTCGACAGCGATGCGCAGGGCCGCCGGTGACGGGTTGGCGGCGGCCTGCTGCGGGCGGCAGGCAAACGCCAGGGTCTGCCCGGTTTCGGCAGCCACCTGCAAACGTCGCAGCGCACGGTCATCGACCATGCCGGGCCAGCACACGACCGCGCCACAACTGCCGGAACGCAGGCACTGTTCGGCAGCCCACAGGGCATCGCGCGGGCCTGCCTCAATGACAACCAGCTGGCGCAGATCGACCCCGGCGGCCAGCCAGGCTTGCGGGTACGGAATGTAGGGCGGTGCAACCAGCACAATGCGCTCAGCGATCGCAGACAACCTTGCCAGGCTTGGCCACAGCAGACGCAACTCCCCACTGCCATTGGCCGGGATGAGGATTTCAGTCAGGGCGGCAGCAGGCCAGCCGCCAGTGGGCAAGGCGCTGTCCAGCAATGCATGGCCACTGGGGTGCGGGCTGACCTGCGGCGCGCTCTGCTGACGGCCTTTCCAGACCCTGCGCTCATCCAGCAAGGCGTCAAGGCTGACCACCGCGCCCATCATTCGCGCCGGACCAGCCCGCAGAACACGCCTTCGATGGCGAAGTCCTGATCAGGCGTGACAATGATCGGTTCGTAGGCCGGGTTGCGCGGCAACAGGCGCACCTGATCGGCACTGCGTTGCAGGCGCTTGATGGTGACTTCGCCGTCCAGGCGGGCAACGACGATCTGCCCGTCACTGGCCTGCGGGTTACGGTGCACGCCGACCAGATCGCCATCGAGAATACCGTCTTCGATCATCGAGTCGCCCTGCACGCGCAGCAGGTAGTCCGGCACACGGGTAAACGTGCTGCGGTCCAGATGCAGTGTGGTGTGAATATCGAGGTCCGGCCCGATAGGTGCGCCCGCAGCTACGCGCCCCAATACCGGAAGTTCGAGCAACTCGGGCCGTGGCTCACTGTTGAGCAGCCGAATACCACGGGCCTGATGCGCTACGACCTCGATCAGCCCGGCTTCGGTGAGGGCCACAATGTGTTTGCGCGCCACGCTGCGTGAAGCAAAACCGAAAGCCTCGGAAATTTCCGCCAGGCTCGGCGATTGCCCTTGCTGCGCGATGCGATCGCGGATGAAGGTAAGGATTGCGCTGCGACGGGGAGATAATGTGCTCATGGAGTACATTTGTACTCCACTGGTGATTTTGTGACTAGTACGGTTTGTCGGATTGACGCCGCACGCTCTCGCGCTTCGTAGACGTCGATTATTCGGATTTTCAAAACAGTGAAATAAGAAACACCCGGTTTATTGCGCCAGCCAAAGCGTAGAGACTTGACGGCTCTTTCAACGATCAGGAGAGTTCATTGTGATTACTCGCCAACTGGGTCACCACGGTCCGCAGGTTTCTGCCATCGGACTGGGCTGCATGGGAATGTCGGACTTCTACACCACCGGCATCGACGAAAAGGAATCCATCGCCACCTTGCACCGCGCGCTGGAACTGGGTATCACTTTTTTTGATACCGCTGACATGTATGGCCCGCATACCAACGAGACGTTGCTCGGCCGGGCTCTCGAAGGCAAGCGTGAAGGTATTTACCTGGCCAGCAAGTTCGGCATCGTGCGTGGCGATGACCCGCATGCGCGTGGCGTGAATGGCAGCCCGGCGTACATTCACCAGTCCATCGATGCCAGCCTGAAACGGCTGAATACCGATTATCTTGATCTCTACTATCAGCACCGTGTCGACCCCAATGTGCCCATCGAGGACACCATCGGTGCCATGGCCGAGCTGGTCAAGGCTGGGAAGGTTCGCCATATAGGTATCTGCGAAGCCAGCGCAGCGACCATCGAAAGAGCCCACAACGTGCATCCGCTGGCGGCCGTGCAAAGTGAATATTCGTTATGGTCTCGCGATCCGGAGCACGACAATGTGCTCGCCACTTGCCGTCGCCTGGGTATTGCTTTCGTGGCTTACAGCCCGCTGGGCCGTGGCTTTCTGACTGGCGCCTTGCGCACGCCGGACGATTTCGCTGCCGATGACTATCGTCGTTTCAGCCCGCGCTTTCAGGGCGAAAATTTCAAACGCAATCTGGCACTGGTAGAAAAGGTCAAGGCACTGGCTGCGGCCAAAGGCGTCAGCGCGTCGCAACTGGCGCTGGCCTGGGTACTTGCTCAAGGCGACGACATCATTCCGATCCCGGGCACCAAACAGCGCAAGTACCTGGAAAGCAACGTGGCAGCGGCTTCATTGACGCTGAGTACCGATGAGCTGGCTCAACTGGATGCGATCTTCCCGGCGCAAGGGGCCGTGTCGGGCGAGCGTTACAGCCCGGAGTCGATGAAGTCGCTCAACGGCTGAAAACGTTTGTGGTTCGAGATCAGGTCGCCTCAGGGCAGGTCTCGGTGCCGTTGTTGAGGCCCTGTTTTTGATTCTTGTAATCGAGCGTGGCCTTGCCATCGACCCATTTCAGGGTGACGACAATCACTGAGTCGAAATCATCGTTCGTCCAGTCATCCAGCAGGTTAGTGCTCTTGCCGGACGCTTCTTCAGCAACCTTGTTGATCAGCTCCGGCAGGTAGCCATGCGACCAGGCGGTGTAGATAACTGCGTTGTGGTACTTGTCCCGCATCAGCTCATCGGCCAGGTCTGCGGTGTCGTTGGCACCAAAGTCGAGGTTGACGGGCAGACCCAGTTTGATTGCGCTGGGCCCTACCGTCATCAGCGGACGCACGTAGCTGTAGGACAGGTCGCCCTCACCCTCTTCCACATGCCGGCTGGGGTTGGCGGCGAAGATGAAGTCAGCCTTGCCGAATTCCCTGGGCAGGACCTCCGACAGTTCGATGGCCCGGTTGAGCCCTTGGCAGTTCAGTTGCCCCAGCCCCATGGCCGGTTTTTCGGCATGACGAAGAAATACCAGTGTCTGCGTGCCGTTCTTGGGCTCGGCATGAACCCCCTTGCCCATGGTGAACAGGGCCAGGGCAGAAGCCACCAGCAATGATGGGAAGAAGCACCATGCGATGCGGCGCTGGAGTCGGGTGATCGAAGGCATTTTCGGCATATTCATTATTTTCTGAGTCCGGTGCGCATTTGAAAGGGATCAGCCATCTGGCTGGTGCGAATACGCAGGCTTATGCAGCTCGCCCCAAGAATTTCTGCGGATCAGTCGAACAAGGGCGCAGTGGGCGCACACTCATGGATCACGCGCGAATCTTAGTGCTCACATGTTTCGAAATTAAGAATGTGGACGATTAGGAGTGTCAAAAAACGATTCTGTTGCAAACCTGGCGAAAAAAATCACCCGAAAAGCAGAAAAACTGTCAGAAAATCGTCGAAAAACAGGCCGTGAGCCTTACTGTTTACCAGGCAACAACAGTTCAACACCTTGCTGCCAGATCAACATCACTCACACTGGAAAATTGCCCTGATACCTTGCTGTTCAAGCACCCGGACCCTTGGCACAGAGCATGCAATATTCCATTTGTGAATTTCATGCTCTCTGGACTGCTGTTTTTGAAATATGCAAACCAGTCTTGCAGCCCTTGTCTCCCCGATCTGGACGCTCACTATGCCACAACCCCCTATTTCTTTTTGGTTGCAAACGCCGCGAGCCCTGATTCGCTGGATGCTAACGACCTGCACATTGGCGATTAGCCTGCAGGGAATAGCACAGGCCGCTGAAACCGCGCCTGCCGAAGTCCGCCTGGATTACGCCTATTATTCGCCGGTCAGCCTGGCGCTCAAGCATTTTGGCTGGCTGGAGAAAGCCCTGCCGGAGGCGAAAGTCACCTGGGTGTTGAGCCAGGGCAGCAACCGCTCGCTGGAATACCTGAACAGTGGCAGCGTCGACTTTGCTTCGTCGGCCAGCCTGTCTGCGGTGCTGGCCCGGGCCAACGGCAGCCCGATCAAATCGGTGTATGTCTACAGCCGGGCAGAATGGACGGCTCTGGTGGTGCGCAAGGATTCTCCCCTGCAATCGGTTGCCGAACTCAAAGGCAAGAAAATCGCCGCCACCAAGGGCACTGATCCTTACCTGTTCACCTTGCGCGCGCTGCAGAAGGCCGGGCTGAAAAAGGATGATGTCGAGTTGCTGCACCTGCAGCATCCCGATGGACGCACCGCCCTCGAAAAAGGCGACGTAGATGCCTGGGCAGGGCTTGACCCGCACATGGCGGCCAGTGAAATACAGTCCGGCTCGCGCCTGCTTTACCGCAACAAGGACTTCAACAGCTATGGCGTACTGAGCGTCACGGAAACCTACGCCAAGGAGCATCCACAGGCGATCAGAACAGTATTGAGCGCTTATGAGCAGGCTCGGGAATGGGCAGTAAAAAATCCTGATGAGCTGGCCAGGCTGCTGGCGACCGAGTCAGGCCTGCCGCTGGAAGTCGCCAGGTTGCAATTGACCCGTACAGACCTGAGCAACCCGCAACTGAGCGAAAAAGATGTAAAAGCATCCAAGTCTGCAGCACCGATTCTGGTGTCCGAGGACCTGGTGCGCAAAGGCGTGAACGTCGAACAAGTGATCGATCAGTTGATCACGCCAGAGTTTTCCAAAGCCGTGATCGCAACGCCATGACCAGCCCAGACAAGTCCCTGCCTGCCTGTGCGCAGGCGGCCTTGCCTGACAAGGCGCAGCGCACGTTTTGGCAGCGCTACAAAACGCCGCTCAAAGGCCTGGTAGTCCCCGCTGTAATCATTGTTTTGCTGGAAATTATCGTGCGCATCGGCTGGCTGCCCTCCTACCAGATGCCAGCACCCAGCGAGATCGTGCTGACACTGCGCGATCTGGCCGATGGTGCGTTGTGGAAACACATCAGTGCCAGCCTGTTGCGTGTGCTCAGCGGCTTTGTGATCGGCGCAAGCCTGGCCTTGGTATTTGCCGCGTGGGTGGGGCTCAGTCGTGAGGCGGAGGCGTATCTGGAGCCGACGTTCGCCGGGCTCCGTTCCATCCCGAGCCTGGCCTGGGTGCCGCTTCTGTTGCTGTGGCTGGGCATTGGCGAGACATCCAAGATTGTGCTGATTGCCATCGGTGCGTTTTTTCCGGTCTACCTCAACGGCGTGGCCGCAATTCGGGGCATTGACCGAAAGCTGGTGGAAGTCGGCCAGATGTATGGCTTCAGCCGCTATCGCCTGACCCGGCGTATTCTTCTGCCCGCCGCCCTGCCCGGCCTGTTCACCGGTTTGCGCAGCGGCATGAGCCTGTCATGGATGTTTCTGGTAGCCGCCGAGCTGATCGCGGCCACCAAAGGCCTGGGCTACCTGCTCAGTGACGGACGCGAAACCTCGCGCCCGGACATCGTGCTGGCGGCCATCATCGTTCTGGCGACACTGGGCAAGTTGAGCGACGGCCTGTTGGCAGGCCTGGAAAAACGCTTTCTGGCCTGGCGGGACACATTCACCGGTCAAAGCCGCGAGGGTCGATAGATGCCGGAATCGTTGATGAACATACGCGTAGACCGCAAGGCATTCGCTGGCAATACCGTACTGCAGGATATCGATCTGTCATTACAGTCAGGTGAGATCGTCAGCCTGCTGGGGCCAAGCGGTTGCGGTAAAAGCACGCTGCTCAGAATTGTCGCCGGGCTGGAGCAGGACTTTCGTGGATCGGTGGACAACATTGAGGGAGAAGTCGCGTTTGTGTTTCAGGAACCGCGCCTGATGCACTGGCTGACCGTCGAACAGAATATCGGCTTCAGTGACGATGCCGGCTACGACCGCAGATGGGTCGGTCAATTGATCGAAGAAGTGGGCCTGTCCGGTTTCGCCGATGCCTTGCCAAAAGCATTGTCCGGAGGCATGGCGCAACGCGTGGCCATTGCTCGCGGTCTGTACTCGCACCCTACGGTATTGCTGCTGGATGAGCCTTTCAGCGCGGTGGACGCGTTTACCCGAATGAAGCTTCAGGACCTGCTGCTGCAATTGGCCGAGCGTCACGCTATCACCCTGTTGCTGGTGACTCACGATGTCGACGAGGCGTTGTACCTGAGCGACCGGGTATTAGTGATGGGCAGCCGCCCCGGCACGATCACCCAGCAACTGCCGGTCGGGCTGCAAGCACCAAGGGATCGTCGCGATCCGTTACTGGCTCGACTGAAAGCTCAGGCACTGACCGAGCTGCATCAGGCGCATATCATTTGACGTCGGTCGCCTCGCAGCCTTACTTGTCGGCCTTGAACTCTTTCCAGAGTCCCTGGCGCAACGCCTCGATATTAACGGGGACCTGAGACATCACGAACAAGCGGCTCAGCATGTCGGCGTCTGGATAGACAGTGGTATCCGTCCACAGGCCGGGATTGATCAGGGCGTCGGCCTTTTCGTTACCGTTGGCGTAATGAACCGTATTGGTAATGTTGGCGATCACTTCCGGGCGCAGCAGGTAGTTCATGAACGCGTAGGCACCTTTGACATCAGGGGCATCAGCCGGGATGGCGATCATGTCAAACCACATTGGCGCGCCCTCCTTTGGAACCACATAGCTGATGGTGATGTTGTTGCCCGCTTTTTGGGCCTGCTCCTGCGCCAGGGAAATATCCCCTGAGTAGCCTACTGCCACACAGATCTTGCCCGTAGCGAGATCGCCAATATAGTCGGCTGAACTGAAATTGCGCACATACGGCCGTACCTCATCCAGCAGCGCCTTGGCCTTTTTGTAGTCGTCCGGCACCTCGCTGTGCGGTGGCAGGCCGAGGTAGTTCAGAGCGATAGGGATCAGCGCCGGTGCGCTGTCCAGAAAAGCGACACCACACTGGGCGAGCTTTTTCATGTTTTCCGGCTTGAGCACCAGATCCCATGAGTCAAGCGGAGTGTCCTTGCCAAGAATGGCCTTGACCTTCGCCATGTCATAGCCAATCCCGGTGCTGCCCCACAGGTAGGGAAACCCATGCTGGTTGCCCGGATCACTGCCCTCAAGTGCCTTGAGCAGAACCGGGTTGAGGTTTTTCCAGTTGGGGAGCTGCCGTTTGTCGAGGGTCTTGAGCAAGCCGCTTTCAATCTGTCGACCCATGAAATGAATGGACGGAAAGACCAGGTCGTACCCGGAATGGCCAGCAATCAGCTTTGTGTTCAGCGTCTCGTTGGTTTCGAAAGTCTCGTAAGAGGTCTTGAAACCGGTGGCCGCTTCAAAATTTTTCAGAGTGTCCGGGGCGATATAATCCGTCCAGTTGTAGATATTGACCGTCTCCGCCGCATGGCTGGTCGAGGCCAGCAACATCAGTGCAGCAAGGGATTTTCTCAGCATTTTCAGCTCCTCGGGTCAATAACGATAGCTTGCCCCAGACCGGGCATGAAAACCACCTTCGTCAAGCAAGTTCAGTTCACTACGGGGCCTTCTCCGGGGTGAATGACAAATGCATGGAACGTGCCCATTGATACCTTGCGATGATGACAGCCATATAATTGATTTTTTTGTGCTGCGTCATAAAAAATTTTTCCAGAACGGTGCTGGCAAATGCTATTTTCAGTACTCGTCAGACCGCTCAGCGATCCTGCTGGAAAGCAACCCGACCGACCGATAGTCCGCTGCGCTGATTATCTTCTCGTCATCATGCTTTACCGGACGAATTCTGGCTGTCTGCCTACCCATTGGAGCAAGGGAAATGCTCGATTGATTAAGGTGGGCCATTGTCATGAACAAAGTCACATTCCCCAATGCGTGCCAACTGATGCGCTGGCACTTCCATCCGGTAGGCTTTGAAGCCTCGATGGATGCTCCCGGCAGCATGATTGCACGACTTTTCGACCGCGCCAGCGGTGAGACAGTAGTCGCCATCGCCGGCCTGCCGTGTTCCACGGTGATGAATGCCGCAGATGTAGAGCGCATCATCGAAGCCATCGAGGATGAGCTGGAATTGTTCGGCACTCATACGCAGCAACAGGTCGCCGGTTTTTCCTGAGATGACAGCCTCAGCCTGTTCGGACTTTACCGCGCAAGTCTTCGAAGAAAGGCTTGTCCTGGGCAATTCTGTCTGAAGCTTTAGGCATCTGGGCGTTCTCCCCGCCGCCGGTGCCTTGATCGATATACCAATAGCAATGCCGCGCCGCACGAGTAATGGCGACATAAGCCAGGCGCAAGACTTCATCCTTCTGCGCTGTATCAAAGGGCTGAAGATCGCTCGCATCACCCAGCCCTGCCAAACGGTAAACCTGATTCTTGTAAGGCGAGACAGTCAGATGCTGGCAGTCACCCAACAAAAACACGGCATCCGCCTGCAAGCCTTTGGAACTGTGGTACGTCAACGTCCTGATGCGACGACCTTGCGCGCCCATCGCCGCGTCAGCATCGATCAATGCCTGCAAACGCTCCGAGAACCGGCTTTTCTCGCTGCCTTTGCGGTACAGCAGCAGAATCGAGTCACCGTCGTTGTAGTGCTCGGCTACACGCTCGGCCAGTTCGTCTTCGTCACGATCCAGCACCTTGACCGGCAGCAACTCTTGCGGCATGCCGCTGGCACGAGCCTTCTTGCCCGCAATCGCCGGAGCAGCCCGGACAATATGCTCGGCGGCATCGATAATGTGCTGATGGCTGCGGAAGTTGTCACTGAGCATGACTCTGGTGGTCGCCGGTGACGAAAACTCCCTGGCGAACTCCATGAAATACTTGGGTGAGCTGCCGCGCCAGCCGTAGATCGATTGCCAGTCATCGCCGACACACAGCAGTGATGAATGCTGAGCGATCCGGCCTGTATGCAGAGCGGGACCACGACGCCGAATTTCGCGCAGGCTGGCGCGTATCCATGAGACGATCTGCGGCGACACATCCTGGAACTCGTCGATCATCAAATGCGACAGCGGTCTGAGCATCTGGTCGCTGACGTGTTTGAGGTTTTCCGGCGATGTTTCACCGAACAACGCAAACATCCGGTTATAGGTCATGATCGGAGGCGACTGAGCCAGCAGGTGCGTTTCGAAAGCTTTCCAGAAAAGACTCAGCGCTTCGAAGAAGAAACGATCCGGGTCGTCGCTGGCAAAGCTCATCTCGGACACGGCATTGGGTACGTCCAGCCCGAGGTTCTCGATGAAGCTGGCGGCGGTGACAAAACAGTCCAGTAGCGGCGCAGCACCGAGCTCACCCTTCACCCGATAGTCGAATCCGGGCCCGGCAACTGCGTCGCCCGCCAATGACTGCAATAGCTTGCTGGCAGACTGATAGTTATCCAGCCAGATCAAAGGCTTACTGCAGAAAGCTTGAAACAGGGTGCGCTTTATGACCCCCTCGGCCCACACTGGCAATTTGGCACCCGGCCGCTTGAGTTGCTGGTCTTCACTGGCGTCCAGGCCCAGCACAACCCAGGCATCCAGCTCGGCAATATAGCCGTGAAAACAAAAGGAAAATCCATTTATTTCAACAGCTTGGCGCATAGGCTCAATGCCCTTTATAGGCCATGCTCCTGCGCGAATCCACAAGTCCTCGACGGTGTCACACCACTCCTCATCCCGTTTCGAGGATAGCTCGGTCACCGCGACACGCTTCTGTACGTCAGGATGGTCGCGATCCAGTTCCTTGAGCTGCAAGGCATGGCGATACAGCGGCGCCATGACTTCGCGGAAACGCTCATTGCCGGCGTACAGGTCGCGGTAGCAGAGATTGAGTTGCTGACGCTGCGCGTCGTTGATCCGCAGGTCGAAAGGATTGCTGTCCGCCTCTTCCAGGCCGGATGACTGGCTGCTCAGGTTCTCGAACGCCCTGAGCTGCTCAAAACCCGGCAGGCTGCGCACCAGCGGCAGAATACGCGAATGAAAGGTGCGAACCAGGTCACGAGCCTGTTTCTGCCCCGTCACATGCCCCCACAAGGCCATCACTTCGATCAGCTTGCCGATGAAGTCCTTGCGCGACTCACGGGTGAAGGTCACGACTGTCATCGCGTTCAGTTCAAAGCCCAGGTAGTGATGCAACAGCAGAATGCGCAGCACCAGCGATGTGGATTTGCCTGCGCCCGCCCCGGCAATGACGTAGGTAGACGGCGTATCGCTGAAAATCATCTTCCACTGCGCCGTGCTGGGCTGAGCATGCGCAGGGAGCTTTTCGGCGACATCGGCCTTGATACGCTTTTTCAGTTCAGGCGTGAGCGCCAGCCGCCAGTCGTCGAACAGATGGTCGTCAACTCTGGGGCCGCGATGTCGGACAGGTCGGGTATCGTTGATGACCAGCACCTGACGCCCTGCTTCCTCACCATCCAGGTAGCCATCGGCATAACCCTCGCGCACGCCCTCTATGTGCCCATTCAGATAGCCGTCGGCATGGCCCTGGAACCACGACGGCGTGTGCTGCGAGCCCAACGCTGTAAGGCCGCGGCCCATCAAGCGCGATAACAGACGCCTGAAAAACGGCAGTTGCCGAGGCGGCATGAGATCGACATCCAGGTCATGAGGAAGCGCAGAAGGAAGGTCGTCAGGCACGCAGACTCCGGTGGATGGCTTGCAGGCAAAAAGGTCGTCTATGGTGGCCGGATTTGCGCGCAGGTTCCAGCGAAATGCTTGTCTGTCAGTGCGTTAGCCGATCAACTGCATGTTCCGTCGCAGGTGCCATCAGACTGGCATGACCGATTTTGGTACCAGCGCACCCGGGTGTTGAATCACCACACTGGCCAGACGATGACCTGCTTCGGCAGCCTGTCGCGGGTGTTCCCCCATGAGCCGGGCGGCCAGATAGGCAGCGCTGAACGAGTCCCCTGCTGCCGTGGTATCGACGACACGCTCGACCTTTTGCGACGCAATGTCGAAACGCTCGCCGCCGGCTTCCACAAGACAACTTTGCGCGCCGCGCTTGACGACGATCTCACCGATGCCACGACCCCGATAGGCCGCCAGCAATTGCTCACTGTCGGCATAACCATAGAGCGCCTGCTCATCGTCTTCGGTGAGCAACGCCAGATCCACATGCTGCAGACATGCCTGATAGGCCTCGCGGGCCTGCTCCAAGCTGGCCCACAGCCGAGGCCGATAGTTATTGTCGAAGGCAACCCTGACCCCACGTTGACGAGCACGGCCCAGCGCTTCCAGCAATCGGGCGCGGCCCTGCTCGCCAAGTACCGCCAGGGTAATACCGCTGAAATACAGCACGTCGTAGCTGGCCAGCGCCGCGAGAATCGGCTCGGCCGCAGGCGTCATGAAACAGTCCCGCACGGCGGCTTCGTTGCGCCAGTAGAGAAAACGGCGCTCGCCATTGGCGTCGGTCTGGATGCAGTAGAGCCCGGGCAAACGCCCCGGCAGGCGCTGCACCTTGCCCAGACCAATGCCCTCATCGGCCCAGATCCGGCACATGGCATCGCTGAAGCTGTCATCACCCAGCGCCGTGACGTAATCCACCTTGGCCCGCTCACCCAACAGCCGGGCAAGGTAAACCGCCGTATTGAGCGTGTCGCCGCCGAAGCTCTGACGCAGGCTGCCGTCGGCATGCTGCTGTAACTCGATCATGCATTCGCCGATCAGGGCGACCCGTGGAAGGCTCATGAGACGATTACTCCTGCCAATACCGGAACTAGAAATAGGTGCTGAAAGGTTCGATCACTCGCATGTCATTATCAACCAGACAACCTGAACGCCACTTGTCGAAGGTCAGACACGGGTGTGAGGTACCGAAGGAAATGATGTCGCCAATCTTCAACTCGCACCCGGGCGCGACTGTCATGAAAGCGTGCTGATCCATCACGGCGGTCACCTTGCAGGCACTGACGTCGTCGCCTGATGCAGGCTGCACACCCGCCTTGTAACGCAGCAGCGGGTTGGGCAGCCCTGCATCGTAGGCAACGTCGCGCTTGCCCATGGCGATCACCGCAAAACCCGGCTCCGGCATGGACTGCACATGCGCCCAGACCTCCAGCGCAGGACGCAGCGCTTCGCTCAGCTCGGCACGTCGGTCCAGCACGCAGCACTGCGCATCCTTGTAGATGCCGTGGTCATGCACCACATAACTGCCGGGGCGCAGCACGCTGAGGAACCGTTCGCGAACGGCCCGGGCATCGAATGCTTCAGCGATCAGGTCGTACCACGCCGAGCCGGATGCAGTGACAATCGGGCGATCCAAAGCGAAGGCACCCTTGTCCTGCAAGTCGACAGCCAGGCGTACCAGCGACGCGGCAAACGCCTTGATGCCGTCGATGGCATGGTCGCCGTGGATGACGCCTTCGTAACCCTCGATACCCGTCAACGCCAGCGCCGGCTGAGCCTGAACAGCGTCAGCCAGGGCCAGCACCTGCGCTTCGCTGCGACAGCCGCAGCGTCCACCGGGCACGCCATATTCGATCATCACGTTCAGACGCAGGCCGCGTGCCGCGAAAAACTGGCCCAGTGCAGCGACATTGTCCGGGTGATCGACCATGCAGTGAAACTCGAACATCGGGTCAGCCAGCAGATCGGCAATCACCTCCATGTTCGGCGCGCCGACCAACTGGTTGGCCATTAACACCCGCCGTACGCCATGCGCATAAGCGGCCTGGGTCTGGACCGCCGTGGCGAGGGTCATGCCCCATGCGCCCGCGTCCAGCTGTCGCCGAAACAGCGCCGGTACCATGCTGGTCTTGCCATGCGGTGCCAGTTCTGCACCGCTGTCGCTGACAAAACGTTGCATCCAGCGAATATTGTGATCCAGCGCCTGACGATGGATGACCAGTGCAGGCAGGCTGACATCAGTGACCAGGCTGTCGCCCGGCTGTGCAGTGCCCTTGTCCATGACGGCGGTGTCCATGACAGCGATGCTCATCAGTAATCTCCTGCAGTTATTCGTTTATTCGACGAGCCAAGCCATTGGCGCTGTCGATCAGCACCCGTCGATAGTCGTCGTAATGGGTCTTGGCATCGGCACGCGGCGCGACAATGCACAGGGTTGCGATGCACTGACCGTGCTCGTTTTTCACCGGCGCGGCGAAACAGTGCGTGAAGGTGTCGGCCACGCTATCGAAGGAGAAGAAACCCTCTTCGCCCGCCTTGCGGATTTCCCGCAAGAAGGTTTCCAGCGGCAGACGCTCGCCACCCGGGAGGATGAAATCGTCGGGATCAATCAGGTCGATGATCTGCTGATCGCTGAGGTGGCTGAGCAGCAGACGCCCGGAAGCGGTCCACGGGATGGGCGCGTTTTCACCGATGTCCGAGGAAATCCTGAAATGCCGCTCACCCTCTTTCATCAGCGCAACGGTGTATTTTCGGCCATTGAGCAGGCACATCTGCGCGGTTTCCCGCGTCTGGCTGACGATCTCGCCCAGGCAGACTTCCGCCTCGCGAGTGAAATCGAAGTGGCGCAAGTGCGCCTGACCGAGAAAGTACAACTGACGGCCAAGGTAGACATGCCCGTCCTTGCCGACCGTTTCCAGAATACGCCGCTCCAGCAGCGACGCCACCAGCTCGTAAACCGTCGATTTGGGGCTGCCGATTCCGCTGGCAATTTCGTTGGGACGCATGGGTCTGGCCTTTTCCTTGAGGAAATCCAGAATATCGAACGCCCGGTCCAGTCCACGTGCCCGGCGCTTGATTGTGTCTTCAGTCATGACTCATTCCTTAAGTAGAGCTGTAAGCCAGATAACCCGAGGCTTCTGGCTTGAAGCTGCTACTTGCGCCTATAAGCAATACAGTCGATTTCGACCTTGCAGTCGACCATCATGCTGGCCTGCACGCAAGCGCGCGCCGGTGCATGCTCGGGGCTGAAGTATTCACCGAACACCTTGTTGAAACTCCAGAAGTCCCGTGGGTCTTCCAGCCACACGCCGACCCGTACTACGTCTTCGAGCGCATAACCGGCTTCGTCGAGGATCGCGATCAGGTTGCGCATGGTCTGGTGCGTCTGCTCGACGATACCGCCGACGATAATCTCGCCATCCTGCGCAGGCACCTGGCCGGAAACGTGCAGCCAGCCGTCGGCCTCGACTGCTCGTGCGAATGGACGTGGCTGGCCGCCCCCAGCAGTGCTGCCTGCGCCATAACGGGTAATAGTCATGAGTTTTTCCTTGTCTTGAAGCATTGGACGTCGTGAAACGTTAAAAACGGATGTTCTTGAGGAATTCGCTCAAGCGCGTCGATTTCGGTTGCTCGAACAGTGTCTTGGGTGGCCCCTGCTCCTCGATGCGCCCTTGATTCATGAATACGATCTGGTCTGAAACCTCATAGGCGAAACGCATTTCGTGAGTCACCAGCAGCATGGTCATGCCGTCCTCGGCCAGGTCCTTGATAACGCTCAGCACTTCGCCGACCAACTCCGGGTCGAGCGCAGAAGTGACTTCATCGAACAACATCAGGCTGGGATTCATGGCAATGGCGCGGGCAATTGCGACCCGCTGCTGCTGACCACCAGACAGCTGGCCGGGGAAGTGATTGCGGCGCTCCAGCAGCCCGACCCGGTCCAGCCACTTTTCCGCCAGGGCAATGGCCTGATCCTTGGGCATCTTCTTGACCTTGAGCAGACCCAGGGTCACGTTCTGCAAGGCGCTGAGGTGCGGAAACAGGTTGAATTGCTGAAACGCCATGCCAGTCATTGCCCGGTGCTGTGCGATAACCCGCTCCGGATGACGGGTACGCTTGCCGTCTACGTCGCTGTAACCGATGTCCTGCCCCTCAAGCCGGATATGACCGCCCTGAAACTCTTCAAGCAGATTGACGCAGCGCAGCAAGGTGGTCTTGCCCGAGCCGCTGGAACCGATCAGGGTAACAACGTTGCCTTTCTGCATACGCAGATCGACCCCCTTGAGCACTTCCACTGCGCCGTAGGACTTGTGCAGGCCTTCGATGCTGAGCAGCGCCGGGCCGGGGGTTGCGGTATGAGTCTGTGTCATGGCAATGCCACCCGTTTTTCGATTTGCCGCCCAAGAAGCTCAATGGCGTAATTGATGAGAAAGAACAGAAAACCTGCAAACAGGTAGAACTCCATGGTCATGAACGTGCGCGCAATCACCTGCTGAGTGCTCAACAACAGTTCAGCCACACCGATGACTGAAAGCAGTGTCGAAGCCTTGACGATCTCGGTCGAGGAATTGACCCACGTCGGCAGGATCTGGCGCATGGCCTGCGGCAACAACACATAGCGCAGCGACTGATTGAAACGCAGCCCGATCGCCTTGCCAGCCTCCAGCTGGCCAGCGGGAATGGCCTGCAGGGCACCGCGCACGATTTCTGATACGTGAGAGCCGCAGAACAACGTCAGGCCTATTGCGCCAGCCTGAAACGCGCTGATCTGCCAGCCCAGCGCCGGGACCATGTAAAAGACTGCCAGCACCAGCACGAACACCGGCGTACCGCGAATCAGATCCACATAGAGCCGGATCGGCAACCGTGCGAAGAATCCGCCGTAGGTCAGCACCAGACCGGCCAGCATGCCGATCAACGTGCCCGCAGCAATCGCCAGCGCCGAGCACTGGATACTGGTCAAAAAGCCGGACCAGAGCACTTCTCTCGCGGTCCACAATTCCTGCAACCAGCCAGGGGGTTGATACATGACAGCCTCCTAGCGGCGAATCGCCAGACGTTGTTCGAGGGTGCGCAACAGCATGGCGATCACATAGCAGGCCACTACGTAGAGTGCAGTGGTCACCAGCCAGGTTTCGATCACCCGGTAGCTTTCGACGTTGATCTTGCGCGCGTAATAGGTCAGCTCCGGCACCGCAATGGCGGCTGCCAGCGAGGTGTCCTTGAACAGCGAAATGAAATTGTTGGATAGCGCTGGCAACACGTTGCGCAACATCACCGGAACGATGATGTATGCCCTCACCTGCCACTCGCCCAGACCGATGGCCAACCCTGCTTCGCGCTGACCTTTGTGGATGCTCAGCAAACCGGCACGGAAGACTTCGGTCAGATAGGCACCGGCGTACAGCGACAGCGTGACAATGAACGACGCCAGCTTGTCCAGGCGAATGCCCAGCCCGGGCAAGGCGAAGTAGATCAGCAGGATCAACACCAGAATGGGCGTGTTGCGCACCACGGTGACGTAGATCGACGCGACAATTCGCAGTGCCTTGTAACGTGACAGCAGCGCAAATGCATTTGCCAACCCGATCACACAGCCGATGGCGATCGAGATCAGGGCCAGTTCCAGCCCCAGGCCCAACCCCGCCAGCAAGCTGGGAAAGTCGCGCCATACGGCATCAAAATTCAATTGATAATTCATGCTTGCCCGTACCTGGCAGGGAAAGCCCGATGGCCTGCCCTGCCCTTGAAGGTCAGAGTGGACTTATTTGTATTCCATCGGGAAACCGATTGCAGGCACAGGCAGATCGACACCAAACCATTGCTTGAACGAGGCGGCGTAAGCCGGGAACTCGACACCGGTCATGGCTTCATGCAAGGCGGTGTTGACGAAGTTCAACCAGTCCTGGTCGCCACGTTTGACGGCACAAGCGTAGGTTTGCGGGCTCCAGGCAAAAGCCGGCGAGCGGTAGCGGCCAGGGTTCTGAACCATCAGGTACTTCACTGAAGACTGGTCGGTGGCGGCCGTGTCGGCGCGCCCCGAGTTGATCGCCTGGTACATCAGGTCGACGCTGTCGTACTGATCGACCTTGGCTTTGGGCAGCGCCTGATGCACCAGCTCTTCGGCATATACGTTTTGCAGCACGGCAACGGTCACTCCGTCGCCCGCGGCTTTAAGGTCGTCAATCTCCTTGTATTTGCTGTTGGCAGGCAGCAACAACGCTACGCCTTCGCGGTAGTACGGCAAGGTGAACGCCACCTGCTGTGCACGACTGGCGGTAACGGTGATGAACTGGCAACTGATGTCGACCTTGTCAGTCAGCAAGTTGGGAATTCGCGCATCCGATGACTGCACCACAAACTCGACCTTGCTCGGGTCATTGAACAGGCCCTTGGCGATGATCCTGCCGATGTCGATATCGAAACCCTGCAACTTGCCGTCCGCTCCCTGAAAATGCCACGGGGCATTGGTACTGCCTGTACCCACCACCAGACTGCCACGTTTCAATACTGCATCCAGCTTGCTGCCTTCGGCGGCCTGAGCCGCGTTGGCCAGCGTGAATGAGGCTGCAAGGACAAATGCACAAGCTTTCACAAAAGAAGGTCCGCGATGCATGACATAGACTCCGCCGAAGTATTTTTATTCCGCTATAGCGGACAATGGTATGTAACAACGGAATAGACAGCAGAAAGTGTGCCATACGAGGCCTGCGAAAAACACCGCATAAAAATCTCGAGGTAAATCAAAAGGCTGGAGACGAAGGAATTGATGGCTGGGTGATATTACGACTTGAGGGCACCGCTACCTTTTGTCACAAATGAGTGGTAAGGCCCCACTCTTGTGCGCGCGCCGCGGTCGAGTACGCAGTACTGGTGCAGGCGCAACGGTCGCGCCGCAGTGAGGACAGGTGCAAAACGCTGGAACTGCCTGCCAATGCGGGAGCATTGGCAAGAAAGTCAGTCCGGTTGAGGCATGACGAACAGCATCATTCAGAGGCAGGTAGCAATCGCAGCGGATCGCAAGGCGGCCTGGGTATCGCCCTGCGGAGCGTAGAACTCGACAGCAGTGGCAGGACCTTTGGCGTGTACGTCTGCGAAATACCTGGATTCAGTAGTGAAAACAGTGAAGCCGCCACCGGAAAGATCATGCAGGAACACATCTGACGATGTGCCAAACATCGCTTCGTTCTGCCAGGTCACCTGAATGCACTGGGCAACGGCGGCATCCTGCTTGGCACTCGACAGGACCTTGAATGGCCCTGCCGCACGTGCCGAGTTTGAAGGCGCTGCGCACCCGGCCAGAACCGTTGCCGCAATCACCGTTGCGCTCGTCAAAAACAGAAACTTCATGTCGTGCCTTCGCTGATAAAAAAGCCGATTCTAGCACTGCACGGGCCTGTTACCCCTCAGCCAATTGCTCTTCGTATTCCTTCACGTATTCACCAGCCAGGCTCTCTTTCTGCTTTTCATCAAGTAACTTGCCTGCCATCTGAAAGAACTTCTGCTCTTCTTCCTTCAAGTGGTGATGCACTTTTTCCGACAGCTTTTTCGCAGTCGCCAGCCAGGCCGGGCTGGACATCTCGGTTTCATCGAGCTCTTCCATCATCTCGTCCATTTCATGATGCTCGGAAATGGCATGGCGGCTGAGGTCCACGCCATTGTCGTGGGCCATCAGGGGAATATAGAAAAACCGTTCTTCGGCTGTCTCATGAGCTTGAAGCTCATCCTTGAGCTGTTTGTAGGCTTTCTCTCGTTCGACACTGTCGCCGCTGGTCTGGATCAGTGCGTCGGCGTAACCGCGCTGACGATCATGGCTTTCACGCAATGCTTCAAAGATATTCAAGGTCTTGTCTCCAGGTCGGCTTCCGGGAGCTGGAAGCATTGTGGACTAGACCCCTGGCGAAGATCAGCAGTTCCGAGAAATACTGGCAAATGACTACTGCGCGCTAACCACAGGCTCAGGCCAGCTCGAAAAGCACATCCTGAGCGCCTTCCCAAAGCGTCTTGACGCCCAGTTTGCGCAGGTTTTCCTTGCCTTGAGTAATGGTCAGAAAATGATTGCCGGCCAGTTGGCCCATCTTGCTGGCGAAACAGCACGAACCGTACGCCAGGATAATCTCGGTTTCGCTGTAACCGCCCGGATAGAACAGAATGTCGCCCACAGAAGGATGACTGGTCGCGTTCTCGAAACCGATCAACGTGCCATCCAGCTTCAATTGATAATCATCCAGTGGCACCCAGCAGCCCTCACCACTCCAGCGCACATGGATGAATTTCTGCCGATAAGGCAGCAGCTTGAGAAATGCTTCCACCGTTTGCGGCGCATCCGGATTGGCTTCGGCCAGAAACTCGTATCCGCCCGCGGTAATTTTGATGGTGGTCACTGCAAGGACTCCTTGAAGGCAACAATGCTCAGAATGGTGCGCAAGGATAAACGCGAGTCTTGTGAGGCGTCACGGAGTTCCGCTGCGCTCACAGGGAGGCAGGCAGCTGCAATCGTTAATCAAACAGAAGTCCGCGCCGGATCTGACCCGCCGAGCAGTTTGGCGAACAGCCGATTCTCATGTGTTTCGCCCTGAAACTCATAACGTGGCGAACCTTTTACTTCATAACCCTGACGCGGATAAAACCCCAACGCGCGCGGGTTGCCAACCCAGACAGTCGCCCACATCAACGCGGCCTTTCTGGCCGCAGCGCGCTGCTCGGCGGCTTCGAGTAACAGTCGCCCTGCTCCACATCCAGTGAAGCGTTCCTGCACATAGAGGCGTTGCAACTCGGCAGCCGTCGATACGCCGAGCATCGGGTGATCGACGCACAGCGTTACCTGAGCGAAGCCGATCAGATGCCCAAGAGATTCAGCCACGATAATGAGCGTTTCCGATGCGCCAAGCAGATGCGCAAACGCCTGCGGGGAAAATGCCTCGAGGGCTTCGCGCGCGATGGACTCACGGATGCCTTGCGTTGCGTAGGTGTCGAGAAAGACCTGCATGCCCAGCGCGCTCAGGCAGATAGCGTCAGCGGGCACTGCTTCACGCAGGGCAATCGTCGATGGGAGAGGTTTGATTATCAAGCAGACAGGCCCCGGGGCAGGCAAAAAGACACGCGAATCATACCCGACACACGGCCTGGCCCGGCAACAAGGCCGGGGCAAGCCGTCAGCTCAATCTCAGCGACCGGTCATGAGCGATTGCAGACGAGCCTGAGCCTGCTGAGCGTTTTTGCCCTGATCGTTCAGCTCTTGCAGCAATTTGTTGAGTTCAGCCTGTACGACCGGGTCCTTGACGGTTATCGCCGAACCCGAGATATCGATTTGCGATTTGTGCGCGTCCACATAATCGGCAACCTTCAGGCCACTCGAAAACGTGCCCTTTATTTGCGGCAAGACTTCACGGAACGTGTTGGCGGGTACGCTCACCGTCCTGTCATACGCCTTGTCGTAAACGACTTTCAAGTCATCGGGCTGCTTGAGTTTGGCATGTGCCGCATCTGCCTTGCCCTGCTCGATGGTCAGCTTCTCACCGACTTCATCAAGACCTGTCTGCACGGCAGCCAGGTCTGCGCGACGTTGAATGACATCGCTTACCGAACGAAAGGATCCTTTCTGCATCAAGCCGGCGAGAGGCTGTACAGCGGTGTCCATACCCGCGCCGAAGTCGGAAATAACGGCATAGTGCGAGCTGTAGTCACCAAAGGCTTTCTTTTCGTCGTCCGTCAGTTTGGGAACGTGCACACCTGGCTTGTCGATAATTCGGGTTTGCAGGAACTGAGTGAACGCAGTGCGTTGCTCGGGCTCCTTATCCCCGCAGCCGGTCAGCAACAGGGGTAAAGCAACAGCCAGCAGCAAGACTGGACGGAAAAGGGACTTCATGTCAGGAACCTCCGGGTGATGAGAATGCGCGGTCATCGGCATGGCCTGACGAACGCGAGCGTGCTTATAGTCTCATCATCACTTCATCTAGTTCCGCGGCGGATGAATTTTGCGACGCCTCATCACCAGAACGGCGCATGGAAAACCCGCTCCCCCTCGGCTATTTGAGTCAGCAAACGCAGGTACTTCAGAGTGTCGACGCAACAGAATCAGCACTGCAAAAAGCTCGCCTGGCAGCCTTTTCAGGAAAGTTCATTAACATTTCTTCATGAGGTGAAACGTTTCAGCGACTAGTCTTCAGCGCACCGACAAAGTGAACAACAGGAGTCAATCACTATGTTTGCACACGAGGGCCTGGGCCTGATCCTTGTCTCCATCGTCTTTCTGCTCGGAGCGATTGCGATGTTCATTCACCCTTTCCACGCGCTGGGGAGCTGGTTCAGGAGGAAGCGGCAGGAACGGAAATCCGATTAGCTATCAATAAATTCGCCACAACAAGGAGGCCCGGTGATAGCCGGGCCTTGCAGCCTCACCCTCTCCCGCCTCCCTCCCCTCGTACAGCGCGAAGCCTGTATGTATGCTCAGCAATATTGCACTAAGCGCATCTAGCGGCAGGTGCATTAACCGCGAGCTTGATACTGGCTATTTAGTATTAAATAATACTGCAGGTCGTGCATTACATCCTAAAAATCCTCTAACGCAAGAAAAAATCTTCAAAAATTAATCACCAACCTGTGCCTTAATGTTTCCAGTTTGATACGCTACTGAAACTCTTTGATATTGAACTAATGGCCAGCAGCCAATAGCATTGCGCGCCAAATACCCTAACTAATTTGCCACTAGTGCTCATGAGGTAGTCATGACTAGTCAATCCATCAATGCGGCGGTTTATCTTCGAAAGTCAGCTGAGGTTCACATTCCGAAGCCGACCCGCGTACTTGATTTCGGCAAATGCAGAGGCACCAGAAAAGGCCCGGTTCTGCTGATTGGTTCAGGTCAATCTGCCAGAAACTTTCCGATCCGAGACTTTTCGGACACCCCGATGATTACCATGAACGGGGCGTTCTCGATGTTTGCAGGAACGAACATCAAGCCATTGTTCTACGTGTGTACTGACCGGGACTTTCCCAACCAGCAGCCCGAGCTGTTCGCCGCGGCAATGCGCGAAAGCGAGAATGTCGGCCTGTGGGAAGACCAGTTCAACTCTGGCATTCCCAGGCCTTCCGGGCACGCCTATGCGCTGAAGAAATCACCGAGGTTGTCGACGGTTGCAGCGCTCTGTTCACGAGAAGATGCGCTGGTCAGAAAACTGTCTTTATGGAGTCATAGAAGCAGGGATATCGGCTTCAGCAAAAACCTGGAACTGGGCTTTTTCGACGCCCGCACGGTCATGTATCTCGCCTTGCAATTGTCCTATCACCTTGGTTTTGATAGCGTCTTTCTCGTAGGCTTTGATATGAATCAGTCTGCAGGCCGGTTCTATGAATCGTCGACAGACGTGTGCTCGCCTTGTGGACTGGACCAGCACTACGAATCAAGAATTCTCCCGTCACTGGAACTTATGTCGAAACAGGTAGTCGGGGATGATTTTCAGGTGTTCAATTTGTCCGACAGCTCGCGAGTTCCAGATGAAATCATTCCCAAGTTGAGCATTGATGAAGCCCGGCTTAAAGTAAGCGTCGCCCATTACAACGCCAGCCGAACGTAAACGACCTCCCGATCAGGCAACTTGACGACCCTGTCTATTTCTTCTGCGACTTCCGTTGAAATCGCACCTGCCTCTGCCCTGCGCAAACGCCTTGAGCAATGCTACCCGACAGGCACCTGAGCGAACCCCAACGCAGACAACTCGGCAATCCGGCACCGTCCACCATGTCACTGCCGCCCGACCTATGCGACAATGCGCGCCAATGTCTGGCATGAACCCCCACATTCATATCCCGGCAACGCGGCCATGGCAGGCTGCCGTTGCTGTAGACGTATGCCCGTTGGATCAGCTCATGCTCAGGCGGAGCAGGCTGAACAGCTCCGGTCGGCTCTAGAACCCGACACCCGCTGACACCAGCGCTCCCCAGTTATTGCCCAAGTTATTGATAGGTAAAGTAATTGATCTCCACAGCTAACATCACGATGCAGTTCGGCCCCAAACCCTTGTTCGAGAACGTCTCGGTCAAGTTTGGCGCCGGTAACCGTTACGGCCTGATTGGCGCGAACGGCTGCGGCAAATCCACCTTCATGAAAATCCTCGGTGGCGACCTTGAGCCTTCGGGCGGTCAGGTGATGCTGGAGCCGAACGTACGACTGGGTAAGCTGCGCCAGGATCAGTTCGCCTACGAAGAATTCACGGTGCTCGACACCGTGATCATGGGTCATGAAGAGCTGTGGAAGGTCAAGGCCGAGCGCGACCGCATCTACTCGCTGCCGGAAATGAGCGAAGACGACGGCATGGCCGTGGCAGAGCTGGAAACCGAGTTTGCGGAAATGGACGGCTACACTGCCGAGTCCCGTGCCGGCGAACTGCTGCTGGGCCTGGGTATCGGCATCGAGCAGCACAACGGCCCGATGAGCGAAGTGTCGCCCGGCTGGAAGCTGCGCGTTCTGCTGGCGCAGGCACTGTTCTCCGATCCGGAAGTGCTGCTGCTCGACGAACCAACCAACCACCTGGACATCAACACCATTCGCTGGCTGGAAAACATCCTCACCCAGCGCAACAGCCTGATGATCATCATCTCCCACGACCGTCACTTCCTGAACAGCGTGTGCACGCACATGGCCGACCTGGATTACGGCGAGTTGCGCCTGTTCCCGGGCAACTATGACGAGTACATGACCGTGGCGACCCAGTCCCGCGAGCAGTTGCTGTCCGACAACGCCAAGAAGAAAGCGCAGATCTCCGAGCTGCAATCGTTCGTCAGCCGCTTTTCGGCCAACGCATCGAAAGCCAAGCAGGCCACTTCCCGAGCCAAGGCGATCGACAAGATCCAGCTGGCCGAGGTCAAGCCGTCCAGCCGTGTCAGCCCGTTCATTCGTTTCGAACAGACCAAAAAGCTGCACCGTCAGGCAGTCATTGTCGATCGCATGGCCAAAGGCTTCGACGGCAAGACACTGTTCAAGGACTTCAGTTTCCAGGTCGAAGCCGGCGAGCGTGTTGCAATCATCGGTCCGAACGGCATCGGCAAGACCACCCTGCTGCGCACCCTGGTCAACGAGTTGCAACCCGATGCAGGCACGGTCAAGTGGACCGAAGCAGCAGAAATCGGTTACTACGCTCAGGACCACGCTCACGATTTCGAAGACGAATCTACCCTCTTCGACTGGATGGGCCAGTGGACGCAAGGCGGCGAGCAAATGGTACGTGGCACTCTGGGCCGCATGCTGTTCTCCAATGACGAGATCCTCAAGTCGGTCAAAGTGATTTCCGGTGGTGAACAGGGCCGCATGCTGTTCGGCAAGCTGATCCTGCAAAAACCGAACGTGCTGGTGATGGACGAACCGACCAACCACCTGGACATGGAATCCATCGAAGCGCTGAACCTTGCGCTGGAAAACTACCCGGGCACCCTGATTTTCGTCAGCCACGACCGCGAGTTCGTGTCCTCGCTGGCAACCCGCATCATCGAACTCAGCCCAAGCGGCGTGATCGACTTCAGCGGTACCTACGACGACTACCTGCGCAGCCAGGGCGTTTCGTTCTAAGCTTGTCAGGCTGCTACAGCAAAAAGCCCTGTCTTGTGACAGGGCTTTTTATTTTCAAAACCGCTACTGGCCCGGCTGGCTGAGCATTTCAATCCACAGCGCACCCTTACCCGAGGGCGCTTCGCTGACCCGCTGCAAGGCACCGTTCGCCGCAATGGCGTAACTGCCGACCTTGTCGCTTTTCTCACCGCTCACCAGCAACCAGCGCCCATTGGGTGACACAGCGATATTGCGTGGCTGTTTTTCCTGCACCGGATAGTTTTCGACAAACGTCACCTTGCCACTGGCAGGCTCGACCTTGAACACCGACACGCTGCTGGTGGTGCGCTCGCTGATAAACAGCAACCTGCCATTCGGCGCGAGGCGAATGTCTGCCGCCCATATACGCGGGGTAGGATCGTCCTTGAGATCGTTGTTGCGCGCATCACGGGCCTGCCCCGGCGCCAGGTTCAAGCGTTTCGGGATACCGTCCGCCTCGCCTGTCTGCTTCAACGCACCGGTTTTCTGGTTGATCGCGAAGGCAGTGACGGTGCCACTCATTTCGCCAACCACGTACAGAAATTTGCCATCGGACGAAAATGCCAAGTGGCGTGGGCCGGTATTCTCGGTAACCGCAACATAGCCCTCGCCAATGGGCACAAGCTTGCCGTCCTTTGGCTCCAGCCGGTATTGCAGAACACGATCAACACCAAGATTACCGGCGTATGCAAAACGGTTGCTCGGGTCGGTGCGCACCGAATGCGCATGCATGCCGGTCTTGTAGGTCTGGATACTGTCGCTCGGGCGGTGTTGCGCATCGATAGGCTGGACGCTGAGCAAATCGGCACCATAGGACGCGCCGAACAGGAAGCGCCCGCTGCGATCGGTAGACAGGTAGGCCAGGCTCTCGGCCAATGGTGCCTGGCTCAGCGGCTTGAGATGCCCTGTTGCAGGCTCGATGCTGAAACTCAGCACTTGATAAGGCTTGGAACGCAGCGCCGCAAATAACGCTTTGCCGTCCGGTGAGATGGCCATCGGATTGACCTGGTCTCCGGCTTTTGTCTGCTCGACCAGGCTGAGCGCGCCGCTCTGCTCATCCAGACGGTATTGAGATATCAGGCCGTCGGTGGGACTGGATATGTAAGCAAACGTGGCTGCCTGGGCAGGCAGGCCAAACGAACAACCGACTGCAGCGGCCAGCAACAGAATATTTCTCATGGCAAACCTTTTTATTATTGTGGTGTGATCAGTCATCCTATGACCATATCTGCAGAACAGCAACTGCCTCATAACCCGCCCATATAAAACCGTTAGCCTGCTTTCTTTTAGTCACAGTGCACGCCATGATGAGGCACTCCCACCGCCTGCCAGCGAAGAGCCCAATGCCTGCCGCACACTCCGGTTCCATGACGATTACCCTGCAAATCGTTTCCATCGTTTTCTACACCTTCATCGCCTTTCTGTGCATCGGTCTGCCTATTGCGGTGCTGCCCGGCTATGTTCACGACCAGTTAGGTTTCAGCCCGTTGATTGCCGGCCTGACCATTGCCTCGCAATACCTGGCAACGCTGCTGAGTCGACCTTTTGCCGGCCGGGCGACCGATACGCTGGGCAGCAAGCGCTCTATCGTGTTCGGACTGTGGGGCATCGTCATCAGTGGCAGCATGACGTTACTGGCAACGCTGCTGCAGGAGTTTGCCACGCTGAGCCTGTCGATTCTGATCGTTGCGCGACTGTTTCTCGGCGTTTCCCAAGGGCTTATCGGAGTTGGCACTATCAGTTGGTGCATCGGCAAACTCGGCGCAGAACATACGGCCCGATCAATCTCGTGGAACGGCATCGCGTCCTATGGTGCGATAGCCATTGGTGCACCGCTGGGCGTGGTAGTCATAGATACTGTGGGTTTCAACAGCTTGGGGGTCGCCTTGATGGTGATGGCCGGGATGGCGCTGTGGCTGATCCGCAACAAGCCATCGGTGCCGGTCGTAGCCGGTGAGCGCCTGCCCTATTGGTCAGTGTTCGGCCGTATCGCGCCTTATGGTCTGGGACTGACGCTGTCCTCTATCGGCTACGGCACGCTGACAACGTTCATCACCCTGTTTTATCTGAGCCGTGGCTGGGAAGGCGCGGCTTATTGCCTGAGCATGTTTGGCGTGTGCTTTATCCTCGCCCGCCTGCTGTTCATCGGCGCCATCAACCGGCTCGGCGGCTATAACGCGGCCATCGTCTGTATGGCAGTAGAGATCTGCGGGCTGTTGATGCTCTGGCTTTCACCGAGCAGCGGCATTGCTCTGGCAGGGGCCGGGCTGACCGGTGTGGGGCTGTCGCTGATCTACCCGGCGCTGGGCGTGGAAGCGATCAAAAGCGTGCCTACCCCCAGCCGAGGCGCAGGCCTGAGTGCCTACGCAGTGTTCTTCGATCTGGCCCTGGCAATTGCCGGCCCTGTAATGGGGGCTATCGCCTTGGGTCAGGGCTATGACTGGATCTTTTTTTACGCGGCGTTGCTGTCGGTATGCGCGCTGGCGCTGACAATCTGGTTATCACGCCGTACCGCTGACCAAACATATCCGGCATGAACACTACCTTTAGTGCATAAGTTTTTTGCTTGTAATTCGAATAGTTGGTAGCAAGTGTTTAAATTCCGCCACCGGTCGGTCAACTTCTTGACGCATCGGCCAGCGACCTCTTGACTTCGTACTGCGGGCCTTGAAAACAGGCCTGCAAAGCGACCGTCGCCAGCCTTGGTGCGACGTCACTGAGCGTGGCAGTCTGGCGCCTTTATCCGTTTCGATTGCCTCCCTGCTGCCTGCCTGGCCGGGAGAGCTGTCATGAAAATTCGTTGTATTCATCTGTACCACACCCGTAATGTCCTGCCGGTCATGATGTTGGCCATTATCCCGTCCTGTGCAGAGGGAGCCTGCGCACTTGGGGCCTCGGCATCGCCCGGCGTTCAAGTCTGCGACAGTGGCATCAGCGGTTCATTTATCGGCCTTAGCGGCGATCACATTCTGATATTTCCAACAGGCGGAACAGGCACGGTCTCCGGCGATATCAGCTACGGGGCAGGAGTCGACAACGTTGATATGCAGTCAGGCCGTATTCTGGGCAACGTCACCCAAGGTGCCGGGGTCGACTCATTCACGTTGTCGGCGGGCGAGATCAGCGGCAGCCTGAACCAGGGCGACGATCCCGACAACTTTTTCATGAGCGGCGGTACGCTGGGCTCGCTGGCTCAGGGCGACGGGCGAGATACCTTCCTGATGAGCGGAGGCACCATCATTCGCGCGTTCGAGGACGGCGACGTCGCGGTGATGACCGGCGGCAGCATTGGCCGCGTCGACATGAAGCTGGACAACAATGTGTTCGAAATGTCCAGCGGCACAATCATCAACAACCTGGTAACCGGCTTTGGCAGGGATAGGATCACCCTCTCGGGCGGCTCCGTGGGCGGCAATGTCAGCGTCAGCGGAGGCGACGACCAGATCACCCTCAGCGGTGGCGATATACGCGGTGAAGTTCGCGCCAGCGCCGGTAATGACAGTTTCAACTGGCTGAACAGCGGCTACGCCCGCAGCAGTGTGTTGATGGCCGAAGGCGATGATACGGCGCGACTGTACAACCTGAGCGAATATTACCTGAGCGCCAATCCGTTGCTTGACGGCGGCCCTGGCAATGACGTGCTGACTTTCGACAACACTGTATCGTCGCAGCCGGGTCGCTATGCCAACTGGGAGACGGTCAACGTGAGTAACGGCTCGCAGCTGAATCTGGCCGGTAAGCTGGTCATTGGTGACGGCGTGAGTAACACCGGCGTTCTGAACATTGACTCCACCAGTACGCTGATCTCGAACTCGGGCAGCATTGCGCCCTTCCACGCCGCATCCCTCGCTTCATTAGAGAATGCCGGAACGCTGGACGTGAGCGATGCAGGCCGCGCGCTCACTGGCACATTGACGGTGAACGGCAATTACACCGGCCACAACGGGCGGCTGCTGTTGCTCTCGGCACTGGGCGATGATGCATCCCCCAGCGACCGACTGGTGGTGGCACAGGGTCGTATCAGTGGTTCTACGCGCATGATCGTCAGCAATGCGGGTGGGCTGGGCGCCCTGACCCTTGGCAACGGCATTGAAGTGGTACAAGCCATCAACGGTGCAACCAGCGATAGCAGCGCCTTTTCGTTGCAAAATCCGCTGTCTGCAGGCGCTTATCAGTATTACCTGTTCAAGGGCGGCGCCACTGCCGGCTCTGAGAACAGCTGGTTCCTGCGCTCTGCAGTGATTGCGCCGCCAACGCCAGCGCCGCCCCCTGTCGAGCCCCTCCCCGAACCTGCACAGCCAACTCCCCAGCCGACACCTGAGCCGATTCCTGAACCTGTTCCCGAGCCGACACCAACACCGCAACCTGTGCCCGCCCCGCCCCCAAACCCTGAGCCCGCGCCGACCACCCCGGCACCGGTCCTCCCGGCAGCCACACTGCCAGTGCCCGCGATCGGAACACCGCCACTGCCGGACCCCGTTCGCGGAGCCGCGCCCATCGCGTTGTACCGCCCCGAGGTTGCCAACTATTCAGTGGCAGCGCCAAGCGCTGCGGTCCTGGCGCTGAGTTCACTGGGCACCTTTCATGAGCGCCAGGGTGATCAGGCGCTACTGACTGAATACGGCATGGCGCCTGCCGGATGGGCACGTGTGTTTGGCAGCGACCTCAGGCAACGCTGGTCTGGAGACGTGAGCCCAGGCCTGGACGCTTCATTCAAGGGCTACCAGATCGGCCATGATCTGTATGCCTGGCACTTGGAAAACGGGCGGAGCCAGCGCGTCGGGCTGTTCGTCGCGCATAACCGTCTGGATGGCAAGGTGCAGGGTTTTGCTGAGGGTTTCAGAAACTACGAAACAGGGCACCTGAAACTGAGCGGGGAAAGTCTGGGGGCCTACTGGACGCTGACGACGCCCGGTGGCGGGTACGTTGACGCCGTAGCGATGGGCACTCGCCTGGACGGCCGCAGCCGCTCTGTCAGGGGCACAGGTGTCGACATTGAAGGCCATGTGATGAGCCTGTCTGCAGAGGCCGGGTATCCGCTGCCACTCTCACAGCGCTGGGTTGCAGAGCCTCAGCTACAGATCATCTACCAACGCATAGACCTTCAGGACCAGCATGACGGCATTGCCCATCTCGGATTCGACAGTCAGTCTTACACCACAGGGCGCATCGGCATGCGTTTCAAGGGGCGCTATCAATTCAGTAACGTACCGATAGAGCCTTATCTACGAGCCAACCTCTGGCACACCGAGGACGGCCATGACACGCTGACATTCGATCATGCAGAGCAGATAAGAACCGAGCATCGATCAACGACGGGCAGTATCGGCGCCGGGATGATAGCGACATTGAGCAGCAAGGCCAGTCTGCACTGGAGCGCTGATTACCTTGGTGATCTGGGCGAACAAGGAACGGAGGGAGTAAACACCAGCCTGGGTTTCAGGCTGGTGTGGTAATGCGACCGTCAGCGCGGGGATGCGCCTTGGTCAGTCTTTCTTCGGTTTGAGGATAAGCACGGCAAGCGGCGGCAGGTTCAGTTTCAGTGAAGCCTCCATCCCATGTGCTGGCTCGTCTTCGGTGTTCACTTCCCCACCATTGCCCATGTTGGAACCTGCGTAGGTTTGCGCGTCGCTATTCAGCAACTCAGTCCATGCCCCTGATACGGGCGCGCCTACACGGTAATCCAGGCGCGGCACTGGCGTCATGTTGGCCACCACCAGCAGCGGCTCGCCATCATTGCTCCAGCGCAGGTAGGCAAACACGCTGTTGGCCTGGTCGTCGCCGATCAGCCACTGGAAGCCGGCTGGATCGGCATCGCGCTGGTGCAGCGCCTTTTCCTGACGATAGAGACGATTCAGATCGCCGACCAGATTCTTTACGCCAACGTGGTCGGCGTATTGCATCAAGTACCAGTCCAGTTGCTCGTCATGATTCCACTCGCGCCATTGGCCGAACTCACAGCCCATGAAAAGCAGTTTCTTGCCAGGGTGCGTCCACATGAATGAAAGGTAGGCGCGCAGGTTGGCGAATTTCTGCCAGCGGTCGCCAGGCATTTTGTCGATCAGCGAATGTTTACCGTGTACCACTTCATCGTGGGAAATAGGCAATACGAAACGCTCGGACCACGCATACACCAGGCTGAAAGTCAGGGTGCCGTGGTGGTGCCTGCGATGTAACGGATCCTTCATCATGTACTGCAGCGAATCATGCATCCAGCCCATGTTCCACTTGTAGTTGAAGCCCAGCCCACCCTGCTGGGTCGGCTCGCTGACACCCGGCCACGCGGTCGACTCTTCCGCAATCACCATGGTCCCTGGGGCTTCCAGCGCAACTACGTCGTTCAAATGACGCAGAAAGTCGATTGCCTCGAGGTTTTCGCGTCCGCCAAAGCGATTCGGCACCCATTCGCCCGCTTTACGCGAATAGTCGCGGTACAGCATTGACGCCACCGCATCCACGCGCAGACCGTCGATGTGGTAATGCTTGAGCCAGTGCAACGCCGAAGCCAGCATGAAGCCATGAACTTCGGTGCGCCCCAGGTTGTAGATCAGCGTGTCCCAGTCTTGATGGAAGCCTTCCTTGGGATCGGCGTACTCATACAGCGCGGTGCCGTCGAACTGCGCCAGCCCGTGGGTATCGGTCGGGAAATGCGCAGGCACCCAGTCAAGAATCACGCCGATTTCAGCCCGATGGCAGGCGTCGACGAACGCAGCGAAATCTTCTGGCGAACCGTAACGGGCGGTCGGTGCAAACTGGGCCAGTAACTGATAGCCCCATGAGCCCCCGAACGGGTGTTCCATGATCGGCATCAGCTCGATGTGGGTGAAGCCCAGTTCCTTGACGTAGGGAATCAGTCGGTCAGCCAGCTCGCGCCAGTTGTACTGTCGCCATTGACCGTCCTCGTGCTGCTCCATCTGCCACGAACCTGCGTGCAGTTCGTAGATCGACAGCGGTGCGGCAACGTCGTGACGACCTGTCCGTGATTGCAGCCACTCCTGGTCGTTCCACTCGAACTTCAGCGGCGCAGAGATTTTTGACGCCGTATCGGGCGGCAGCGTGGTGGCCAGTGCCATCGGGTCGCTTTTAAGCGGCAGAATCCCGTGGGCACCGAGTATCTCGTACTTGTAGACCTCACCAGGCTGCAGACGCGGGACGAAAATCTCCCATACGCCGGTCGGGTGACGCAGGCGCATCGGGTGACGACGACCATCCCAACTGTTGAAACTGCCGACCACCGACACTCGGCGGGCATTCGGCGCCCAGACCGCAAAACGAACCCCGTCCACGCCATTGACGTTGGTCACTTGCGCGCCAAGGCAACTGCTCAGGTCGCGGTGGTTACCTTCGGCGAATAGATAAAGGTCCATCTCGCCCAACAGCGGGCCAAAACTGTAAGGGTCCTCGGTGATTTGTTCACCGCCAGCCCATTGGACCTTCAGAAGGTAAGGCTGGGGTTGCTCGAGATGACCGACGAAAAACCCCGGCACCTCGCTCATTTCCATCTCGCCCAGCTCGCGGCCATCATCCTTGGCCAGCAGACGCACGCTCAACGCTGCGGGCAGATAGGCACGAACGTATTGCCCGCTGCCGCCATCACCGTGCGGCCCCAGGATCGAGAAAGGATCACGGTGTTCAGCGCGGATCAGCGCATCGAGGTCCACAGCAGCGGGAATCGCGCGGCGGCCTGTGCCGGTTTTGTGAGGCGCATTCATATTGGCTCTCCATCAGACGGTTGCAGCAACCCACGCAAGCCTTGCAAGGGTACGGCCAACCAGGCTGGACGATTCTCGGCTTCGTAGATCACTTCATAAGCAGCTTTTTCAAGGGTGAACAATTCCAGTGCGGCGTCCTCCCCTTTTGCATCTTTCCAGGCATGGGCCATTCCGGTTGTTGCCGAACGGTAGCCTTCGATAAAGGCTTCCCGCGCCTGCGCCAGGTAGGTCTCGGCGACACGTTTGCGAGCACCGGCGGCCTCAGGCGAGGTGTCGACGCTTTGCGCGCTGCGTACCGCCATGGCGGCAGCGTAGTCAAACGAGCGTAAAACACCGCTGACATCCTTGAACGGGCTGTGCTTGGCACGGCGTTCTTCAAGTGCGCGGGCCGGTTCCCCCTCGAAATCGATCAGATAGGCATCGCCCTTGACCACCAGCACCTGGCCGAGGTGCAAGTCACCATGCACGCGAATGCGCAGGCCACCTGCCGAGCGCTTGGCCAGACCTTCGACGCGCTGACGAATCTGCTTGCGCTGGGCGAGCAAATCGCTGACCAGTTGCTGATCGTCCTGCTCCAGATCGCCCTTGCGCTGCTCAAGCAGTTGCAAGGCGCGCTCAAGCTGAGCATTGACGCTGGTTCCGGAGGCCTTGCTGTCCTGACTGCTGGTGACTTCAACAGCAAAGTCTGCGTTGTCGGTAGGCGACGCCAGAATCTGGTGCATCTCACCGAGACGCTGGCCAAGGCTGCGCGAAAAGTCCGCAAGCTCCAGCAACGCATTGTAATGCTGTTCCTGACCGGACACGCCATGCGCCAACTCATCGCGTACTGCGCGTTCCAGATTGTTCTGCGTCCACTCCCAAGCGTCACCCTGATTGCTCAGGTAGCCTTGGGCAATCATCAGCAGATTCGGTTTTCCGTCTTTGCCGACACGCACCAGCGAACCCAGCAACGGCGAGATATTCTTGAAGCCGGCATTGGTCAGGAAAGCACCCATTTCCAGCTCCGGGTGCGTCCCGGCACTGACTTTACGAATCAGTTTGAGCACCAGGCTGCCACCGACGACCACCGAGCTGTTCGACTGCTCGGCAGACAGGTAGCGCACTTCCGACTCTGCGGTGAGGGCGAGCGGTGCCAGCTGCGAACTCTGCTCGAAACGCAACTCGCCGTCGGCACAGGGGATGACCGTATCCGACTGCATGCCCTGAATCACTGCACGAATGAAGGTTTCCAGAGTAAACGCATCGGTGATCAGCCCGACATCACGATTACGCCGCACTCTGGCAAGTGCCAGTTGCTGTGGCAATGCACTGCTGATGTCGTCTTCGGCGAGCAAGCCGAATGGCAGCTGATAGCGATCGGTCTGGCCATCTGCAGTCACTTCTATCTCGCTGAGCAACACCGGGTGCGCCTCGTCGCCGAAACGCACTGCATACGCGATGTTGACCTGCTCTATGTCCTTGCCCTTGCCTGCGAACCAGCGGCGTTTTGGCAAATAAACAGCCAGTGAGGTTTTTTCCATGGTGCTGCGCAGCGGCTCTTCGAGCAACTCCTCAAGGCGCTTCTTGAGCACCAGGGTCGGGAAGTCCGGCATGCTCTGCGCGGGTTCAACGTGCCAACTGGGCATTTGATTCTCCGAAGCCAGTAAAAACCAGTAAAAACCATACGGCGGGAGCGTCAGCAAATAGCTTAACTGCCCGATAGGCGGAAATGCGCTGCCACCGAGCATTTCCACCGGCACTGTGCCTGCGTAAGCCGACAGCTCAAGCTCTGCAGCCTGAGCGGCGCTGGAAACGTTGGCAACACACAACACCACTTCACTGTGACCATCAGGTGCCGTGTACTCGCGGGTGTACGCAAGAATGCGGCGGTTCGACGGCGAGAGCATTTTCAGCGTGCCACGCCCGAATGCCTTCTGCTGTTTGCGCACCGCCAGCATGCGTCGATTCCAGTTCAGCAGCGAGTGCGGATCACGCTCCTGAATTTCGACGTTGACCGACTGGAAGCCGTACATCGGGTCCATGATCGGCGGCAATACCAGGCTGGCCGGGTCGGCACGCGAAAAGCCGCCGTTGCGGTCGATCGACCACTGCATCGGCGTACGCACACCGTCCCGGTCTCCCAGATAGATGTTATCGCCCATGCCGATCTCATCACCGTAATACAACGTCGGCGTGCCGGGCATCGACAACAGCATACTGTTCAACAGTTCGACCCGGCGGCGATCCCGATCAACCAGTGGTGCCAGGCGTCGACGGATACCCAGGTTGATCCGCGCGCGGCGGTCAGCGGCATAGTAATTCCAGAGGTAATCACGCTCACGATCCGTCACCATTTCCAGGGTCAGTTCGTCGTGGTTACGGAGGAAAATCGCCCATTGGCAATTCTCCGGAATTTCCGGTGTCTGGCGCAGAATATCGGTGATCGGAAAACGGTCTTCCTGCGCCAGCGCCATGTACATGCGCGGCATCAGCGGAAAGTGAAACGCCATGTGACATTCGTCGCCATCCGGCCCCTTGCTGTCGCCGAAATACAGCTGGGTGTCTTCCGGCCACTGATTGGCCTCGGCCAGCAGCATGCGGTCCGGGTAGTTCGCATCGATCTCGGCGCGAATACGCTTGAGCACCTGATGGGTTTCCGGAAGGTTCTCGTTATTGGTGCCGTCGCGTTCGATCAGGTACGGGATAGCGTCCAGACGCAAGCCGTCGATGCCCAGATCAAGCCAGAAGCGCATGACTTCAAGCACTGCATCCAGTACCTGCGGGTTATCAAAGTTCAAATCCGGCTGGTGGGAGTAAAAACGGTGCCAGAAGTATTGACCGGCGACCGGGTCCCAAGTCCAGTTAGACGTTTCTGTGTCGAGAAAAATGATCCGCGTGCCGTCGTATTTCTGGTCGGTATCCGACCAGACATAGAAATCCCGTGCCTTGGAGCCGGGCTTGGCATGACGCGCTTTCTGAAACCACGGGTGCTGGTCGGACGTATGGTTGATAACCAGCTCACTGATCACCCGCAGGCCACGCTTGTGCGCCTGAGCGATGAAGCGCTTGGCATCGGCCATGGTGCCGTAATCGCTGTGCACATCGCGGTATTCGGAAATATCGTAACCATCGTCCCGGCGCGGCGACGGGTAGAACGGCAACAACCAGATGGTGTTGACCCCCAGCGCGGCAATGTAGTCGAGCTTTTCTATCAAGCCCGCGAAATCGCCGATCCCGTCGTTATTGGAATCGAAGAACGATTTCACATGAACCTGATAAATCACCGCATCCTTGTACCAGAGCGGGTCTTTGATGAATGTCGCGTCACCGGGCTTCTTGGCCATTACTGACTCCTTGGGAGTGTTATTGCGCAGCCTGGATACGCCAGATTCCAAACGGTTGTGATGGATCAAGACGCGTGTGCTGATACTTGCCGTACCAGGTCCAGCGGTGTCCGGTCATCAGGTCTTCACCCGACGTCGCCGCGTCATCCGGCAGGCCCATTTCCCACAGCGGCAGCTCGAAATCTGCTTCCTGTGCGTTGAAGGGGTCAAGGTTGACGGCAATCAGAATGAAGTTGCTGCCATCCGCCGAACGCTTGCCGAAGTACAGAATGTTGTCATTCCAAGCGTTATACAGTTTCAAGCCCAAGTGCGTTTGCAGCGCGGGGTTCTGCCTGCGAATGCGGTTAAGCTGGGCGATCTCGGCAATGATGTTGCCCGGTGCGGCATAGTCCCGAACGCGAATCTCGTACTTTTCCGAGTCCAGATACTCTTCCTTGCCCGGAATCGGTGCCGCTTCACACAACTCAAACCCCGAATACATGCCCCACAGCCCTGAGCCCATGGTGGCCAGCGCTGCACGGATCAGAAATCCAGGACGGCCGGACTCATGCAGGAAGCGCGGGTTGATATCAGGCGTATTGACGAAAAAGTTCGGGCGATAGCAATCACGCCAAGGCACTTCGTTGAGCTGGGTGAAGTACTCGGACAGCTCTGCCTTGGTGTTGCGCCAGGTGAAATACGTGTAACTCTGGCTGTAACCGACCTTGCCCAGTCGCGCCATCATGGCAGGCTTGGTGAATGCTTCGGCAAGGAACATGACCTCAGGATGCTGATTGCGCACCTCGCCGATCATCCACTGCCAGAACGGTAGCGGTTTGGTGTGCGGGTTATCGACGCGGAAAATCTTCACGCCTTCATTCACCCAGCCCAGAACGATGTCACGCAATTCCAGCCACAGACCGGGAATGGCATCAGGCGCGTAAAAATCGACGTTGACGATGTCCTGATACTTCTTCGGCGGGTTTTCCGCATAACGGATAGTGCCGTCCGGACGCCATGAGAACCAGCCCGGATGCTGCTTGAGCCACGGATGGTCCTGCGAACATTGAATGGCGAAGTCCAATGCGATTTCCAGCCCGTGATCGGCCGCAGCCTTCACCAGGTTACGGAAGTCTTCACGGCTGCCCAACTGTGGGTGAATGGCTTCATGGCCGCCATCCTCACTGCCAATTGCGTACGGGCTGCCCGGATCATCCGCCCCTGCGGTCAGAGAGTTGTTCGGCCCCTTGCGATGGGCACGGCCGATAGGGTGAATCGGCGGGAAGTACAACACGTCGAAACCCATGTCGCGGATGATCGGCAGACGCGAATGGACATCGTTGAAGGTGCCGTGGCGCGCAGGGTCATCAGTGATCGAGCGAGGAAACAGCTCGTACCAGCTGGCGAACTGGGCCAGCTCACGCTCGACATCCAGCGGAAATTCAACGCTACGACTCAGGAAGGCCTGATTATCAGCCAGCTTCATCAGGTTTGCGGTTTCGCTGTGCAACAGCAACGCGACTTTCTCGTCTTTATCGCCCTGCTCCAGCTGACCTAGCAGGCTTTCAATCTGCTGGCGCTGCTCGTGCTGGCTGCGCTCAGCGGCATGCACCAGATGAATGCGCCCCTCTTCCAGTTCCAGGTCGACAGGCACGCCAGCGCCGAACTTTTTGTCCAGTTCGTAACGATAGCTTCCGAACTGATCGATCCAGGCTTCAAGGCGAAACACATAGCGACTGACCGAAGTCGGGGTGAACTCACCGACCCAGCTGTCATTGCCCAGTTCGTGCATCGGCGCGCTATGCCAGGTGTCCTCATCGGCAGCACGCCAGCGGATATTAACCGCCATTTTGTCGTGCCCGTCGGCGTAGACCTTGCTGGTCACGGTGACCGGTTGCCCGATGATCGCCTTGGCCGCAAACAGGCCACCGTCGATCACTGGCAGCGTGTCTTCGATCACGATGCGGGGCAATTGCAGTGCCTGGGTCAGTGACAAGGGTTGGGTTGGGTGCGGTACATCGGTGGCCAGGGAATCCGGACCGTATGGCTGTTCACTCATCGAGCATCACTCCTCACGCCCCAGGGACGCTCCTGTGCATTCCATGCAATGGAAAAATTGACGGTATGGCAGCGGAAAATCGCAACATGCAGAAGACTCGTCGAATTCAGCTGCCTAGGTTCCGAGCGGTCAACGAAGGTAAAGTTCAAAGGTTTTGAGGTTGTCAGGCGGGCGCATTGAACATGAGCCAAACGCAGGGCAGAACAATCGGGCAAGGGTTATCCGGTTCAAATCAATTGAATCATCAATCAGGCCGGGGGGTCGTAAAAAGGGTCAACAAGGAGGCTGCAGCCATGACGCTACCCAATCCTGTAGAAGTACCTGATCCAAACATCGACGACCCCGTTCTGCCCGAGCCAGTACCCGAGCAGGAGCCACCGCCCTCAACGCAGCCCCCCGATCAAACACCGTTAGGCGACCCGCCCGCCAACGCGCCACCTGTAACGGTGTGACGAATCAGTAAGCGGTATCTGAAGGCGCTTGCCAGACCATGCACGCCTTCAGCGCCCGCCCGCCAGATCGATAAATGTTCCTGTGGCATACGACGCATTGTCCGACAGCAGCCAGAGAATGGCCTCGGCCACTTCCTCCGCCGTACCGCCACGGCCCATGGGCAGTGCGCCCTCGAGTTTGCTGACGCGGAACGGATCGCCGCTCAGGGCGTGAAAGTCGGTGAAGATGAACCCCGGCCGCACCGCGTTGACGCGAATGTTCTCCCCGGCCACTTCCCTGGAAAGCCCGATGGTGAACGTGTCCAGCGCGCCTTTCGAAGCTGCGTAGTCCACATATTCGCCTGCCGAGCCGAGGCGGGCCGCGAGCGAGGATACGTTGACGATACTGCCACCGTGCCCGCCGTGACTCGGCAGCATGCGTAACAAGGCATGTTTGCTACACAGCATCGGTCCGACGACGTTGGTCATCATCATTTTGAGCATTCGGAATTCGGACATGTCCTCGACTCTTGAAGCCTGAGCAAGCGTGCCTGCATTGTTGACCAGATGGGTAACGCGGCCGAGTTCCGAATCGACCCTGGAGAACAGGCGCATGATCTCGTCTTCGTTGCTGACGTCCGCCTGCAAGGTGATCGCCTGAGCACCCAGGGCCCTGACCTGCCCTGCCGTCTTTTCGGCTGCGGCATGATCAGACAGATAATTGATACAGATCCGATAGCCCTGTACAGCGGCCAGACGCGCAGTGGCTGCGCCGATTCCGCGCGAGCCACCGGTAATAACGAGGACTTTTTCCATGATTTTTCTCTGAAGCCAGCATCAAGGCGCAGCTAACACCCGCAGGTTAGCCAGACGTTTCTGATCGTGCCAGCCTTTGCCGTCCAGCGCCATCCATGCGCTTCAGAAAGCCGGTTGCCCAACATCGGGCACGTCGACTGCCGCTTTCGCCTCGGCGGCGCGAATTTCGTCGAGAAATTGCTCAGCCGGCAAAGGATAACCGAGCAGGAAGCCTTGCAGGGAGTGACATCCCAAGTGCGTCAGGAAGCGCTTCTGAACCGCTGTTTCTACGCCTTCGGCGACGATCCGCAGGTTCAACGCCTGCCCTACCGCAACGATGGCCGACACGATGGCGGCATCGTCGGTGTCATGCTCAAGGTCACGCACGAAACCTCGATCAATCTTGATTTCATTGGCGGGCAGGCGCTTCAGGTACATCAGGCTGGAGTAACCGGTGCCAAAATCGTCAATCGATAGATCCACGCCCATTTCCGACAGCCTTTGCAACACCGCCAGGCTGGCATCGGCGTCATGCATGGCCGTAGTCTCGGTGATTTCCAGGGTCAGGCAGTTGGCCGGGAGCTGATGCCTGGCCAGCGTATCCGCCACCGCAGTGACCAGCCCCGCATGGCAGAACTGCAGCGCTGACAGGTTCACCGCAATGCGCCAGTGCGCGTAGCCCTGGGTGTACCACTCACGCATCTGTCGGCAAGCCTCATCCAGTACCCACTCGCCGATCTGAATGATCAGGCCGGTTTTCTCTGCCATGGCGATGAACTGATCGGGGCCCATAACGCCTTGTTCCGGATGGTTCCAGCGCAATAGCGCTTCTGCGCCCAGGGGCAGTCCGGTCAAAGCGTCGAACTTGGGCTGGTAATAGATACAGAACTGCCTGTGCTTGATCGCCTTACGCAAGTCCTGAGACATCTGCAGCTGATTGCGTGCGTTGCTGTTCATCGACGCATCGAAAAAGCTGTAGCCGTTCTTGCCGGCCGCTTTGGTGTGATACATGGCGGCATCGGCGTTGATCAGAAGTTCGTGCTGGGTATTGCCATTGCCCGGGTACATGCAGATGCCGATGCTCAGCGAGATCTGCAATTGATGCTCGCCGATGGTAAACGGATTGCCTATTTCATTGACCTGACGCGTTGCGACAGCCAACGCATCCTGCGGGTCATGCAGTTCGACCAGCAGCACGAATTCATCACCACCGATCCTTGCCAGCGTGTCGTGCCGGTGCAGGTTGTTACGAAGACGCAAAGCGACCTGCCGCAACAGCAAGTCCCCGGTATGGTGGCCGAATGCGTCATTCACCGGTTTGAAACCATCCAGGTCCATGAACATCAACGCAAAGCAGCCGCCGCTTTCGCTGACTTTCTTCATCGCCTGCTCGATGCGATCCGTCAACAACACACGGTTCGGCAGCCCGGTGAGGTTGTCATGCAGAGCCAGGTGGGTAAGCTCCTGATTGGCTTCAGTCAGGGAGTTGGCAAGGACAGCGGTACGCGTCTCGAGGTGGGAGTCGAGAATACAACTGAACAGCGCGATACCCAGTATCGAAAGACTGGCGACCAGAACAATCCTGTCCAGTCCATTGCTGCTCAATCCATCGGGCAACGCACCACAAAAGCTGCCATCGGCAAAGGTGGCCGCCGCCATGCCGGTGTAATGCATACCGATGATGGCCGTTCCCAGCAGAATTGCCGCTACCGCACGCATCAGGTATACCCTGGGCCTTTGCTGGCGAAGACGAAACGCTATCCATAACGCCGCCGCAGAGGCGGCAATGCTGATCGCCAGGGAAAGCGCAAACAACCAGGGCGTGTATTCGATACAGGGTTGCATGCGCATTGCCGCCATGCCGGTGTAATGCATGGCGCTGATGCCAAGCCCCAGCAACAACCCACCCAGGCCAATCTGCGCGGCGGATAACAGCGGCCGGGCGGCCAGCCACAGCGCGAAACCGGAAGACAGTATTGCGATCAGCAAGGACAACAGCGCCAGCGGCACATCATAGCCAACGTCGATAGGCAGGACGAATGCCAGCATACCGATGAAGTGCGTCGACCAACTGCCAACGCCCATTGCGAATGCGCCGCCCGCAATCCATACATAAACGGCGCGGCCCCTGGCCGAAATAATACGGCCAACCAGATCGAGAGCAGTGTATGCAGCAACAATTGCGACGAGAACGGAGACCACGACGAGCGACGGGGTATAGCTGCCAATCAACATAAACGCACCTGGAGCCCAATGAGCGCGTCCATGCCGATACTGCGGGGGATGATTGTACGCAATCGCTGCCAAATGTCGCGGTATCTGGTCGAAAAGATGGCAACTAGCTATTAATTTTTCATTTATCACGAACAGTTCAAGAAAAACCGCCTTTGCCCCGAGAAGCACTCACTCCCTGAGGGTCAAACCCGTTTCAGCATTCCAGCCGCCACCCAATGCGGCAATCAGCTGGACGCTGGCAATCAAGCGACTTTGCAGCACGTTCAGCACACTGCGTTCATTGCTCAAAGCAGTAGCCTGTACGTTGACGACGTCAAGATAGCCGATCAGCCCGGCCTTGTACTGGTTGTTGGTCAGGCGCAGCGAATCACGCGCCGACACCAGCGCTTCCTGGCGCACGGCGGCCTCCTGCTCATAGACCTTGAGCTGAACCAGGTAATTTTCGACCTCCTGAAAACCATTCAACACAGTCTGCCGGTACTGGGCGACGGTCTGGTCATACACGGCCTCGGTACGATCGACCTCCGCCGTCCGCCTGCCACCGTCGAACAACGTCAGCGCCAGTTGCGGCCCTACCGACCAGAAGCGGTTGGGCAGGCTGATCCAGTTGGCGAACGTACTGCTGCTGTAACCGCCGCTCATGCTCAGCGTGAAGTCTGGGTAGTAAGCGGCCTTGGCGACGCCGATGTTGGCATTGGCGCCCATCACCGAGCGTTCGGCCGCGGCGATGTCCGGTCGGCGTTCAAGCAACTGGGACGGCAGCCCTGGCGGAATCTGCGGCAATTGCGGAATCGAAGTGCTGGCCGGCAGATTGAAGTCTGCGGGCGCCATGCCCATCAGCACGGCAATGGCGTTCTCGAATTGCGCACGCTGCCAGGCCAGATCGATCAGGTCGGCCTGAGTGCTTTTCAACTGTGTCTGCGCCTGGGCGACAGCGTCACTTCCTGAAATACCGGCGCGGTATTGATTCTGGGTGAGGGTCAGAGAGCGCTGATAGGTGTCCACAGTGGATTCCAGCAGGCGTTTCTGTTCGTCAATGACCCGCAATTGCAGATAGTTCTGCACCAGCTCCGATTGCAGGCTAAGGCGCATCGCTGCCAGGTCCGCAAGACTTGCCTGCGCACTGGCGGTGTCAGCCTCCAGCCCGCGACGCAATTTGCCCCACACATCGGCTTCCCAACTGACGCCCAACTGCGCGTTGTAACTGTTGCGAATTCCCGAGGCGCTGGTATTCGTACCGGTATTCGATGTACCTGTGCCCTGCCCCGAGCGGGTCTTGCCGGTGGTCAGGTCCAGTGTCGGCAGAAATGCGCCTCTGGAGCTGCGCACCAGTGCTTGTGCCTGCCGGTACTGCGCATCGTACTGGGCGACGGTCTGGTTGGAGGTGTTGAGCCGTTCGACCAGCGCATTCAGTTGCGGATCCCTGTACACCTCCCACCACGCACCTTTGGCCATCGCATCACTGGGTGTAGCTGCACGCCAGCCTTCAGCGGCCTTGAACTGCGCAGGCGCGGCCATCGACGGTTTCTGGTAATCCGGACCGACAGCGCAAGCGCTGAGCAGGACAACGCAGAGCCCCAGCGCGAGTGGACGAATCAGCCCTGTCGGGCGGGATATAAAGGCCAGGCGTTCGGTCATAGCGGGGTTTCCAGGGCAGCATCGGTACGCACGCCACGCCATTTATTGTAACGATGGCGCAGACGGTCGAGATAAAGGTAAACCACCGGGGTGGTGTAGAGGGTCAGGATCTGGCTGAAGATCAGCCCACCAATAATGGTCAGGCCCAGCGGTTTGCGCATTTCAGCGCCCTCCGCGGTACTCAGCAGCAACGGCAATGCACCCAGAATGGCGGCCATCGTGGTCATCAGAATGGGGCGCAGGCGTTGCAGGCATGCACTGCGTATCGAATCTTGCGGCGTCATTCCCTGATCACGTTCAAGGTGCAGGGCCAGGTCGATCATCATGATTGCGTTCTTCTTCACCACGCCAATCAGCAGGAACAGCCCCAACAGGGAGATCAGGCTGAATTCGCTGCCCAGCACGTAGATCGTCAGCAATGCGCCCACACCGGCCGATGGCAGCGTCGAGAGGATCGTCAATGGATGGATGTAGCTTTCATAAAGAATCCCCAGCACCAGATACACCGCCAGCAACGCACCGAGAATCATCCAGGGCTGGCTTTTCTGGGTCGAGGCAAAGGCGTTGGCGGTCCCGGCCATCTTGGAAATGATGTCGGACGGCAGCCCGATGGCGGCAATTGCGCGCTCGATAGCCACCGTCGCTTTGTCAAGGCTGGCGCCTTCGGCCAGGTCAAAGGAGATGTTTTCAGCAGCGAACTGACCGTCATGCGAAACCCGATCATTTGCCAGACTGCGCTCGTAATGAGCAATGCTCGACAGCGGCACGCGCTGCCCGTCGGCAGTAATCACCTGAACCTGCTCCAGCGTCACCGGGTCCTGGGCGTATTTGGGATTGACCTCCATCACCACCTTGTACTGGTTGAGGCTGTCATAAATCGTCGAGACCTGACGCTGGCTGTAGGCGTTGTTGAGCACCGCCGTGACCATGTTCATATCGATGCCCAGCCGTTTGGCCGTATCGCGATTGACCACCAGGGTCACTTGCTGCGCCCCGCGCCCTTCCCTGGCGTCAATGGCCGTCAGCTCCGGAATCGATTTGAGCGCCGCAACGATCTTCGGATACCACAGCCGCAGGCTGCTCAGGTCTGCACTTTGCACAATGTACTGATACTGCGAACTGGTCTGCTCGCGACCACCACCCAGTTGCAGGTCCTGATCAGGCGCCAGGAACAGCCTGCCGCCGGGCACATGCGGCATGTTCTTGCGCAGACGCTCGACCACTTTTTCGGCAGACAGCTTGCGCTCGGTAATCGGCTTGAGGCGTACGATCATGAAGGCGTTATTGGTGCCACCGCTGCCGCCGATAAAACCGGCAACGCTCTCCACCGCCGGGTCTGCCAGAATCGAACGGCGGAAGATTTCCATTTTCGGCTGCATGACCGAGAACGAAAGACCGTCGTCACCGCGTACAAACCCCATCAGTTGCCCGGTGTCCTGCTGTGGTAGAAAAGTCTTGGGCACCACCACATACAGCGCGACATTCACCACAACGGTAATCAGCAGGCTGAGCAGTGTCAGCCTGCGATGCCGCATGACCCAGCCGAGCGAGCGGTCATAGCCGGCGACCATGCGGTCGTTGACCCGCTCGCTCCAGCGCTGAAAGGCATTGTCCTTGCCAGGCTCGTGGGGTTTCAGCCAGCGCGCGCACAACATCGGCGTCAGGGTCAGGGACACGATCAGCGAGACGACGATTGCCACCGACAAGGTAATGGAAAACTCGCGAAACAGACTTTCGACCAGCCCGCCCATGAACAGAATGGAAATGAACACCGCCACCAGCGAGACGTTCATCGACAGCAAGGTGAAACCCACCTCTTTGGCACCCAGAAATGCCGCCTTCATCGGGTCGAGACCGTTGTGAATGTGCCGGGAAATGTTTTCCAGCACCACGATTGCATCGTCCACTACCAGCCCGGTGGCGAGGATCAAGGCCATCAACGACAGATTGTTCAGGGAAAAACCTAACAGGTGCATGATCGCAAAGGTGCCCACCAGCGATACCGGAACCGCCAGAGTGGGGATCAGCGATGCGCGAAAGCTGCCGAGAAACAGAAACACCACCATCACTACCAGAACCACGGCAATCAGCAGGGTCATCTCTGCCTCGTGCAGCGTCGCCTTGATCACCGGCGAGCGGTCCATCGCGACATTGAGGCTTACGCTGGCGGGCAGCACAGCCCGCAGGGCTGGCAATTGCGCCTTGATCTGCGCCACGGTTTCAATGATGTTGGCGCCCGCCTGCCGGTTGACGACCAGTAACACCGCCCGGTCATTGTTATAAAACCCGCTGTTGTAGCGATCTTCCACGGCATCGCTGACTTTCGCGACGTCCTTGAGGCGCAAGGTCGCCCCGTCCTTGTAGCGAATGATCAGCGGCGCATAGTCCTTGGCGGTTTCCAGCTGGTCGTTGGCCTGCACCTGCCAGTTATGCAGGTCATCCTCCACAAAACCCTTTGGACGCCGTACGTTCGCACCGGTTATCGCGGTACGCACGTCGTCAAGCGATACGCCGTACTGGGAGAGCATCTGTGGCTCCAGCTCGATACGCACCGCTGGCAGCGAGCTGCCGCCGATCTGCACTTCGCCGACCCCGGAAACCTGCGACAGGCTCTGTGACAGGATGGTGGATGCCAGGTCGTAGAGCTGACCTTTCTCCAGCACCGTCGACGTCATCGACAACACCATGATCGGTGCCTGGGACGGATTGACCTTCTTGTAGGTCGGCATGCTGCGCATACCGCTGGGCAGCAGGTTGCGCGAAGCATTGATCGCCGCCTGCACTTCCCGCGCTGCGCCATTGATGTCGCGATTGAGATCGAACTGCAGAATGATCCGTGTCGTGCCCTGACTTGAATTGCTGGTCATGGTATTGACCCCGGCAATACTGCCCAGCGAACGCTCCAGCGGAGTGGCCACAGTGGAGGCCATCACCTCGGGGCTGGCACCCGCCAGACTGGCTGACACCACAATTACCGGGAAGTCCATGTTCGGCAATGGCGCGACCGGCAGCAAGCGGAAGCTGACCGCGCCCAGCAGCATGATCGCCAGGCTTAGCAATACGGTCGCGACCGGGCGACGGATAAACGGCGCTGACAGGTTCATGCGTCAGCCCGTTCCAGTCGGTCCGGGTCGGCAGGCCTGCGACTCCAGCGACGGCCAAGACGGTCGAAATACAGGTAGATGACCGGCGTGGTAAACAGCGTGAGTACCTGGCTGACCAGCAGACCACCGACCATCACCAGCCCCAGCGGTTGGCGCAACTCTGCGCCTGAGCCGCTGGCGAGCATCAGCGGAATGGCGCCGAACAATGCCGCCAGGGTGGTCATGAGAATCGGCCGGAAACGCAGCAGCGCCGCTTCGTAGATCGCCGTTTCCGGAGCAACACCCCGGTTGCGCTCCGCGTCGAGCGCGAAGTCGATCATCATGATCGCGTTCTTCTTGACGATGCCGATCAGCAAAATGATACCGATGATCGCGATCATCCCCAGGTCATTGCCGCTGATCAGCAAGGCCAGCAAGGCGCCCACTGCTGCCGACGGCAGTGTCGAGAGGATGGTGATCGGGTGGATATAACTCTCGTAGAGCACGCCCAGCACGATGTACATGGTCACTACAGCCGCCAGAATCAGCAGCAACGTGCTCGACAACGATGCCTGAAATGCCTCGGCAGCGCCCTGAAACTGGGTCTGCACACCAATCGGCATGCCGATGTCCTGCTCAACCTGCTCGATGACCTGCACCGCCTTGCCCAATGCGACGCCGGGCGCAAGGTTGAACGACATCATCACTGCCGGAAACTGCCCGAGGTGAGCGATGGCCAACTGTGCCTGACGCTGCTCGACGCGTGCCAGGCTCGACAGTTTTACCTGTGCGCCATCGGTGGTCTTGACGTGGATCTGCTCAAGTGCGGCTGGGCCGAGCTCACTGCCCGACGCGGCTTGCAGCACTACGCGGTACTGGCTGGCCTGGGTATAGATGGTGGAAATCTGTCGCTGACCGAATGCGTCATACAGCGCATCGGTAATATTCGCAACGGTGACCCCTACCCGACTGGCCGCATCACGATCGATGTTCAGATACACCTGCAGGCCCTTGTCCTGCAGGTCGCTGGCCACATCCGTCAACTCGGACCGTTTGCCGAGCGCCTTTACCAGCCTTTCGCTCCACAGCGTCAGCAGCTCGGCGTCGGGCGATGACATGCTGAACTGGTACTGAGTACGACTGACCCGGTCTTCAATGGTCAGGTCCTGCACCGGCTGCATGAACAGACGGATGTCCGAAAGCTTGTCTACCTCCGGCTGCAGGCGCTGGATCACCTCGGATGCGGTGAGGTCACGCTCTGTGTGGGGCTTGAGGTTGATCAGCAGACGCCCGCTGTTGAGCGTTGCGTTATCACCGTCAACACCAATGTAGGAGGACAGACTGACCACCGCAGGGTCCTTGAGAATGATGTCAGCCAGCGCCTGCTGACGCTGGCTCATGGCAGCAAAGGAGACCGACTGTGGCGCTTCCGAAATACCCTGGATCACGCCGGTGTCCTGCACCGGAAAAAAGCCCTTGGGCACAACGATGTACAGCAGCACAGTCAGTGCCAGAGTGACCAATGCCGCCAACAGGGTCAGTGGCTGATGCCTGAGCACCCAGCGCAACCCGCCCGCGTAGATATTGATCAGCCAGTCGATCCAGGCACCGCTGGCGCGATAGAAACGGCTCTGCTCTTCTTCCTTTGGCTCGCGCTTGAGCAGCCGCGCGCACATCATGGGCGTCAGGGTCAGCGATACCACCAGCGATATCAGGATGGCGACCGCCAGGGTGATCGCGAACTCGCGGAACAGTCGCCCGACCACGTCAGCCATGAACAACAGCGGGATCAGGACTGCAATCAGCGACAGGGTCAGGGAAATCAGGGTGAAACCGATCTGCTTCGCGCCCTTCAGGGCGGCCTGCAGAGGTGTTTCGCCCTCCTCGATATGCCGGGAGATGTTTTCCAGCATCACGATGGCGTCATCGACAACGAAACCGGTCGCGATGGTCATGGCCATCAGTGTCAGGTTGTTGACCGAGAAGCCCGCCAGGTACATGACGCCGAAGGTGCCTACCAGTGACAGCGGGACGGCGATGGAGGGAATGATCGTCGCGCTGAAGCGACGCAGGAACAGGAACGTGACCAGGACCACCAGAATGATCGCGATCAGCAACTCGTGCTGAACATCGGTTACCGACGCGCGAATCGTCTGTGTGCGGTCCGTCAGGACCACGACGTCGAGGCCGGCCGGAAGGTTCTCGGTGATTGACGGCAGTAATGTCTTGATCCGGTCGACCACCTCGATCACGTTGGCGCCCGGCTGACGCTGAATGTTCAGCAGCACCGCCTGACTCCGATTGGCCCAGGCCGCCAGGCGTTCGTTTTCCGCACCATCGACGATTTCGGCCACATCCTTCAGGCGCAGGGGGGCGCCATCCTTATAGGCCAGAATCAGGTTGGCGTACTCCTCGGGAGACTTCAGCTGATCGTTGGCATCGAGCATCGAAACCCGGGTCGGCCCATCGAAATTGCCCTTGGGCTGGTTGACGTTGGACGCGCCGATCAGGGTCCGCACATCAGACAGGTTCAGGCTGTTGGCGGCCAGCGCCTCCGGGTTGACCTTGATCCGCACAGCCTGACGCTGCCCGCCGGCAATGCTGACCATGCCGACGCCGCTGATCTGCGAGATTTTCTGCGCCATGCGTGTATCAACCAGATCATTGAGCTTGGGCAGCAGCATGGTTTTCGAGGTAATCGCCAGGGTCAGAACCGGCGTGTCTGCCGGGTTGACCTTGTTATAGACCGGCGGTGCCGGAAGATCGGTAGGCAGAAGGTTGGTGGCCGCGTTGATCGCCGCCTGCACCTGCTGCTCAGCCACATCCATGTTGATTTCGAGGCTGAAACGCAAGGTAATGACCGACGCGCCGCCCGAGCTGGTCGAGGCCATCTGGGTCAAACCAGGCATCTGCCCGAATTGACGCTCAAGAGGCGCAGTGACGGAGCTGGTCATGACCTGCGGGCTGGCACCGGGATACAGCGTCATCACACGAATGGTCGGATAGTCGACCTGAGGCAGCGCCGACACCGGCAGCAGTGTGTAAGCAATCAGACCTGCCAGGACGATTGCCAGCATACTGAGCGTGGTGGCAACCGGACGCAGGATGAACAGGCGCGACATGTTCATACGTTTGGTTTTTCCACCTTGCCGAGTGCTGCCGACTTGTCTGTCTTGCTGTCAGGCTTGCCCTGCAACTTCTGAACGGGACCCGCCGGTACATCCTTGCTGTCGTTGACGACCTCGACTTCAGCACCGTCGCGCAGACGGTCGGTGCCTTCGAGCACCACCCGTTCGCCGGCTGCCAGACCTTCGGTGATCACCGTCGATGTCTCGTCGCTCGGGCCGGTCTTCAACAGTTTGAGTTTGACCTTCTTGTCACCGTCCAGGACATAGACAAAGGTCCCGTCGGTGCCGAACTGAACGGCAGCCGTTGGCACCAGCGTCACCTGTTTCAACGTATCGGCGCGCAGACGCACATTGACGAACTGGTTGGGGAACAGGATCTCGTCACCGTTATCGAAACGGGCCTTGAACTTCAGTGTGCCGGTCGCCACGTCGATCTGGTTGTCGAGGCTGGCGAGTACACCGGAAGCCTGCATTTTCGTATCGCCACGGTCCCAGGCTTCGACGGGCAGCTTGTCGCCGGTGCGGTAGCGGGAAATGACCTTCGACAGGTCCTTTTCCGGGAGCGTGAAGGCGACCGAAATGGGCTGGGTCTGGGTAATCACCACCAGCGCCGTGGTGTCGTTGGCGGCAACCAGGTTGCCGACATCCAGCTGTTTGAGGCCGACACGACCTGCAATAGGCGCACGAATGCGTGTGAAGTCCAGGCTCAGCTTCGCGTCAGCCACGGCAGCCTGATTGGTCTTGATCGTGCCTTTGTACTGATTGACCAGCGACTCGGCAGTGTCGAGGGTCTGTTTGGCGATGCTGTCCTCGGCAAAAAGCCCACGGTAACGCTGTACGTCGAGCTGAGCATTCTTGAGCAGCGCCTGATTGGTGGCCAGCGTACCTTCGGCCTGCTGCAACGCCACCTGATAACTGCGCGGATCGATTTCCGCCAGCAGGTCACCCGCCTTGACCATCTGCCCTTCCTGGAAATAAAGCTTGACCAGCTCTCCCGCCACCCGGCTGCGCACATTGATGGTGTTCATCGCCGTTACCGTGCCAAGCGCCTTGTAGTAGATCGGGAAATCGCCTTCGGTTGCCGGGGCTACCCGCACCGGGACAGCGACAGCCGATGCACCGAAGCCAGGCCGCGCCATGCCACCTGCGCCATGCTTCTTGCTCTCGGCCCCTTTGCCGGGAGTGGAGGCAGGCCATAACCACCAGCACAGGGCAACAATGGCCAACAGGATCAACAAACTGATCAACCAGCGACGGGATTTACGAGAGCCAGACGATTGCATGAATAAATCAACCATTACAGGTGGGGGCTTCTTCAGAAGGCTGAACAATAAGCACAGATGCGTTACAAGCAAAGCGCCTTTACCAAGCGCTTACTTTCGATAAACGTATGACGCACAAACAAAAAAACGGCCTGAGCGGATTCAGGCCGTCGAAGTGTTGCGGAAAGTTACTTAAGCACAGCCAATGCAGCGTCGTAGTCGGGTTCGTTAGCGATCTCTGTTACCAGTTCGCTGTGCAGCACTTTGTCGTTTTCGTCCAGAACAACCACCGCACGAGCGGTCAGACCTTTCAGCGGGCCGTCTGCAATTGCAACGCCGTAATGCTCGCTGAAATCGGCAGCGCGGAAAGAAGACAGGTTCTTGACGTTTTCCAGACCTTCGGAGCCGCAGAAGCGGGACTGGGCAAACGGCAGGTCAGCAGAGATACACAGAACAACGGCATTGCTCAGCTCGTTTGCCTGGGCGTTGAATTTGCGTACCGACGTTGCACAGGTCGGTGTGTCGACGCTCGGAAAAATGTTCAGCACCTTGCGCTTGCCAGCGAAGTCAGCCAGGGTCTTGTCGGCAAGACCTTCACCCACCAGCGTGAAGGCAGGTGCCTTGCTGCCGACTTCAGGCAGCTTGCCATTGACTTGAACAGGGCCGCCTTTGAGGGTTACTTGAGCCATGAAACACATTCCTTTTTTGAGATGAATAAAAGAACCGGAAGTTAAACACGAAAGTGTGCCGTGTCCTATATAGGATATTTCCGAATTTTCTCAGGAAACCAGTCTGTCCCTGATATCTGGGTGGGCACATAATTCCACCAGCCAATCGACGAATACCCTGATGCGTCGTGACAACTGACGATGAGGTGGGTAAAGCACCGTCAACGCCAGCGGCGGCGGACGATGCAACCGCAGCACCTCGACCAGTATGCCGCTGCGCAACTGTGCGGCGACATGGTAACGCGGTACCTGTATCAGGCCGAAACCAGCCTCGCAAGCCGCTACATAACCGTCGGCACTGTTGACCGAAATAGAACAGGCCAACGCTTGATCGACCTCCACGCCACCGGCCATGAACTCCAGACCATAGCGCTTGCCCGTGCTGGTCGAGAAATATTCGATTACCTGATGTTGCGCGAGGTCCGGCAGATTCAGCGGCGTACCGTATCGCTGCAGGTAATCGCGACTGGCGCAAGTGATCTGGGTCAGGCTGCCCAGCGGCCTGGCGACCAGCGTTTCGTCCAATGCTGCTCCGGCGCGCAAGACACAGTCCACGCCCTCGCGGATCAGGTCGACCGGTCTGTCGCTCATGCCGATTTCCAGCCGGATCTGCGGGTAGCGCCGGGCAAATTCAGGCAACGCGGGTATCACGATCATGCGCCCCAGGCTCACTGGCAGGTCAACACGCAGCAACCCCTTGGGCTCGGCACCTGCCGCAGAGAAGGAAGCTTCGGCGTCATCCAGATCGGCCAGCAGGCTTACGCAGCGCTGGTAGTAGGCCTTGCCGTCAGGCGTGGTGCTGACCTGACGCGTAGTGCGTTGCAAGAGCTGCACGCCCAGGTGAGCTTCCAGTTGTTTGATCAGAATCGTCACGGATGCACGGGGCATATGCAGGCTCTCGGCCGCCCTGGCGAAACCGCCCAGCTCGACGATACGGGTGAATACGCGCATGGCGTTGAATCGATCCATGATTACCGGCAGCCTGAATAGAGAGAGCGTGAGAAGGGTCACACTGTTTTAACAGGGTAAACCGGTTGAACGCAGGCCAGTGCCATTACAGCCGCTGGCCAGTATTCAGAAGTCTCTTTTATAGAAAATATCCAGCGAACTGGCAACACCGCTTGCAGCCTCAAGGTACACGCGCTTGCTGAGCAGATAGCGCAACGCAATGGTATTGGCCGGTTCAAACACGCCGACACCATAACGCAGGCTGAGCTTCTCGGTGATCTTGCCGCTGGCAACCACATTGGTCTTGTCACCGGTTCCCGAGGTGTCCAGTTCGAAGTCCTTGATACCCAGATTGTCCGCGAGCTTGCCGGTGGTCGACGAGCTCCCGGCAACGCCTAGCGCCAGTGCAGCCTGAGCGACCATGTTGTTGTCTTCGCCCGAGGTACTTAGCGGTCTGCCCATGACCAGATAGGAGAGCGCCTGCTCCTGGCTCATCGCGGGTTCGGAAAACACTTCAGTGGTGGGTTGCTCGGCACTGCCGGTCAGACGAATGCCTGCGATCACGTCATCTGTCTGGCGAATGGCCTCGATATCCAGATAGGGCTGGTCCACAGGGCCTGCAAACAGCAGGCGCGCCTTGCGGATGGTCAGCCGCTGCCCGTAGGCACGGTAACGGCCGTCGTTCAGGTTCAGCTCACCACGGGTGTCCAGGTTGTCGCCAATGTGCACACGTCCGACCAGATTGGCAGTAAGCCCGAAACCGCTGAAGGCGAGCTTTTCCTGACCAACCTCCACATCGATATCCATGGCCACTGCCAGCGGTGGCGCGCCCTCCTCGGTCTGCTGCCCGACGATCACCGTGTCGCCCGACAGCTTGACCGTGGACGGCGGCAGCTCACGCACGGTGATCGTCCCCTTGGGCACCAGCACCTTGCCGGAAATGGCCAGCCGCTCACCCTGCATGGAAATTTTCAGGTCAGGCGCTACCTCCACTTCCGCGTAGGGCTCGACATTGATCGGCAGACGCGCGCCCTTGAGGCTCACATCAACGTTCAGATTCTGCCCCCAGGCCACCTGACCGCCGATGCTCCCCTGCCCGGTGCTGCCACTTTTCCAGCCACCGGTGAGCTGTACGCTCTCCCCGGCAATCAACGCCTGCACCTTGAGGTCATGCAGTTCCATCGGCAACTCGGCACCCGCCACTTCACCGCCTTCAAGTGTCACGCTGCCGTTGACCAGAGGTGCCAGCAAGCTGCCTGACAATCGACCATTGCCGTTCAGGCGGCCATTGAGTTTCTGCACCATTGGCGCAAAGGGTCGTGCCACCGAGATGTCCAGCCCGGAGAGACCGAAATCGCCTGACAGAGGCTTGTCTTTGGCCAGCGGATCGATCTGCGCATTGACCAGCAACTGGCCCAGCTTGCCGCCTTCGAAATCCAGCCGCGTGTCGATACGTCTGGGTGCCAGTGTGGTGTCAAGTTTGAGTGTCTGATACGGGAAGTCCAGCCACTGGTCATTGCTGCGCACCCGCAATGTGCCGCCTCCGGCATCAATCGTAACCTTGCCGGTGGGGCCTGCTGCCGGAAGATCAAGCTGAACGTCGGCATTCAGCGCGCCCTTCCAGGCAAAATCCTTTGGCATCCATTGCGCCAGGCTGTCGAGCGGGAAATTCTTCAACTGATAGCGCAAACGTGGCTCCGGCATCAGTCGTTGATCGCCACCGCACAGGCTGGAGGCACCGGACAGCCAGCAATGCGCACCGAAGTTCAGCCGACCGTCGGCCAGGCGTTCAATCTTCGCCGGCTGCTGCAAACGCCAGTTCTGTCCGCCGCTTTGTACCGTGCCGCTGGCCAGCCGACCGCGCCAGTCGCCCTTGTCCAGGCCGCCGTCCAGTGCGATAGCAAGCTTGAGCAACGGCCCTTGCAGGTCCAGCTTCAATTGTTGCGCCTTGAGCGTACCCTGACCGTCCACCAGCAACGTCCCCAGCCCGGTGTCGCCGGCCTGAATGCCAACGCCCTTGAGGTTGATGGTCGCGCGCTGCGACTGATCCAGACGGGCATTGAGTGTCAGGTTTTGCAGGCGATTGTCCTGCAAAGCGAGCTGACTGCCCTGCAACGCCAGTTGCCCTTGCGGTGCCTGAAGTGTTCCCGTCAGGTCGAGCCTGCCTTTGGCCTGCCCCTGCAAGCGCGGCCACAATTGAGCCAGACGCGGCAGGTCAAGGTCCAGCTGCCCTTTGAGACGTTCCTGCAAACTGCCATTACCCTGAACCCGGTTGTCACCCAATCGAATGTTCAGGTTGCTGACATTCCACTGCTGATCACGACCGTCAGCCTTGGCTTGCAGCAGCGCGGCCTGGCCACGCAGACGTCCCTTGAGGTCCAGGTCGGCGGTAAGTTCGAGCTGCTCGTTGACCAATTGACCTTTGCTGCGCAATGGCCCTGCCAGCGTGCCGGGCAGTTCGGCAACCCAGAATGAAGGGTCCAGCGCGCTCAGGTCCAGTGCAGTGTCCCAGCCAACGCCATTGGCAAATTGCAGGTTCAGGAAACCGCTGGCCTTGCCCTGCCCTGCGACCAGCTCCAGTTGCGGCAGATGGACTTCCTGCAAATTGCCACTGAAGGGACTGATCAGCGTGAACGCGCCAGCAGGTCCTTTGAGGCTGGCGTTGAAATTGCCAAGATAATTGCCGTCGGTGTAGGAAATCTCACCTTTGAAGGCGTGCAACGATACTTGCGGTTCGGACTCCAGCGGATACAGACGCTGCCAAGGGAAATCCAGCCAGTCGATGCTCGCATCAGCCGAGAAACCACTCTGCCAGTTCAACGTGCCGTTGATGGCCAGACGCTGTTGATCGTTGGCGGCCAGATCAAGCGCTGCAATGGTTGCCCCGTTGGCATCCGCACGCCCCTGCAACGACAACGCCACAGGGCCTTTTTCTGCGGGCAGGCTGGCAGTGCCGTTGATCTGGTAACCCGAGTCGAGATCGCCTTCGGCAGTCAACAGGAGCTGGTCGAGTTGCAGGGTATCGGGCAATGCTGCGCTGGGTTTGAAATGTTCTGCAGTCAGTTTCAATCGTGCTGGCACATGCTCAGCCAAAGGTTGCAGCTCACCGGTCAGTTGCCCTGGTAGATAGCCGCTGCTGTCAGCCTTGAGTTGCAGGGTCTTGAGCACGTCACCTTGAATATCCAGCGCCAGTGTCCAGGGCTTACCGTCCTGTGGCGGCAGTTGCAGTTGACCTTTTACGCTCAATGGCCAGTCGCCCTCGGGCTTCAGCAGACCATTGAGGTCCAGCACCAGCGCATCGCGTTGCAAGTGCGCGCTGTCGATCTGCAAGCCTTCGGCGGTCCAGTGCGCCGCCAGTTTGAGGTCGCGCAACTGTTCGACGCCATCCAGTTGCAGGCTGCCCAGCTGTATATCACCCAGTTGCAGGGCAAGCGGCAACTTGACGGCGGGCAGGCTCAAAGGATCCTCGTTGCTCGGCGCACCGCTCGGAGGAAAACGCAGCAGTACTTGCCCCGCGTGCAGGCGATCAATGCATAAGGTCATCTTCAGCAGGCAGGCGGGCGTCCAGGCGAAATCGACAGAATGCACCTCGACACGGTCTGCGCCTTGCTGCCACACCAGGCGCTCGGCACTCCACTGCCCGCCCAGGCGGCCCTGAAAGTTTTCCAGTTGCAGGCCCGGCACGCGGGCCAGCGCCCATTGGCTGCCTGCCTGGGTTCCAAGCAGTACACCGACACTCACGATCACCAGCAGCAATAACGCGATCACGCTCAGTCCGGCAATCGTTGCAATACGCTTGATGTTCATCCTGTTCAAAGTTCCGGCCCCATCGAGAAGTGCAGGCGGATGCCACCCTCGTCATCCAGCGCGTGCGCCAGGTCGAGACGCAACGGACCCACCGGAGATACCCAGCGCACCCCGAAACCGACGCCGGTTTTCAGGTCTGGCTTGTCCAGACTGTTGAATGAGTTTCCCTGATCGATGAAGGTCGCGAGCCGCCATTTATCCGCAATCGAGTACTGATACTCGACGCTCCCGGCAAACATGTAACGCCCACCAATGCGGTCGCCGTCAGAGTTGGTCGGTGACAGTTTCTGGTAGTCATAACCCCGTACGCTTTGATCGCCACCGGCAAAAAAACGCAGCGACGGCGGTATCGAGGTGTAACCGTCAGTAAGGTTGCCACCCAGCTGCACGCGGCCGAGAAAGCGATGATTCTGCGCGACTGTCGTCAGCCCTTTGAGCAGCACATTGGCATGCACCAGATTGGCATCCGACAACATGCCCTCCTTGGCCACCTGGGTGTCGAATTGCAAACGGTAGCCCTGGTGGGGGTCGATGCTGTTATCGCTGCGCAGGTACGAATAACTGATACCGGGCATCAACAGCGTGCTCAGGCCCGAATCGTCGCCCAGCCGGTATTCTTCACGCTGCCATTTCAGCGAGATGACCCGCTCCCAGCCGCTGGGCAGTTTGCTATGCCATTCAGGCCCGGCAGTCAGCAGCTTGCTGAGGCTGTCGGTTCCAGCAATCTCTTCGTATTGATAGCCACCGGCATAACGCAGTTTATCGGTCAACGGCGGATCGAGCGGCACGTCGTACCACAGGCCGACATTCTGCCGAGGCGCGGATATTTCCGATTCGAACCCGTAGCTGTGGCCCTGTGGATTGGCCCAGTGTCGGGTCCAGTTGGCTTTGCCACGCGGCCCGACATCGGTCGAGTAGCCCAGGCCAAGGCCCATGGTGCGGGGCTTGCGGGTTTCAAGCTGAACGGTCACCGGAATGACCTGATGTTCAGCTGCCGTAGGCGCGGCATCGACCCGCACGCCTTCAAAATAGCCACTGCCCTGCATGGCCTGGGTCAATTCGGCGATCAGTTGTGAGTCATAAGGGGTATTTTCCTTGAACGGCACCATGCGCTTGAGCAAATCGTCATCGAAGGGCGCATTGCCACTGAACTTGACCTTGCCCAGCGAATAGCGCGGACCACTGTCATAGACCAGCTCGATGTCGGCAACCCCGGCTCGCGGGTCAACAGCCAGGCGCTGGCTGGTAAAGTGGCCGCTGAAAAAACCGTAACGCGACGCCTGATTCTGGATCAGGCGTTTGGCATTTTCATAATTGCCATGATTGAGCACCGCACCGGTTTTCAGCGCGTCGCTTTTGGGGACCCGAAAGGCTTTCAGCGATGCTGCCGGACCTTCGACGCGAATTACCACGTTGCGCAGGTGAATAGGCTCGCCCGGCTGGATATTGATCACCAGACGTGGCTGGTCTTCGTCCTTGATCTCGCTGTCGATCTGCGCCTGATAATAACCAAGCGCCTGAGCCGCTTTCTCTGCCTGCTGTTCGGCACCCAGGCTGAAGTTGCGCAATGCCTTAACGTCACGCTCGCCCAAATCCCCCACATACCCTTCGACGTTGGCCTTGAGTTCCGGGTTGGCGGGCTTGATCCTGACGTCAAGGCGGGCCTGGGCAAGCGCCGCTGCACTCATGGTCATCAGAAACAGGCTGCTGAATAGTCTGAAAAGCTTCATGGGCGTAGATGCTAACACGATCGACGGGCCGCACTGGAAGCCCACGAATTGTCGGAGATTCAGACCGTTACGTCAGGGACCGGCAGTGAAACCTGAGGGTTGGGGTGAAAAAACACATGCTCTCGGACAGGTCCTACCGCAATCTCGCCGATTTCCTCATAGCCTTGTCGCTTATAGAACTCGAGATAACGAGGGTTTCCCGTGTCTACCACGATGCCCTGAGAGTGCTCATCCACCGCGCACCAATCGTGCAACGCCCCAAGCAGTTGTTCGCTCAAATCCTGCCCCAGCTTCTGACCCTGAAATTCCGGGTCCAGGCCTATCAACGGCAGCACATGCACGGTTTCGGACGGCACACAGGCCAGCACCGCGTTGTAATAAGCCAGATAACGCTGGGTGCACCCCAGTCCGGTGTCCATCACCATGCGCAGACGCCACGCCCAGCTTTCAGTGACACCCAGACGACGTTGCGGTGGCGCGATAAGCGCTACGCCGACCAGCCGATCCTGCAGAAACAGACCGAGTGCAGGCTGGTCTTGCAGGAAGTGTTGTTTGACCAGTTGGCGAATGGTCGCCAACACGCGTTGCTCATATCCCTCACGCTCGGCATTGAACAGATAGGCAAACGTCGGATCGTGCCGATAGGCCCTGAACAGCAAGGAGCGGGTTTCACGGGAATAACCACTGTCGAGTTGACGAACTTCACCCGTGATGGCAGCAGGTAGGGACATAAAAAGCCTCGTGTTAACGGAACTGCGTCTGGCGCAGCAGTTTTGGCAAGCAGGCTTTCGAGTGATGGCACTTGATAACAGTTCCAACGATTTGTCCGGGCCTCTGTTTGCAAGGTGTCTGACACGGTGCTGGTCCTGCAACCACAGGTCAGCTAGCATCGCTGTTTGTTTTTGCTCAGGACCGCTGTTTTATGAAAATCGTCTCGTTCAACATCAATGGTCTGCGCGCTCGACCTCATCAGTTGGCGGCGCTGATCGACAAACACCAACCTGACGTAATCGGCCTTCAGGAAACCAAGGTTTCGGATGAGCAATTCCCCCACGCGGAAGTCGAAGCGCTGGGCTATCACGTGCATTTCCACGGCCAGAAAGGCCATTACGGCGTTGCCCTGCTATCGCGCAACCCTCCGCTGGCTCTGCACAAGGGCTTTGAAGGAGACGACGAGGATTCGCAAAAGCGCTTCATCTGGGGCACTTATGCCGACAGCAATGGGCAGCCGGTCACCATCATGAATGGCTACTTTCCGCAGGGCGAGAGCCGTGATCACCCGACCAAGTTTCCAGCCAAACAGCGTTTTTACGAGAACCTGCAGACCCTGCTGGAGAGCCGTTTCAGCAATGAACAGCCGCTGATCGTGATGGGTGATGTGAACATTTCTCCGCAGGACTGCGACATCGGCATCGGCGCAGACAACGCCAAGCGCTGGCTGAAAACCGGTAAGTGCAGCTTTCTCCCCGAAGAACGCGAGTGGATGGAGCGCTTGAAAAACTGGGGCCTGGTGGACAGCTTCCGCTATCTGTACCCGGAGGTCGTCGACCGATTCAGCTGGTTTGACTATCGCAGCCGTGGCTTTGAAGACGAACCCAAGCGCGGTCTGCGTATCGACCTGATCATGACCTCTACCGGCCTGCAGCCACGCATCAAGGCCGCTGGGGTGGACTACGATTTGCGCGGTATGGAAAAGCCGTCGGACCACGCGCCGATCTGGCTGGAACTGAACTGAAAAAGTGCCCTCGCGCGCGACCCGGCTTTATGCAGAAACGGGTCGTGCACGCAGTGGTCGAGCAATCGTCATATTCCGGAAATCTTTCTGTCTTATTCTCCCGGCACCCTCCCGTGACTCATGGTGACGCCGATGCTGCGCGCTTTGCTAACGGCGCTGACTCTGTCGAGCGCCACCCTGCCCGCCCTTGCGCTGGCAGCACTGCCGCTGCCCGCAGGCGAAATACCTGCCTTGCGCATTCAAGGCTCGAACACCATCAATGCTCAATTGGGCCCCGCGCTGGTTGAGGGATTGATGCGCAAGCAAGGCCTGCAATCGGTGCAGACTGTTGCTGGCAATGCCATGAATGAACAGCGCGTCGTCGGCACTAGCTCCACAGGGCAGACGGTCAGCATCGAAATCGCCGCACATGGTTCAGGCACCGGTTTTACTGCGCTCAAAGCAGGTAACGCCGATATCGCCGCCTCTTCCCGACCTATCAAGGATCAGGAAGCCAAGGACCTGAGCAGCCTGGGCGACCTGAAAAGCGCAGCAAGCGAGCAAACCATTGCCATCGATGGCGTTGCTGTGATTCTGCACCCAGGCAACCCGGTCAGACAGCTGGATACGCTGCAGCTGGCGCGTATTTTCAGCGGGGAAGTCAGGGACTGGGCAGAAGTGGGCGGAAATCCGGGAGCCATTCATCTTTATGTTCGCGATGAGAAGTCCGGCACCTACGAAACATTCAAGGACCTGATACTTGCAAAGTACGGCAAGAACCTGTCCGGCACAGCCGCACGCTTTGAATCCAGCGAGCAGCTTTCCGACGAGGTCAGCAAGGACATCAATGGCATAGGTTTTATCGGGCTACCGTCCATCAGGCGTGCCAAAGCGGTGGCCATTGCCGATGGTGATTCCAGACCCATGCTCCCGACTGTCAGTCTGATTGCCACCGAAGACTATCCTCTGTCGCGACGGCTCTACTTTTATGTGCCCACCTCAGCTCATCAACGCTGGGCGCAGGCGCTGGTCCGTTTCGCGCAAAGCGCCGAGGGTCAGGCCATCGTGGCGCAGAGCGGCTTTGTCGCGCAGACCGTGCAGGCACTCAAGGTGCAGCCTACCGCGCAGATGCCTGCGGAGTATCAGGCACTGGCGCGCAAGGCCGAACGGCTGTCGGTCAACTTTCGCTTTGCCCAGGGCAGTGCGAAGCTGGATAACAAGGCGCAGCAGGACCTCAAGCGGGTGGCGGAGTACCTGAAAACCAGCAACCAGCTCAATCAACATGTCACGCTGGTCGGCTTTGGTGATGCCAAAAGCGATCCGGCTCGCGCAGCCCTGCTCTCAAGGCTGCGCGCCATGGCGGTGCGCCGCGAGCTGCTGAAAAGCGGCGTGACATTTCGCGACATCGTCGGCCTGGGGGATGAGATGCCGGTAGCTACCAATGACATCGATGACGGCCGAATCAAGAACCGTCGGGTCGAAGTCTGGGTGCAGTAGCCTGGGCGCAGTTATCGGCTACCGGCTCAGGACTGGCTGCGCTCCCTGTCTGCCGGCAGGTATTTGCCCAGTTCATACTTGCCGATAGCGGCGCGGTGTACTTCATCCGGGCCGTCTGCCAGACGCAGTGTGCGCTGCATGGCGTACATATAGGCCAGGGGGAAATCATTGGAAACCCCCGCCCCGCCGTGCATCTGGATCGCCCGATCTATGACCTTCAGCGCCACGTTCGGCGCTACCACCTTGATCTGCGCGATTTCACTTCTGGCGACCTTGTTGCCTGCCGTGTCCATCATGTAGGCCGCCTTCAGGGTCAGCAGGCGGGCCATATCGATCTCCATACGCGAATCGGCGATCCTGTCGATATTGCCACCCAGCCTGGCCAGCGGCTTGCCGAAGGCGACGCGGTCGACGGAGCGCCTGCACATCAACTCAAGTGCCCGTTCGGCCATGCCGATGGAGCGCATGCAGTGGTGAATGCGGCCTGGTCCCAACCGGCCTTGAGCGATTTCAAAGCCGCGCCCCTCACCCAGCAAGACGTTTTCAAACGGCACCCGGACGTTATCGAAGACCACTTCGGCATGCCCGTGGGGCGCGTCGTCGTAGCCGAACACAGGCAGCGGCCTGACAATCTTCACGCCCGGCGTGTCGACCGGGACCAGAATCATCGAGTGTTGCTGATGGCGCGGCCCGTCAGGATTGCTCAGGCCCATGAAAATCAGGATTTTGCAGCGTGGGTCGCAGGCACCGGAAGTCCACCACTTGCGGCCATTGATCACCCATTCGTCGCCATCGCGCTCGGCGCGAGCGGCCATATTGGTGGCATCCGATGACGCTACATCGGGTTCGGTCATGGCAAAAGCAGAACGAATCTCGCCACGCAGCAACGGTTCCAGCCAGCGAGCTTTCTGCTCCTCGCTGGCATAGCGAACCAGCACCTCCATGTTGCCGGTGTCAGGCGCAGAGCAATTGAACGGCTCGGGGCCCAGCATCGAACGCCCCATGATTTCCGCCAGCGGCGCGTATTCCAGATTGCTCAGGCCGGCACCGAGCGCAGACTCCGGCAAAAACAGGTTCCACAACCCCTCAGCCCTTGCACGGGCTTTCAGTTCTTCCATGATCGCGGTGGGCTGCCAGCGGTCGCCTTCGGCCACTTGCTGTTCGAAAACCGGCTCGGCCGGATAAACGTATGCATTCATGAACGCGGTGACGCGCTCACGCAATGCCTGCACCTTCGGGGAATACGCGAAATCCATGGGCCACTACCTTCTCGATCAGGGTGTCGAATGCATGATCCTGATGCTAGAGAAACGCCATACATTTATCTAATCTATTCTCGGCGTGTATAAACATTCATAACCGATATATGATCCATCACCGCTGCGGCGTCCCCAGCCTGCCGAACAGCGAATCAAAATAACAGCACGAGGCGCTCATCAATGAACCTGAGCAAGGTCGATCTCAATCTTTTCATTGTCTTCGACGCCATCTACACCGAAGCCAATCTGACCCGGGCCGGGCAGATTGTAGGCATTACCCAGCCTGCGGTGTCCAACGCCCTGGCGCGGCTGCGAGAGACCTTCAACGACCCACTGTTTGTGCGCACGGCTCAAGGCATGGTGCCGACACCGATGGCGCAAAACATCATCGGCCCGGTGCGCAGTGCACTCTCATTGCTCAGGGTCTCAGTGCAGGAAAGCCGTATATTCAACCCGTTGCAGGCCAACAAGAATTACCGCATCAGCATGACCGACCTGACCGAGGCCGTGATCCTGCCGACGCTGTTCCAGCGGCTGCGACGCCTTGCGCCTGCCGTGACCATCGAAAGCTTTCTGTCCAAGCGTCGGGAAACCACCAAGGAGCTGGCTGCCGGGCGCCTCGACTTCGCCGTGGATGCACCGCTCAATACCGACCCGCAGGTTCGCCACGTCAAGCTGCTGGAAGACCGCTATGTGTGCGGCATGCGCAAGGCGCATCCGCTGGCAAACAAGGCCACGTTGACGCTGGATGATTACATGAGCCAGGCACACATCCATATTTCCAGTCGGCGTAGCGGACTGGGGCACGTAGACCTGGCGTTGGGGAAGATGGGCATTCAGCGCAGGATTGCGTTGCGCTCGCAGCATTACCTGATGGCGACACAGGTCCTGCAGCAGACTGATATGGTCATGACCATACCGGAACGCTTCGCCCGCCGTAACGACTTGCACTATGTCCACTTACCGGTCAACGATGTGCCTTCGGTCGAAACCCATCTGTACTGGCATGAAAGCACTGATCAGGACCCGGCAAACCGCTGGATGCGCGAGCAGATCATCGAGCTTTCACAGCGGGTCGTGGCGCAGGAACAAAGCCTCGAGAAAGCATGAGATAAAAACACCAAGCCATTGTTTTTAAATTAAATGCTTTAATTTGTTAAAGTCATTTCTAATTTGGCAGGCGCGGCTTGGCGCGCCTTGACAACACGACTTCTGCTTGACGCTTACGTAAAGCACGCCGTAGGTTGAGTGCTGAATATCTCGTTGAGCGACACCATGAGCAGTCAGACCTACAGCATTTCCGAGCTCGCCCGTGAGCTGGATATCACCACCCGCGCGATCCGCTTTTACGAAGAGCAAGGCATGCTCAGCCCTGAACGCAAGGGACTGGAGCGCATCTACACCGCCCGTGACAAAGTCACCCTGAAACTGATCCTGCGCGGCAAACGCATCGGTTTTTCGCTGGCTGAATGCAAGGAACTGATCTCGCTCTACGACCCTGCCGGTGACAACCAGAAGCAGTTGCAGACCATGCTCGGCAAGATCGCCGAGCGCCGTGAACAGCTCGAACAACAATTGCTGGACATCCGGCAAATGCAACTGGAGCTGGACACCGCCGAAGAGCGTTGCCGGGCTGCGCTCGATAAAACTGCTGCCACTTCACACTGACCACCACAAGGCGCTGCCATGTCTCTTCCACAAAAGGTAAATATCGTTGAAGTCGGCCCGCGTGACGGCCTGCAGAATGAAGCACAACCCATCAGTGTCGACGACAAGGTGCGCTTGGTGGATGACCTGACGGCAGCCGGACTGAGCCACATTGAAGTCGGTAGTTTTGTTTCGGCCAAATGGGTGCCACAAATGGCTGGCTCCGCCCAAGTGTTCGAAAATATCCAGCGGCGTGAAGGCGTTATCTACTCTGCCCTGGCACCCAACCTGCGCGGGTTCGAAGATGCGTTGGCGGCGGGTGTCAGGGAGGTTGCGGTGTTTGCAGCGGCAACCGAAGGGTTTTCCCGACGTAACCTCAATTGCTCGATCAGCGAAAGCCTGGAGCGCTTTGCGCCCATCATGGCGGCGGCGCAGATGCATGGTGTGCAGGTTCGGGGTTACGTGTCGTGCGTGCTGGGCTGCCCTTATGAGGGCAGTGTCTCGCCTCAGCAGGTCGCAGCCGTCGCCAACGAACTCTACGCGATGGGTTGCTATGAAGTTTCGCTGGGCGACACCATCGGCACCGGCACGCCGGGGGCCACGCGAGCGCTGTTCAACGCCGTCTCAGCGCAGATCCCGCGTGGCAAGCTTGCCGGGCACTTCCACGACACTTACGGCCAGGCACTGGTGAATATCTACGCCAGCCTGGAGGAAGGTATCCAGGTCTTCGACAGCTCCGTGGCAGGCCTCGGCGGCTGCCCGTACGCCAAGGGTGCCAGCGGCAATGTTGCCACCGAGGACGTGCTGTACATGTTGCAGGGCATGGGTATTGAAACCGGGGTTGATCTGGACCAGGTCATTGCCGCAGGCCAGCGCATCTGCGACGTGCTGCAACGCAGCAATGGCTCGCGCGTGGCCAAGGCCCGGTTGTCTGCTTAACGACTGTCACCTGTCGGTAACAGGGTGCGACAACTTGTCACACAGTGTTACCCTGCCCCGCGTCCAGTCGAGACAAACGGGTAACACGGAAACACTCGACAACCGAATCAGATGGCCCGATGCCCGAAAAAGACGTTCAGCTCCCGGTATTACGGGGCTTTTAAAAAACTGGCACGGGTCCTGCTATATCACTTGTACAACAAAAATAAAAACACGCAGCAACCCAATAAAAACAACACGTACCGGCTCTGACACAACAAGAACAACACGGACAGAGACGTAGCTAACAGATTTTTTTGAAGTGGACAGCTTTTCTGAATTGCTTGCCTTGCAAGTCGTTCTGCAGCCAGACAGAGAACAACAAAACTGCCCTGAGGCAGCTCCCGAACTGGTTGGATCACATGATGAAAGCTTGATCAGCGCTCAAAAAAATACGTTTGCTCTTGGTCCCGCGTGCGGACCGCTCAAAAAAGCAGTAAAGGGTCAGGTCGCCAAAAACAACAACAGGCCACCCGAAAAACAAAAAAGAGCATAGAGACATACCTTGAAGGGGAGCCCAGGCTCCCCTTCGTGCTTTCCAGCGTTTGCTTTTGACTCCCGACCCTCCCCCACCCTCCGCGCACAAGCCTGATTGACAGCACACACCCGCAGGTTTACGTTAACGTAAAGGTCATAGCCAATCCGCATAGAACCATCTCCAAGAATAAAACAGGAACGCTACCCATGAGTTACCCCAGCCTGAACTTCGCCCTGGGCGAAACCATCGACATGCTGCGCGACCAGTTGCAATCCTTCGTCGCCGCAGAGCTTGCCCCTCGCGCTGCGCAGATCGACAAGGACAACCTGTTCCCCGTCGACATGTGGCGCAAATTCGGTGAGATGGGCGTGCTCGGCATCACCGTCAGCGAGGAATACGGTGGCGCAGGCCTGGGTTATCTGGCGCATGTCGTGGCGATGGAAGAAATCAGCCGTGGCTCGGCATCGGTGGCGCTTTCCTACGGCGCACACTCCAACCTGTGCGTGAATCAGATCAACCGCAATGGCAGCCCGGCACAGAAAGCGCGATACCTGCCCAAGCTGATCAGCGGCGAGCACGTTGGCGCGCTGGCCATGAGCGAACCCAATGCAGGCTCGGACGTGGTATCGATGAAGCTGCGCGCCGACAAGCGCGGCGATCACTACGTACTCAACGGCAGCAAGACCTGGATCACCAACGGGCCGGACGCCAACACCTACGTGATCTACGCCAAGACCGATCTGCAAAAGGCTGCGCATGGCATCAGCGCATTCATCGTCGAGCGGGACTGGAAAGGCTTCTCGCGCGGCAGCAAGTTCGACAAGCTGGGCATGCGCGGCTCAAATACCTGCGAGCTGTTTTTCGATGACGTCGAGGTGCCCGAAGAGAATCTGCTGGGCGTGCTTGATGGTGGTGTCAGGGTCCTGATGAGCGGCCTCGATTATGAACGCGTCGTGCTCTCTGGCGGGCCGACCGGAATTATGCAGGCCTGCATGGACGTGGTGGTGCCCTACATTCACGACCGCAAGCAGTTTGGCCAGAGTATCGGCGAGTTCCAGCTGATTCAGGGCAAGGTCGCAGACATGTACACCCAGCTCAACGCCAGCCGCGCCTACCTGTACGCGGTTGCCCAGGCCTGTGATCGTGGCGAGACCACGCGCAAGGACGCCGCGGGCGTGATCCTCTACAGCGCCGAACGCGCCACGCAGATGGCGCTGGATGCCATCCAGATTCTGGGCGGCAATGGCTACATCAACGAGTTCCCGGCCGGTCGATTGTTGCGCGACGCCAAACTCTACGAGATCGGTGCAGGCACCAGCGAGATCCGGCGCATGCTCATCGGTCGCGAACTGTTCAACGAAACCCGTTGATTGCGGAGCTACCATGACCATTCTGCAGACTCGCATCAACGCCCGCTCGCCGGAATTTGCCCTTAATCGCACCGCGCTGCTCAAGCAGGTCGAAGAGCTCCGTATGTTGCTGAGCATCGTTCGCCAAGGCGGCGGGCCCAAGGCCCAGGAGCGCCATACGTCACGCGGCAAGTTGCTGCCCCGCGAGCGTATCAACCGTTTACTGGACAGCGGATCGCCGTTTCTGGAGATCGGCCAACTGGCCGCCCATGAGGTGTATGGCGAAGAGGTTCCGGCCGCCGGGGTAATTGCCGGTATCGGCCGGGTCGAGGGCGTCGAATGCATGATCATCGCCAACGACGCGACGGTCAAAGGTGGCTCCTATTACCCGCTGACCGTCAAAAAGCACCTGCGCGCGCAGACCATCGCCCAGCAAAACCGCCTGCCGTGCATTTACCTGGTGGACTCCGGTGGTGCCAACCTGCCGCGCCAGGACGAAGTGTTTCCGGACCGCGAACACTTCGGGCGCATCTTCTTCAATCAAGCCAACATGAGCGCACAAGGCATTCCCCAGATTGCCGTGGTCATGGGTTCCTGTACCGCAGGCGGGGCCTATGTTCCAGCCATGGCCGACGAAGCGATCATGGTGCGCCAGCAAGCCACCATCTTCCTCGCAGGCCCGCCACTGGTAAAAGCCGCCACCGGCGAAATAGTCAGCGCTGAAGACTTGGGCGGTGCGGATGTGCATTGCCGCACCTCCGGGGTGGCCGACCACTATGCCGACAGTGACGAGCACGCGCTGGCATTGGCGCGACGCAGCATTGCCAATCTGAACTGGCGCAAACAAGGCCACTTGAACGCTGTCACGCCCATTGCACCGCTGTACGCCAGCGAGGACCTGTACGGCATCATCCCGGCCGACACAAAACAGCCGTTTGACGTACGCGAAGTCATCGCGCGATTGGTGGATGGCTCGGTACTGGATGAATTCAAGGCGTTGTTTGGCACCACGCTGGTCTGCGGTTTCGCTCGCCTGCATGGCTACCCGATCGCGATACTGGCCAACAATGGCATCCTGTTCGCAGAGGCCGCCCAGAAAGGCGCGCACTTTATCGAACTGGCCTGCCAGAGAGGAATTCCCCTGCTGTTTCTGCAAAACATCACCGGCTTCATGGTCGGTCAGAAGTATGAAGCCGGGGGTATCGCCAAGCATGGGGCCAAGCTGGTGACCGCCGTGGCTTGCGCGAAGGTGCCGAAGTTCACGGTCATTATCGGCGGCAGTTTCGGTGCAGGAAATTACGGCATGTGTGGCCGCGCCTACGACCCGCGCTTTCTATGGATGTGGCCCAACGCGCGAATCGGCGTGATGGGTGGCGAGCAGGCAGCGGGCGTGCTGGTGCAGGTCAAGTGCGAGCAGGCGGAACGTGCCGGCCAGGCCTTCAGCGCCGAACAGCAGGCCGAGCTCAAGCAGCCGATTCTCGATCAGTACGAGCATCAAGGCCACCCTTATTACTCCAGCGCCCGCCTGTGGGACGACGGAGTCATCGACCCGGCACAAACCCGCGACATTCTTGCGCTGGCCCTGTCCGCCTCGCTCAATGCGCCCATCGAATCTACTACCTTCGGCCTGTTCCGGATGTAAGACGGGAAATGACCATGACGTCGACCTCATTCGCAACCATAGAGTTGATCACCGACCCACGTGGTTTCGCCACGCTGTGGCTGAATCGACCGGACAAGAACAATGCCTTCAATGCGCAGATGATTCGCGAGCTGATCCTCGCACTGGACCAGGTACAAAGTGATGCCAGCCTGCGCTTCCTGCTGGTGCGCGGGCGTGGCAGGCATTTCAGCGCGGGTGCCGATCTGGCCTGGATGCAGCAGGCAGCAGAGCTGGACTACAACACCAATCTGGACGATGCCCGTGAACTGGCAGAGCTGATGTACAGCCTCGCAAAATTGAAAATTCCGACGCTTGCGGTGGTGCAAGGTGCAGCGTTCGGTGGCGCGCTGGGCCTGATCAGTTGCTGCGACATGGCCATTGCGGCAGCGGATGCGCAGTTCTGCCTGTCGGAAGTACGCATCGGCCTGGCTCCAGCGGTTATCAGTCCGTTTGTGGTGCAGGCCATCGGCGAACGTGCGGCGCGGCGCTACGCCCTGACCGCAGAGCGTTTCGATGGCCAGAGAGCGCAGCAGATGGGGCTGATAGCCGAGTGCTACCCGGCTGCCGACCTGCAAGCCCGCACACAGGAGTGGGTCGACAACCTGCTGCTCAATAGCCCGCAGGCCATGCGGGTCAGCAAGGAGTTGCTACGCGAAGTCGGCAGCGGCGAACTCACACCTGCATTGCGCCGCTACTGTGAAAGCGCCATCGCGCGCATCCGTACCAGCGCCGAAGGCCAGGAAGGCCTGCGCGCCTTCCTGCAAAAACGCACACCCGGCTGGCAGCCAGACTGCGATCAATCGCCAGCAGCGCTTGCAGCCCGGCAAGAATCACAGAAGGACTCGCAATCATGAGTACCCCAGAGCTGACCACGCTGCTGATCGCCAACCGCGGTGAAATTGCCTGTCGCATCATGCGGACCGCGAAAACCATGGGGCTCACCACAGTCGCCGTGCACAGTGCCATTGACCGTGACGCACGGCATAGCCATGAGGCTGATATCCGTGTGGATCTTGGAGGCAGCAAGGCAGCAGAAAGCTACCTGGCGATCAACAAGCTTATCGATGCGGCCAGGGCAAGCGGCGCGCAAGCGATTCACCCCGGTTATGGTTTTTTGTCCGAAAATGCCGACTTTGCCCGTGCCATTGAAGAGGCAGGGCTGATTTTCCTCGGCCCACCCGCCTCGGCCATCGATGCCATGGGCAGCAAATCTGCCGCCAAGTCGCTGATGGAGCAGGCTGGCGTGCCGTTGGTACCTGGCTATCACGGCGACGCACAGGACATCGAGACGTTCCGCAGCGCCGCTGAACGCATCGGTTACCCCGTGCTGTTGAAAGCCACGGCAGGCGGTGGCGGCAAAGGCATGAAGGTGGTGGAGCACAGCGGCGAACTGGCCGAAGCGCTGGCCTCCGCTCAACGCGAGGCGCTTTCTTCGTTCGGCGACGCGCGAATGCTGGTGGAGAAATACGTCCTCACTCCGCGCCACGTCGAGATTCAGGTGTTTGCCGACCGCCATGGTCACTGTCTCTACCTCAATGAGCGCGACTGCTCCATTCAGCGCCGACATCAGAAGGTCGTCGAAGAAGCACCTGCGCCCGGCCTGACACCCGAACTGCGCAAGGCCATGGGTGAAGCGGCGGTCAAGGCCGCACAGGCCATCGGTTACGTGGGCGCAGGCACGGTGGAATTCCTGCTGGACGCGCGCGGCGAGTTTTTCTTCATGGAGATGAATACCCGCCTGCAAGTCGAGCACCCGGTGACCGAATACATCACGGGCCTGGATCTGGTGGAATGGCAGATTCGGGTGGCCAGAGGCGAACCACTGCCCATTACTCAAGAACAAGTGCCATTGATCGGCCACGCCATTGAGGTCCGGCTATATGCCGAAGACCCGGCCAACGATTTTCTGCCTGCAACCGGCACGCTGGAGCTCTACAGAGAATCCGCGTCCGGCTCCGGCAGGCGCGTGGACAGCGGCGTTAGCGAGGGCGACAGCATTTCACCCTTCTACGACCCCATGCTCGGCAAGCTGATTGCCTGGGGCGAAAACCGTGAGCAGGCCCGTTTGCGCCTGCTCGGCATGCTGGATGAGTTCGCAGTGGGCGGTGTCAGAACCAACCTGGCATTTTTGCGCAGAATCATCGCCCATCCGGCGTTTGCCGCCGCTGAACTGGACACGGGCTTCATTCCCCGCCATCAGGATCAATTGCTGCCGCAAGCGGGTGAACTGTGTGAGGAACTCTGGCAGGCCGCCGCCGAGGCCTTCAGCCAGAGCGAAACGGCACGCGTCGATCAAGCCGACCTGCACTCGCCCTGGGCGGCCAGCACAGGCTTTCGCGCAGGCCTGCCTGCAGAGACGGATCTGCGACTGATCTGCAATGGTCAAACCCGAACCGTCTACCTGCGCAACAGCAGCAACTCACCGTTCAAACTCAGCAACGAGCATCTGACTGTCGAACACAACGGCGTGCGCCGCTCGCATCTGGCGATACGCCGTGGCAATGCGCTTTACCTCAAATGGCAAGGCGACCTACACACCATCACCCGACTTGACCCCATCGCGCAGGCCGATGCCAGTGATAGCCAGCATGGCGGCCTGACAGCCCCCATGAATGGCAGCATCGTGCGCGTGCTGGTTGAAGTGGGTCAGACGGTCGAGATCGGGGCGCAACTGGTGGTGCTGGAGGCCATGAAGATGGAACACAGCATCCGCGCTGCCAGTGCCGGCGTTGTCACAGCGCTTTACTGCCATGAGGGAGAGATGGTCAACGAAGGCGCAGTACTGGTGGAACTGACCTGACCACCAGCGACGGCCGCACACGAAAACGCCCTGAACAGTCAGGGCGTTTTTGCGCAGCAGAGAAAGGCTTAGTAGTAAGCGTTTTCTTTCTGCGTATGGTCGGTCACATCGCGAACGCCCGACAGCTCGGGAATGCGCTCAAGCAACGTACGCTCGATACCTTCCTTCAACGTGACATCGGCCTGACCGCAACCCTGGCAACCGCCACCGAATTGCAGAACGGCAATGTTTTTCGCTTCTTCTTCAACCACATCAATCAGCGTGACCTGACCACCGTGACTGGCAAGGCCGGGATTGATCTCGGTTTGCAGATAATAATTGATGCGCTCGTTGATCGGGCTGTCGGCGTTGACCATCGGCACCTTGGCGTTTGGTGCCTTGATGGTCAACTGGCCGCCCATGCGATCAGTGGCGTAGTCAACCACGGCATCATCCAGAAACGCTTCGCTGAAACCATCGATCCAGGCGGTGAAGCTCTTCAGGCCGATAGCCTTGTCTTCCGGCTTTTCTTCACCCGGCTTGCAGTAGGCAATGCAGGTTTCAGCGTACTGAGTGCCGGGCTGGGTAATAAATACGCGGATGCCAATGCCCGGGGTGTTCTGCTTTTCCAGCAGATCGGCCAGATAATCGTGGGCGGCATCGGTAATAGTGATAGCGGTCATGAAAATTCCTCGCAGACGTGCCAGCAGTTTACGCCAATCGGCACCGTCACACAAAGTCCTAGTATTTTTGTCAGGTTAATGCCTGCGCCCGGCTGACCGCTCGGCGTCCATCCAGCCAGGCTTTCATCCGGCGGTAAAGGCCCTTCTCGATCCACTCATAACTGACCCAGGCACCGATGGCGATGATCGGCACGCAGAACGCGAAAACCACATAGGGGCTGAGGCCAAAGCGTTGCGCCATCAGCAAGCCGCCGTACAGCACCAGAACGTGCAGCAGGTAGACCGAGTACGAGCAGTCGCCCAGTACCTTGAGCAGCCTGTTGCCTTGGAAATACGGTTCCAGCGAGATGCACGACAGCACGATCAAGGCACTCGGCAGGCCCCAGTTGAGCAGACGCTGCTCATTGGTCAGGTGATTGATCGCATACAGCCCTACCGCAATACCCGCCAGCGGTAGCCATAGCGCCTGTTTGATCCAGCCACGGCGATAGAGGATGCCGATGCCGATACCCAGCAGGAATTCGTAAATAATGTCATTGCCGTAGAAGCGGCTGATCAGCCCGGTGCGGGCCAGAACCTCACTGACCGCAAACAGCGCTGCGGCAATGATCAGCGGCCGGTGACGCTGTTGAAAGAGGAATACCACCGAGAACAGCAGGTAGAAAAACATCTCATAGTTGAGCGTCCAGCCGACGTTAAGCGTCGGGTAAAGGCCATAACCGCCGGGGTTTTCGGAAGGAATGAATACCAGTGACAAGAGGAAGTTCTGCCAGCCGATGACCTGATGCGGGAGCATCGGTGCTGCAATCAGCAACAACAACGCCATGGCGGCGGTATACAGCCAATAGGCCGGAACAATTCGAATCAGACGATGCAGAATGAAGCGCCGTGCAGGCATATCGCTGTTCTGCGTCGACAAAAAGATAACCAGACCACTGATGACAAAGAAGATATCAACGCCGACCGCGCCCTTCGACACAAAGAACTGTCCCACCGGGCCGCTGGCCTTGAAATCGAAAAAAATCTGCATGAAGTGATGACACACCACGACCCACGCTGCGAACGCACGTAGCGCCTGAACTGAAATCAACATCACAAAAAACCTCTACTGCCTGACTTTCAATCATGGGTCGTTTGATAAACCGGCCTATGACGCGCACCATTTCGGACCACCTTTTTGGAAAAAAGATCGCGCGAGATACATTTCGTTCAGGAAGTAAAGATGGCCGCAGGCCATGTTGCACAAGGGCCTGCGGCGTGAAGCCCCGGTTTTTCAGAGGTTCTCGTAGCGATTCATGTCCAGCACACCCGCTTCGCGTGGTTCAGTTTCCTGAACGTAGCGATTCAGATCGTGGAAGTAACTCCAGAACAGTGGATGAGTACGACGGATGCCCCAACGCTGGACGATTTGTTCGAAACTCGCCTGATCCTTGCTCTGCTGCATGGCATCGACAAAGGCCGGCACCTGTGCGACCGGAATATTGAAGATGAAATTCGGATAACTGCTGAGCACGCCCGGGTAGACGGTCAGTGTGTCCAGCCCCGGTATATAGCGATAAGACTCGCCCAGCAGAAACGCGACGTTACTGTGCGCACGGTTGCGCAGCATGCTGTAGATCATGCGTTTGCCGTCGCTGCCCTCGATGCGCAGCATGCTTGCTTCCGGCAATTGATCGATGACTTTCAGGCCCGCCGCCGGGCGTGAGGTCAAACGGCTCAGTGCCTGTTCCGCCTGGGCAAAACTGCTGTCGAGGTTTGGCCGAGAACAATACGCCCCGCTGCAGCGGTTGATCGGATCAGGCGCGGCATTCAGGCTGCCGGAACGCTCGATCAGCTTGAACGCAAAGTCGCGCTGCGCGGCCTTTTCATCGAGTTTGATACCGGTTGGCGTATCGTCGTCGATCTTCTGGTAATCCAGCCACATCTTGATCTTGCCGCCATCCTGATAAAGATCGCTGAGTATGTCTTCCCGGCGATCGGCAGGCATCAGGCGCAGGAAGTTGATTTCGGCACCGTTGCGGATCAAGTCGAAATACAGCCGGGTCTGTGCCTGATGTGAAACGTTGCCATAGACATCGAAGTTCACCGCCAACTGATAATAGGTGCGCTCCAGCAGCGGGTAGTCGAACAGCCACATGGAGTGCGGCACGTCGCCAATCAGCCCTTTATTGACCGACGCACTGTCGAAATGACGGAAAACGGTCAGCAAGGCATTGTCATTGCCTGCCCACAGCGTGCTCCAGCCCGGCGCTGGCATTTTCGCGTAACTGTCGCGGCGCAGGTCTTCATACTCATTGCGCCGGTCGCGGTAGGACAGCCACAGGCTCAGCACGCTGCCCACGTCATCGTTCTGCCCCGGCATGGCCAGCAATGGCGTAGCCTCCCCGCGATACGTCGCATCGGTGATGTAGCGATCGTGCGACGGGTCCTGGAACAGCACCCAGAACTGATCGCGAATCACATCGGTCGCGATCTGCCCGCGACAGACCGGCCCGCGAATGAAGGTGCGGACGAAATACTCGGCATTGTCGAGCATGAACTGATAACGCGCCGCTGCCGGGATCGCTTCAAAGGTCAGAAACGGATTGGCCCGATGGCCAGGGCCATAGCCAGGCAGTGCGTTGACCTTCCAGTCTTTACTATAGAACAACTGCCTGACCCGCATCAGTTTCTGTGGGCTCATGGCATAGGTAATGTGGGTCTTGTGAACGATCACGCCCTGCACAGGGATCAATCGATAATAGAAGTCACTGCCCGGATCATCGTCGGGGCGACGAGTAGCGATCAGGTCCACAGGCTTGCCGCTTGGAGTTCGCGAACGTACCCACTGAAAGAAGTGCCCCGCCTCACCGCCTTCGAAATAGATATGCGCCAGGAACAGGTGCTCGAACAGCCAGCGACCGACCAGCGCCTGATTCGCGCCAGGCTCGTTGAGCTGCGCCTCCCAGGCATTGATCTGCGCGGCCTCGGTGACACTCGGGGTAATGGTCTGCTGCTCCACCGGCGCACCGGCAGCCAGCCAGCGCTGCAGCGTCTGGTATTCGGCATCGGTCAGGCCAGCCACCGCCAGTGGCATGCCTTGTTGCGCATGAGCTGCGGCATAGGCGTTGAATTCGCCGGGCAGCGGGCACACATTTTCGCGATTGATGCCCAGCGCGATCTCGTCCGGAATTTTGCTGTTGGCCGGCAACGGCGCGCTGCGCCCCAGATCGAGCATGCGCGCCATCAGGGCAGCCTGACTGCCCTGGGCCTCCAGCACTGAGTAAAACCCCTTGCCGCGCCAAGCCTCGGTATCACGCGCATCATAAAACAGTCGGGTCGGCGCTACCGCTTCACTACGCTCGCCCTGGTAAACCGGGGTCTTGCTGGCACCACGGCTCACGCCTTCCCCGCTGCCCAGGTTCAACTGGCAGGGAGCATCGTTGCAGGCATGGCAGGCAACGCATTTCTCGGTAAGAATCGGCTGAATATCCTTTACGTAGGAAATAGCCGGGCTTGCGGGTGTGGCTGAGGGTGTCTGGGCCTGTGCAGCACAGCAGATAAAAAGCAAGGCGATGCTTGCCAACAAACGGTGCGGCATATCCCGTAGGCTCTGTCATTAAAAATGGAACAATTCTACTAGGCCGTAATTGCCTCCAACATGAATGATTTTCATGCAAAAGCCGCAGCACCACCAAAACCGTTCCGGTTTGCTATCATCCCGTCCTTTAAAGTATCGACCTTCTCAAGGTAGCCCCCATGTCTGACCGCAGCGCCCGCCATCAAGCCTTTCTTACTGCTCTGAAACAGAGGATTCTGATCCTCGATGGCGGCATGGGCACCATGATTCAGAGCTACAGGCTTGAAGAGCAGGATTATCGGGGCAAGCGCTTCGCCGATTGGCCAAGTGATGTAAAGGGCAACAACGACCTGTTGATCCTGACCCGACCTGACGTGATCGGCGCCATTGAGAAGGCTTATCTGGATGCCGGTGCCGACATCCTCGAAACCAATACTTTCAACGCCACTCAGGTCTCCCAGGCCGATTACGGCATGGAATCGATCGTCTACGAGCTGAACGTCGAAGGTGCACGCCTGGCGCGCAAGGTCGCAGACGCCAAGACACTGGAAACCCCGGACAAACCGCGTTTCGTGGCGGGCGTGCTGGGCCCTACCAGCCGCACCTGTTCGCTATCGCCGGACGTCAACAACCCCGGCTATCGCAATGTGACCTTCGACGAACTGGTCGAGAACTACACCGAAGCGACCAAAGGGCTGATCGAGGGCGGCGCCGACCTGATCCTGATCGAGACCATTTTCGACACCCTCAACGCCAAGGCGGCGATCTTTGCCGTGCAGGGCGTGTTCGAAGAAGTGGGCTTTGAACTGCCAATCATGATCTCCGGGACCATCACCGATGCCTCGGGGCGCACCCTGTCCGGCCAGACCACCGAAGCGTTCTGGAACTCGATCAGTCACGCCAAACCGATCTCGGTCGGCCTGAACTGCGCACTGGGTGCCAGCGAGCTGCGCCCTTACCTGCAAGAGCTGGCCAACAAGGCCAACACCCATGTATCTGCGCACCCCAACGCCGGTCTGCCCAACGCCTTTGGCGAATACGACGAGCTGCCGAGCCAGACGGCGAAGATCATCGAAGAGTTCGCGCAAAGCGGCTTCCTGAACATCGTCGGCGGTTGCTGCGGTACGACGCCAGCGCACATCAAGGCGATTGCCGAGGCTGTTTCGGGCTACGCGCCACGCGAAATTCCGGACATTCCAAAAGCCTGCCGCCTGTCGGGCCTCGAGCCGTTCACCATTGATCGTCAGTCGCTGTTCGTCAACGTCGGCGAGCGCACCAACATCACCGGCTCTGCCCGCTTTGCCCGTCTGATTCGTGAAGACAACTACACCGAAGCGCTGGAAGTCGCCCTGCAGCAGGTCGAAGCCGGTGCCCAGGTGATCGACATCAACATGGACGAAGGGATGCTCGACTCGAAGAAGGCCATGGTGACCTTCCTCAACCTGATCGCAGGCGAGCCGGACATTTCCCGCGTACCGATCATGATCGACTCCTCCAAGTGGGAAGTGATCGAGGCCGGCCTCAAGTGCATCCAGGGCAAGGGCATCGTCAACTCCATCAGCATGAAGGAAGGCGTCGAGCAGTTCATTCATCACGCGCGGCTGTGCAAGCGATACGGCGCGGCCGTGGTGGTCATGGCCTTCGACGAACAGGGTCAGGCCGATACCGAGGCGCGCAAGAAGGAAATCTGCAAGCGCTCCTACGACATTCTGGTCAACGAAGTGGGCTTCCCGCCGGAAGACATCATCTTCGACCCGAACATCTTCGCCATCGCTACCGGTATCGAAGAGCACAATAATTATGCCGTGGACTTCATCAACGCCTGCGCCTACATCCGTGACGAGCTGCCGTATGCCCTGACCTCGGGTGGGGTGTCCAACGTGTCGTTCTCGTTCCGTGGCAACAACCCGGTGCGTGAAGCGATCCACTCGGTGTTCCTGCTGCATGCGATCCGCAATGGCCTGAGTATGGGCATCGTTAACGCCGGGCAGCTGGAAATCTACGACCAGATTCCCGCTGAACTGCGTGACTGCGTCGAAGACGTAGTGCTCAACCGCAATCCCGAGGGCACGGATGCATTGCTGGCAATTGCCGACAAGTTCAAGGGTGATGGCAGCGTCAAGGAGGCCGAAACCGAGGAATGGCGCAGCTGGCCGGTCAATCAGCGTCTGGAACACGCGCTGGTCAAGGGCATCACCACGCACATCGTCCAGGACACCGAAGAGTCGCGCCTGGCATTCACCCGCCCTATCGAAGTGATCGAGGGCCCGCTGATGGCGGGCATGAACGTGGTCGGTGACCTGTTTGGCGCAGGCAAGATGTTCCTGCCTCAGGTGGTCAAGTCCGCGCGCGTGATGAAGCAGGCAGTGGCGCACCTGATTCCGTTCATCGAGCTGGAAAAGGGCGACAAGCCCGAAGCCAAGGGCAAAATCCTGATGGCGACGGTCAAGGGCGACGTACATGACATCGGCAAGAACATCGTCGGCGTAGTACTGGGCTGTAACGGCTACGACATTGTCGACCTGGGCGTGATGGTGCCTGCAGAGAAAATCCTGCAAGTGGCCCGCGACGAGAAATGCGACATCATCGGCCTGTCCGGCCTGATCACGCCGTCACTGGACGAAATGGTCCATGTCGCCAGAGAAATGCAGCGCCAGGACTTCCACCTGCCATTGATGATCGGCGGCGCGACCACATCCAAGGCGCACACGGCGGTGAAGATCGAGCCTAAATACAGCAATGACGCAGTCATCTACGTCACCGATGCTTCCCGAGCGGTCGGCGTCGCGACCCAGTTGCTGTCGAAAGAGCTGAAGCCGGCCTTTATTGAAAAGACCCGTCTGGAATACGTCGAAGTACGTGAGCGCACCTCGGCACGCAGCGCGCGCACCGAGCGTTTGAGTTATGGCGCGGCAGTGGCAAAAAAGCCGCAATTCGACTGGGAAAACTATACCCCTGCCCAGCCGACCTTCACCGGCACGCGGGTACTGCAGGACATCGACCTGAACGTGCTGGCCGAATACATCGACTGGACACCGTTCTTCATCTCCTGGGACCTGGCCGGTAAATACCCGCGCATCCTGACCGACGAAGTGGTCGGTGAAGCGGCCACCGCGCTGTATGCGGACGCCACCCAGATGCTGCGCAAGCTGATCGACGAGAAACTGATCAGCGCCCGTGCAGTATTCGGCTTCTGGCCAGCCAATCAGGTCAACGATGATGATCTGGAGGTCTATGGCGACGACGGCAAGCCGCTGGCGAAGCTGCATCACCTGCGCCAACAGACCATAAAGCCTGACGGCAAGCCGAACTTCTCGCTGGCCGACTTCGTCGCGCCGAAAGACAGTGGCCTGACCGACTACATCGGTGGCTTCATCACCACCGCCGGCATTGGTGCCGAAGAAGTTGCCAAGGCCTATCAGGACAAGGGCGACGACTACAACTCGATCATGGTCAAGGCACTCGCCGACCGTCTGGCCGAAGCCTGTGCCGAATGGCTGCACCAGCAGGTGCGCAAGGAATACTGGGGTTACGCCAAAGACGAGGCGCTGGACAACGAGGCGTTGATCAAGGAGCAGTACATGGGCATTCGTCCGGCTCCCGGCTACCCGGCCTGCCCCGATCACACCGAAAAAGGCACCCTGTTCGCCCTGCTCGACCCGCTGCCGGAAGGCACACCCGAACATACGCCCGGCAAAAGCGGCGTGTTCCTGACCGAGCACTACGCAATGTTCCCGGCTGCGGCCGTCAGCGGCTGGTACTTTGCCCATCCTCAGGCGCAGTACTTTGCGGTAGGCAAGGTGGATAAGGATCAGGTCGAAAGCTACACCGCCCGCAAAGGCCAGGACCTGAGCGTCACCGAGCGCTGGCTGGCACCCAACCTGGGCTACGACGAGTAACGCCTGACCGGTTATCTGCCGCCTGAGTGGTCAGGCGGCAACATGCCTTTCAGCGAAAATGGCGACGCTTCGCCAGAAGCTTCCATATTGAATGCCTGGATATCGAGCCGGTAATGCTCGTCCCGGGCGGCATCCAGAAAGCGCTGCGCATCCTGTGGCTCGACCACGTGAATCACATCAATGATTCGTGTGCCGATCTGTTGCCGGGCCTGCCATTGAGCAGTGTCATAGTGGTGCAAGAGAATGATGGCCCACCCGCCCAGGGTGAAATGCCCTGAAGCCACGACACTCAGGCTGCCATTGAGCTGAGCCCGCAGTGAAAGCGACGTGCCGTTGATCGCACTGAACAGCACGTCCTGCCCCGGCTTGCCGCCGCTCTCGCGCAATGCATCCATCGCACCGAACGCCATTTGCTCGTTGGCAGCCCACACCAGGCGTGTCTGCGGATAGCGATTGAACAGCACGCGCGCCTGCTCGAGCGCGCGATCACGGCGCCAGCCACCCAGCGCAATCTGCCGTAGATGCACCTCTGGGTGCTCTGACAGGGCACGCAGCATGCCTTTTTCACGCAACAGGGAAACGGGCGTGGTGTTGGTCCCGGAAAACGCGAGCATGTCGATGACCTGACCGTCTGCGCCAGGCGCCGCGAGACTGATAAGCCGCTTTGCCGTCAGATAGCCGCCCTGTTCATCGTTGCCCACCAGGCTGCCGATGAAGTCCGGATAACGCGATGGCAGATCACCGAGAATCCGAATCTGGTCCTCGGTCAGCGTATTGTTGACGGCAAACAGCTTGACCCCGCTGCCCACGGACATGCGCAGGACTTCAGGGGCGATATTCAACTCATTGGAAAACAACAGGTAATCCGGGCGCTCATCCCCTTGCAGCGCCGCTCGCGCCAGATCGAGCAACTTGCGGGTGTCGCGCTCGGTATAGAGTATTTTCAGTGACATGCCGGTGGTGTCGGCAGCCGTCTGCATGACCCGGGAGTAACTCTGCCAATAGCCATCGGATGGTGCGCCGGGGTTCAGAAATACCACCGAGGCGGCATGTGTCGCCCCGCCCCAGAGACAACTGCACAGTAACAGCCAGCCAGCATGTAACGCCTTCATATCAACGAACCTTGAAGCAGCAGGGATTTAGCACTACGAGCGTGTTATCGGCTGCGGCAGCAAGGTTCTGGAGACTCCGGCAGATTCTTTATCAGCCCTTCACTGGCTGCTGGCCCAGAACATCGCTGCGCCTACCGCCAGAATGACAATGAATAAAATGGCCCATGTGTCCACGGATCTGCCCGGCTTGGTTACTTTCGGGTGCTTGCTCATCGCATCGCCTCTTGTCGGTCTTATGGGTGATTGCACATGAATAGGAGTGTTCCGACACCTGCTCGGCATCGGTCAACGTTCAGTTAAGTCGAGTCTTGCCCACACGGCAAGCAGGGATATGCACGGACGCGGTTTTGCTTATCGCTTTTAGTGATTTGCATATATATAAACATCACTTTTATCGATAACTGCAAACTGCTATCGTCGCCTTCGCTCCCGACGGAGTGCGCGGCCGTGCGCGCAGAATTGACCAGATGAAGCAGGCTACCGCGAGTGACGGGCGTGTGCCCGGACTGACGCAACTGCCCTGCTTCATGACGAAGCCTGAGAACAGGACCTATATGTACGTATACGACGATTACGATCAGAAGATCATCGAGGACCGCGTCAAGCAGTTCCGGGATCAGACCCGACGCTATCTGGCCGGGGAACTGAGCGAAGAAGAATTTCGACCGTTGCGCCTGCAAAACGGTCTTTATGTACAGCGCTTTGCGCCGATGTTGCGTGTGGCGGTTCCATACGGCCAGCTGACCTCGCGTCAGGCGCGCATGATGGCCAAAATTGCCCGTGACTACGACAAGGGCTACGCGCACATCAGTACCCGCCAGAACGTACAGTTCAACTGGCCTGCGCTTGAAGATGTTCCCGATATTCTCGCTGAACTGGCGACCGTGCAGATGCACGCTATCCAGACCAGTGGCAACTGCCTGCGCAACGTCACCACCGACCAGTTTGCCGGTGTGGCGGCAGACGAACTGGTAGATCCGCGCCCATGGTGCGAGATCGTCCGTCAGTGGACCACCTTCCACCCCGAATTCGCTTACCTGCCGCGCAAGTTCAAGATCGCAATCAACGGCTCGACCAGTGATCGCGCCGCCATCGAAGTACATGACATCGGTCTTGAGCCGTTGCGCAACGAAGCCGGCGAGCTGGGCTTCCGTGTCCTGGTAGGTGGCGGCCTTGGCCGTACGCCGGTTGTTGGCGCCTTCATCAATGAGTTCCTGCCGTGGCAGGACCTGCTGAGTTATCTCGACGCCATCCTGCGGGTCTACAACCGTTATGGCCGTCGTGACAACAAGTACAAGGCGCGGATCAAGATTCTGGTCAAGGCACTGACGCCTGAGGTTTTTGCCGCCAAGGTAGACGCCGAAATGGCTCACTTGCGTGGCGGTCAGACCACTCTGACCGAAGCCGAAGTGCAGCGCGTTTCCCGGCACTTCGTCGACCCGCAATACAAGGCTCTCAGCGACCAGCACGCCGAACTGGCAGCGCTGGACGCTCAGCACCCAGGCTTCGCTCGCTGGCGTCAACGCAATGTGCTGGCCCACAAAAAGCCTGGCTACATTGCTGTGACCCTGTCGCTCAAGCCAACCGGCGTTGCGCCGGGCGACGTGACCGACAAGCAGCTGGACGCCATCGCCGATCTGGCCGATCGCTACAGCTTTGGTCAACTGCGCACTTCCCACGAGCAGAACATCATCCTGGCTGACGTCGAGCAGGCCGAGCTGTTCAGCCTGTGGAACGAGCTGCGCGACAATGGTTTTGCCACACCGAACATTGGTCTTCTGACCGACATCATCTGCTGCCCTGGCGGTGATTTCTGCTCGCTGGCCAACGCCAAATCGATTCCGATTGCAGAATCCATCCAGCGCCGCTTCGACGATCTGGACTACCTGTTCGATATCGGCGAGCTGGACCTGAACATTTCCGGCTGCATGAACGCTTGCGGCCACCACCATGTCGGCCATATCGGCGTGCTGGGCGTAGATAAGAAAGGTGAAGAGTTCTACCAGGTCTCACTCGGCGGCAGTGCCAGCCGCGATGCGAGCCTCGGCAAGATCCTCGGCCCTTCCTTTGCCCAGGAGGCGATGCCGGACGTGATCGAGAAGCTGATTGACGTCTACGTTGAAAAACGTACCGAAGACGAGCGCTTTATCGACACCTACCAACGTATTGGCATTGACCCTTTCAAGGAGCGCGTCTATGCAGCGAATCATTAAGAACAACGAAGTCATTGATGAAACCTGGCACCTGCTGCCGAAGGAAACCACCTTTGACAGCCTGTCGAACGCTGATGACCTGATCGTGCCGCTGGCGCTGTGGCGTGAACACGCTCACGCACTCAAGGCACGTGACGGCGGCCTTGGCGTATGGCTGGACAGTGATGAAGAAGCTGAAGAGATCGGCGCAGATGTGGACCAGTTTCAGGTCATCGCCCTGAACTTTCCGGCGTTCACTGACGGTCGTAGCTTCTCGAACGCACGCCTGTTGCGTGATCGTTTTGGCTACAAGGGCGAATTGCGCGCCATCGGCGACGTGTTGCGCGATCAGTTGTTCTACATGCGCCGCTGTGGCTTCGATGCGTTCGCGGTACGTGCCGACAAGGATCCGTACGAGGCGCTGGAAGGCCTCAAGGACTTTTCGGTCACCTATCAGGCTGCAACCGACGAGCCGCTGCCGCTGTTCCGGCGCCGCTGATTCAGGCGACCTGCATTATCGTCTCTGTGCTCACTTGAGATGACTATCATGCCTGCGCTAAGCGTAGGCATGCAGTTCGTGGTTCTGTGGTGTCAGGTGATTGGCGTTCGGCTCAGATTCTCGTTCCCACGCTCCGCGTGGTAATGCCTTTCGTGACGCTCTGCGTCACACGCTTGTCCTGTGAGGTCAGGTGGATTGTGTTCGACTCAGGTCACCTTTGCGCCCTTACGGCGCCTCACTTTGAGGGACCAAAGTAGGCAAAGTCCTCGCTCCTGTTTCCGGCCCGACTTCGTCGGGTTCCTTCGCCCTGTCACTGATCCGGGGG